>JANOPS010000157.1:0-15450 GCA_031421995.1 Gemmatimonadaceae bacterium
ACGCTCTTTGGTGGCTGGCGCATCGTGCACACCATGGGCACGCGCATCACGAAGTTGCGACCGGTCGGTGGCTTTTGCGCTGAGGCGGGTGGGGCCATTGTGATTCAAGTGGCAACACACTTCGGTATTCCCGTCAGCACCACGCATACGATTACCGGTGCCATTGTCGGCGTTGGCGCGACCACGCGCCTATCGGCCGTTCGTTGGGGCCTTGCGTCACGCATCGTGTGGGCGTGGGTGATCACGATTCCGGCTGCCGCGACAATCGCCGCGCTGTCGTACCGACTCCTCGCGTCCTTCATCACGATTTGACCGCGCAGACCATGGCGACATTGGATTCCGCGCAAGCGACCGCAGTGGGTGCGTCATCACTTGCCTTTCCCTATATCAATCGCGAGTTGAGCTGGCTGGAGTTCAACGCGCGCGTGCTGGAGGAGGCGCTCGACCCGCGCGTTCCCTTGCTCGAGCGCTTGAAATTTCTGGCCATCTTCAGCACCAATCTTGACGAATTCTATATGGTGCGGGTGGCGGGTTTACGCCGCAAGGTGAATGCGGGCGCATCGCAGTATTCACCGGATCCGCTTTCGCCCGCAGATCAACTGGAGCAAATTCGTGAGCGGGTGAAGCTGTTGCTCGAACGTCGCCGCACCGCATTGCGAGACGACCTCTGGCCGGCGTTGGCGGCACACGGCGTACATGTCCTCAGCATGGAGGATCTCTCATCAAGCGAGCTTGCTTCTCTCGGACGCTACTTCGAATCGCAAGTATTCCCTGTCCTCACGCCGCTCGCGGTCGACCCGGGTCACCCGTTTCCGTACATCTCGAACCTGTCGCTCTCACTCGCCGTCGAGATCCTCGATCCGATCACGGGAGCGGGCCACTTTGCGCGCGTCAAGGTTCCGCGATCCTTGCCGCGGTGGATTCCCGTTGATGGCCGGCAGCACTGCTACATCGCGCTGGAAGAACTGATCGGGACCAATCTGGAGTCACTGTTTTCGGGATTGATTGTGTCGCGCTGGCATACGTTCCGTATCTCGCGATACTCCGATCTTGATCTCGGCCAGATCGATCAACCCGACGACTTGTTGGAGACCATCGAACAGCAGGTGTTTCAGCGCCGATTTGGTGAGGTGGTGCGCCTGGAGGTGCAACGTTCCATGCCGCCGGGCATGCGTCAGCTGCTGATTGACGAGCTCGGAGAAAGCGAAACGCAGACGGTTGCGCCGCTTCGGGCGGGCGATGTGCACGAGATTGACGAACTCCTGGAGCTCGGCGATCTGATGACGATTGCGTCCATCGATATGCCGCCGTTGCGTGACGCGCCATACGTACCGGTGCTGCCGCCCGCGCTGCGCGACGGGCGGAATATCTTCGACGCGATACGCGATGGCGATATCCTCGTGCATCACCCCTTCGAATCGTTCAGCGCAACCGTCGAAGCGTTCCTCGAACTCGCGGCGCACGATCCGCATGTGCTCGCCATCAAGTTGACGTTGTACCGGACGTCCGGAGAAACAGCGATCGTTCGCGCGCTCACCGAGGCCGCCGAGCAGGGCAAGCAGGTTGCGGTGCTGATTGAACTCCAGGCGCGCTTCGACGAACAGAACAACATTGAGTTTGCGCGTACGATGGAAAGCTACGGCATTCACGTGGCCTACGGCTTACCGGGGCTCAAGACGCATGCCAAGACGGTGCTGGTGGTGCGGCGTGACGACGATGGCATTCGCCGGTATGTGCACATCGGTACTGGCAACTACAACTCGAAGACCGCGCGACTGTATACCGACTTGGGGCTGTTCAGCTGCCATCCCGAGATCGGCGCAGACCTTACGGATCTCTTCAACTCGCTGACCGGAATTTCGCGGCAGAAACACTATCGGAAACTGCTCGTTGCGCCCGGCAACTTGCGCGAGAGCACGATGGAGCTGATAGCGCGCGAGACGGCGCACGCCCAAGCCGGACGCGGCGGGCGGATCATCGCCAAGATGAACGCGTTAGTCGACCCCGGCATCATCGCGGCGCTCTACCGGGCGTCGCAAGGCGGCGTGGAGATTGATTTGATCGTGCGCGGCATATGCTGTCTGCTGCCCGGTGTTCCCGGGGTCAGCGAGCGCATCCGCGTCACATCAATTATCGGACGGTTTCTGGAGCACTCGCGCTTGCAGTACTACGCCAACGGCGGTCATCCTGAGTACTATCTCGGGTCGGCCGATTGGATGCCGCGCAATCTTGATCGCCGCGTGGAGGCCATGGTGCCGGTGGAGGACCGCCAGTGGCATCCTCGTCTGCGCTCGCTGCTCGACACGTGCCTCTCTGACAACCGTCAGGCGTGGGAGCTCGGCGCCGATGGCAGCTATCGCCGTCGACATGCCGATGGCGCCCCGGAGCGCGCCACACAGGAAATCCTCATGCGCGATCCGTGGGGATTACTGCCCGATGGGCGTGCCGAAGCCGTCGCGCATCAGCGGAGTGCTCGTTCGGCCGGCCACGCGCGGACTGAGGGGAAGGGGCGTACGAACCCCTTGTTCGAAGAGCAGTAGCGGGCCACCTACTCGCCGTCGCCTTCGTCGAACGTGACAACGGTCCCGTCGGGCGCAACGACCTCGACGGGGTGACCGAGCACGGTCTCCAACAAGGCGCGCTTTCGCGCGCCGCCCCAGCACTCCAGCCGGACGCTTTGCGCGCCGTCAGCTTCTATGACGTGCACGCGAAGGGCGGAAGAGGTCCAGCGCACCTTGAGCCGTCCGACTGCGTTGACGTGTCCGCGGTCAAGCCCGTCGGCCAAGCGCAGCAATCCCGATAACTTTTCGATACGTTCGCGCAGCACACGGTCGAGTTGTGCGTATCCGCGATGCTTGCGCTTCGGTGGCGCGCCGCGATGGTAGCGCGCGATGTGCGCGATCGCGATTTGCTCCGCGGGTGTCATGCCGAGTAATTCGGCGTGCGAAATCAGATGGAAGGAGTGCTTGTGGTGATTCTCGTAATTGATGTGGTATCCTACGTCGTGCACGAGCGCGGCGTCGGACAACACCCGACGATCGACGGCGCCGAGCGCCATGCGTGGCGCGAGCGCATCAAAGAGCTGGAGTGAGAGGCGCTGGACTTGCTTGGCGTGCGGCGCTTCGTAGTGACAGCGTTCCGCAAACTCGCGCACGGACCGTTCACGCGCCGCGCCGGGATCGGCGATGACCGGCATCACTCGTGCCGACTCCAACAAGATGCCTTCGCGAATGCCGTATCCGGACGTGACCACGTCGCGCGAGTCGAAGCGGGCCAGCACCTCGGCCGCCGTGGCGAGTCCTGCCACGATAATGTCCGCACGCGCCGGGTTCAGCCCTTGCACGGTTAAGCGCTCTTCGGGTGTAAGTCGCTGCAGCCAGTCCAGCAGATGCTCCAGTTCCGCACGGGCGACGCTGGTGCCGTGCGGCGCACGAGATGTCAGCCCTTGGCGTGCCAAGGCAATGCCGGCGAGGTTGGTGAAGGTGCCGCCCGAGCCAATAATGCGGACGCCGCGCCAATCTTTGACGGGCACCGCCTTTTTCAGCCCGTCGCGCACATGCTCACGAAGCTGTCGCACACCCCGAGGACGGACGACGGGTGACAAGAACTTCTCGGTCAGCCGCACCGCCCCAAAGGGGAGAGACGCTACGCGTTCGATCAGGCCGTCTTTGGAGAGCACGACCTCGAGGGAGCCCCCACCGATGTCCATCACCAGCGACCGTCCGGCACCAAGTTCAAAATGTGCCAGCGCACTGCGATGGCTGAGCAGCGCCTCTTGCTCGCCGGAGAGGATGCGCACCCCCACACCGGTCGCCGCGTGCACACGGCTGGCGAACGTGACGCCATTCGTGGCATCACGCACCGCGCTGGTCGCGACGATCTCGATTTGCGACGCACCAAGCTGTCGGGCCAGTTCGACCATGCGCTGAATCGCCGCCAGTGCGGCATCCACTCCTGGTTGTCCAAGTGCCCCGGTGCTCTCCAATCCTTCTCCGAGGCGCGGCATGGCCTTCATTTCATCGATCACGCGGATCTGCCCGCCCGTCGACACATCGGCAACGATCTGGCGAATGGAGTTGGACCCGATGTCGATCGCGGCAATCCGTTGGTCGCCCAGGGCGCTGTTGCCGAAGACAGGCGTGAGCATTTTCCCGGTCATGCGGTTTGCTCGGTCGCGGCATCGGGTGGCGTGGCTTCCGTGAGTTCGTCGAAGCGATGCCGAATCTGTTTGCCTTCCGCGAGATAGACGGCATCCTCGCCGATGTTGGTCGCCAGGTCGGCGACTCGCTCCAGATTTCGACTCACGAGCATCAGCTCAAGCGACGCGGCAATGAGCTGCGGATCGCTCGTCATGAACGCGACAAGCGACCGAAAGATCGCTTCGTGCAGCGCGTCGACCTGATCGTCGGCCTTCCCCACAGAACGTCCCAACACCCCGTCGCCGCGAATGAAGGCGTCCAGCGCATCACCAAGCATGGCGCGAGCGCGACGCGCCATGTCGACCAGCGCCGGTACCGGCGGCGGGGCCGTTCGTCCGTCGACCAATCGCACCGTGCACTGCGCGATGTTGACCGCATGATCACCAACCCGCTCCAGATCACTCGAGACCTTGATCGCGCCGACCAGGAAGCGCAGATCACGGGCCATCGGCTGTTGCAGTGCCAGCAGAGAGATCGCCAGGTTTTCGGCTTCGACCTCCAGCCGGTCCAGCTCGTGATCGGCCTCGATCACGGCCACGGCCTTCTCACGGTCGCGCTCGACAAGGGCCTCGACGGCGAGGTCGACCAGCGATTCGGCGCGCTCGGACATTTCGAGCAATCGTTGCTTGAGCGTGGCGAGCTCGCTATGAAAATGGCGAAATCCCCCCGTCGATGCCGCACCGTCAGCCATCAGCCAGTCTCTCCGCCCATCAGCTAAATCTCCCGGTAATGAACGCCTCCGTGCGCGGATCGCGGGGGCCGGTGAACAGGGCTCTGGACTCGTCTTCTTCGATGACGCGGCCGTCCTCCAGAAACACCGTGCGGTCGGCGACCCGCGCCGCCTGATGCAAGTTATGCGTCACCAGCACAATCGACAGGTCCGACCGCAGCTCGTAGAGCAGTTCCTCGATACGCTGGGTGGCCGCCGGGTCCAACGCACTCGTGGGCTCGTCCAGCAGCAGGACCTCTGGGGCATTGGCCAGCGCGCGGGCAATGCAGAGACGTTGCTGCTGACCGCCAGAGAGGGCGAGCGCACTGTCACGGAGCTGGTCTCGGACTTCGTCCCACAGCGCCGCACGACGCAAGGCCTGTTCGACCAGATCGGCGAGATCGGCATCGCCTGCGAAGCCATTCAGCCGCGGTCCGTAGGCCACGTTATCAAAGATGCTTCGTGGGAACGGCGTGGACTGCTGAAACACCATCCCGACGCGTTGACGCAACGCACTCGTGTCGGTCGCGGGCGCATAGACATCGACACCTTCCAACAGCACACGCCCGGTATGTGTTGCACCGACGATCGTGTCGTTCAGGCGGTTGATGGAGCGCAACAGCGTGCTCTTTCCACAACCAGACGGACCGATCAGGGCGGTGACCGCACGCGGTGCGACGCTCAGGTCGATGGTGTTGAGGGCGCGCACCTTTCCGAACCACACGGAGAAGCGCTCGAACTGCACTCGGCCGACATGGGATGGCGCGATCATCCGAACCGTCCCGTGACATAGGCTTCCGTGCGCTGGTCCGATGGTGCGGTAAACATACGGCGTGTGGGCGCCGCCTCGATCAGCGCGCCGTCGAGTAAGAACACGGTGTCGTCGGAAATGCGCGCGGCTTGTTGCATGTTGTGCGTCACGATAACGATGGTCACTTCCCCGCGAAGCTCGTACAGGAGCTCTTCGATGCGCTGCGTTCCCAACGGGTCCAATGAGGCGGTGGGCTCGTCGAGTAACAACACGTGTGGCTCGACCGCCAACGCGCGAGCCAGGCACAGGCGTTGCTGTTGGCCGCCAGAAAGCGCGACGGCGCTCCCGTCGAGTCGGTCTACCACTTCGGACCAGAGCCCGGCCCGTCGCAAGGACCGTTCCACACGGTCGGCCAGTGCGCTGCCTCGCGGGGCGTTGCCGGCCGCGCGAATACCTGAGGCGACGTTGTCGTAGACCGACATCGTAGGGAACGGCGTGGGGACTTGGAAGAGCATGCCAATACCGCGCCGCAGCGCGATCGTATCGGTCTCTGGTGCATACACGTCCTGGGCGCCCACGCGCACGCTCCCAGTGACGGACGCGCGTGGCGTCAGCTCGTGCAGACGGTTCACACAGCGCAACAGCGTGGATTTCCCGCAACCCGATGGGCCGATCACGGCGGTGATGGCGCCACCGCGACACGTCAGCGACACATCACGCAAAGCGGAACGGGGGCCGTACCCGGCGGTCACGTGCCGCAGTTCAAGACTCGGTGCGGTGGTCCTTGGTGCGGTGTTCACACGCCGCGCTCGGCATCAATCGTGGACGGTCGCTCGATGCGACTGCCACGCACGAGGGCGAGACGCGCGCGCAGTACGGAACGCGCAAGTAGGCTCATGGCGGCGATCATCACCAATAGGACGAGCGCGCCGGCCCACGCCTGCGCACGCCAGTCGTCATAGGGACTTTGTGCGTAGGCGAAGATCTGCAGCGGTAACGCCGCGATGGGTCGAACCAGACTCACCGACCAGTAGGCATTGCCGAAGGCGGTAAACAGCAGTGGGGCCGTCTCGCCCGCTGCCCGCGAAATGGCCACCAGCGAGGCCGTCACGATCCCTGGCATGGCGGTGCGCAGCACCACGGTTGATGCGCTGCGCCACTTCGAAAACCCCAACGCGACGGCAGCTTCGTTCAAGGCCGACGGGACCAGCTTCACCATCTCCTCGGTGGCGCGCGTGACCAACGGGATGATGAGCAACCCGAGTGCGATCCCGCCGGCGAGCGCCGAAAACCGCCCCGACGGCCGCACGACGAGTTCCCACACGAAGACCCCCAGCACGATGGAGGGAAGGCCACTCAAGACGTCGGCGACAAAGGCAACGATTGTTGCCCGTCGCGTTCCGCGCCGTTCGGCGGCGAAGAGGCCCGCCCCAATGCCTATTGGCACCCCGATGCCGGCGCCGATACCAACGAGCAGCATGGTCCCAACGATCGCGTTGGCCATTCCACCGCCACGAGCGCCCGCTGGTGCCGGCACATTGGTGAAGAACGAGGGTGAGAAAGCCGACGCGCCTCCCACCATCAAGTACAGCACGATGGCCACCAGCGGGAGGATGGCGACGGTGCCGGCAATCCACGTCAGGCTAATCATCACGCGTCCATGCGTTCGTCGGCGTGCCAGTCGACGCGCGCGCGCCGCCGGCTCGCGCTCTGAGAGCGCGATCTTGGACGATGCGGCGACTGCTTCGGGGCGCTCCATCACACGATAGAAGACGCGAGAGGCCGATGCGATTGTCGCACGCGCCACACGAGCCATCGCGCAACAACGTTGACCAACAGCGTGATCACGAGCAGGAGTCCGGCAACGGCCATCAGCGCAGACAGGTGGGCATCGTCTGACGCTTCCGCAAACTCATTCGCCAGCACGGCGGCCATGGTGTATGCGGGATCGAGCAGTGAATGCGGAACAGCGTGCCGATTGCCGATCACCATGGTGACGGCCATTGTTTCGCCGAGCGCGCGTCCCAGTCCCAGCATGACGGCGCCGATCAGGCCGGAGCGGCCGTAGGGCAGGACGGCATCGCGAATCATTTCCCAGCGCGTCGCGCCCAGCGCGAGTGCGGCTTCGCGCTGTGAGCGCGGCACGGCGACCAGCACTTCGCGCGAGACGGAGGTGATGTACGGAAGGATCATGATGGCGAGCAGCAACGCCGCAGCCAGGAGACTTGGACCGTACGCCGGACCGCGAAAGAGCGGGAGCATACCAAAGAGCGTCATCAGTGGCGGCATGACGTGGACGCGGAGAAACGGGACCAGCACGAAGAGCCCCCACAGTCCGTACACCACGCTCGGAATCGCTGCCAGCAAGTCGATCAAAAACGACAGTGGTCCGCGCAGATGGCGCGGCGCCAATTCGCTCACGAAGATGGCGGCACCAACGGCGAGCGGAGTAGCGATGCAGAGTGCCAGCAGGGAAGACAGGATCGTTCCGACAATGGCGGGAATTGCTCCGAAACGGCCACGCGACACGTCCCATGTGGTGCCCGTCAGCAGATCGGCGGCGTGCAGTGACAGCGCTGGCCACGCCGCGCGCGCGATCACGATCACCAAGAGCACCAAGAGGAACGGCACGACCGCGGCGCAGGCGGACGTCACGAAATCGTAGACGCGATCCCCAACCTGTTGCCGCGACCATCTGGACACCGCTGCCATCAGGGCTTGGTGCGCGGCGCGGCGGCCAACGTGTCGATTAAGGCGAGTACCCGCGTCGCGGTCACGGTGGGGAGCGCGACATATCCTAGTGCACTGGCTGTGGAGGCGCCGTCTGCCAACGCCCAGCGAATAAACTGGTACAGTTGATCGGCCTTCGCGCGCCCGATGCGCTCGGGTGCCAACAGCATCCACGTGAAGGACGCGATCGGGTACGACTGATCGCCTGGTGCGTTCACCAATGATGCGCGCAAGTCCCGCGAGGCGACTACGCCAGTGAAGGTGCTCGCCGCTGCGTTGCCGATCTCGTACGGCATGGGCGAGATGAACCGTCCTGCGGAATTCCGAATATGTGCGACGGGGAGGAAGTTCTGGCGCGCGTACACGACTTCGACGTAGCCAACGGAGCCAACCATCTGCTTGACCTGACCGGCGACGCCCTCATTGCCTTTTCCGCCGATCCCAGCGGGCCACAAGACGTCTTTGCCGCGACCGGGGCCAGCGGCCCACGCGGCGCTGGCCGACGCGAGGTAGTCGCTGAAGATGTAGGACGTCCCGCTGCCGTCGGCGCGGTGCACGACCAGAATGTCCGTGGCGGGCAGTGGCTGATCCGGGTTCAGGTCGCGCAACCGCGGGTCGTTCCATTTCGTGAGTTGGCCGAGAAACATCAGCCCCAGCAGATCGCCCGACAGACGCAGCGGTCGTTTGAGTTCGGGCAAGTTGTAGGTCACCGCGACCGCGCCGAGCACGGTGGGTACGTGGACAATGGGAGTTCCCGCTTGGGCGAGCTCTGCATCGGTCATCGGCACGTCGGTGGCTCCAAAATCTACCGTGCCCTCGATCATTTGCCGGATGCCGCCGCCAGATCCGATGGACTGATAGTTGATGCGCACGTCGGTGCGTTGTGCGTAGTCGTTAAACCACCGCGAATAGAGTGGGTACGGAAAGGTGGCCCCGGCCCCGGTGAGATCGACGCGCGTTCTTGATGCCTCCCGACCAGCACTGGACCCGTCTGCTTTGTCGTTGGACGGTGCACAGGCAATCGTCAGCACAACGCCGAGACGCACCGCGCTGTTGAAGCGACGCGTCAAGACCGCTCGGCGACTGACTAGGCGCATCTTCATCCTGTTTAAAGGGGGTTCGCGTGACTGAGTAACTTGACGATCCCGCGATGCGCCACAACTCGACTGGCTATCCACATGGTATCCCGGGACGCACCCGATCGAATTATAACGCCGCACGGACCAAAGACTTGGAGCTCACCGGGGAGCGCACCGACGACGGGCGGACACGTGGTGCCAACGACCGCACCCGTGCGTCGCGTGACGGCAACCTCTCGTGCTTTGGAGAAAGCCGTTGGTGCGCTGCGTTCAAGCAAGAGCCAGGCGATCTGTGGTGGCATTCCAGCCTTGAACTCGGGACTTGCGGGGAGATAGAGGTACGCGAACTCCCGCTTGGTGAGGACGAGCGCCCCCGCTCCCGTCGTGTCTCCGCTGGTCAAGATGCGCCAATATCGCCGGAGCAGATCATCGCGCGATCGCATCGATCCATCAAGACTGGTTGGCGGGGCACCAGAGAAGTCTGCGCGAAATCGACGCAAGGTTTCTTCAGGCGGAAAGATGCTGTCAACGATGTACCCGGGCGTCTTGAGCAGGGAATCGCGTGATGCGACCACCACGCCATCCTCACGGCGCTCCACCATTTGCGGATCGATGCCCGCGGGCACAGCGTCCGCCGACGCGCCAAGCGCGTTACTGGTTTTCTGAGCGGGCGACCGATCGCAGCTGGCGACGATGATAGTCGCGGCCGTCGTCGCACTGATGAGCAGGCGTCGGAGCATGGAGTGGCGGTCTGATGGCAGTAACGAGGAAGGGGCCGGAGCCGTCGAATGACGACTCCGGCCCCCTCAATTCTACACGTGAATCAATTGCGGAAGTACACGGTCCAACCTGTCCACCATTTATCGGTCGCGGCTGGATCGGCAGCCCCGATGTAGGTCGTGCCCGGCATCGTGCCACCGAAGAAGTTGGTGACTCGTTGCGGGATGCGGCCCGGCAGCGTTGTTCCTGTGCCGCCCGTGGTCAGCAGTGAACCGGCGACGGGCGCCCAGTCGAAGGCAAATCCGTTGGCGATTGCAGTCGCGGCGGTCGGCACCGATGTGAACAAGGCATTGGCTGCTGCCGCGCTCGTCCGGATGCCGGCGTTGGCGAACTTACTTTCCGTACCGAAACGGTTCGTGGCGCCTGCGGCGTCGTAGTCACGAGCGTTTTCCGCAAAGACGAGATTCCGTAGATTGAGCGAGTCCTCAGTGATGCGAGTGTCCGTCTCCAGATCGAAGACCGAGATCGCGGCTTCCGGCCACCGGCCGAGTACACCGTTCATCCACACACCACCCGTACCGCGTCGGATGTTGGCACCGAGGCCGCCGTCGCCGCCGGCGCGTACCGGCAACACGCTCGCGCCGGGTCCGATGACCGTGAAGTTGGCGAATACCGGTGTGCTGTATGGCGTGGAATTGAAGCCACCCGCGCAGGTGCCCGACGCAGAGCCACAGCCGTCGACTTCGAAGCCGCTCTGCTCACCTGACAGCGCTCCCGGATTTCCGGCACGAGGCGTCACGCGAGGTCCCGTTTGCAGCGCAATGAGGAACTGCAGGCGACCACGGAATCCTTCAGCGGCATCGAAGTGATCGTCGCCGGACTCGTACGACACCAAGTAGCGCGCGTCGACGGTGCCACCAAAGAACTCGAACTGATCGTCCAGTCCGCGCACGGCCTGCAAGTATTCGAGGCGCGTGCCACGACCAATCGCGTAGAACGAAAAGGCATTCAACTCGACGTTGAGCTGCGACGCCGCGCCGGCAAACTCAACGCGAGTATACACGAGCGAGCCTGAGTTGTCGGCATCATTGGTGCCGCCATTCCAGCTGACGGTGTCGACAGGCGCCGGGCCCTCGACGACGGTGCGACCTGTCCGATTGGCGCTCGCGTTACCCACGAGGATCAGTCCACCCCAGTCGCCGGGAAAACGATCCCCAGCTGCTGCCGATGACGTCATCACAATGGGCAAGTCGCGTGTGCCGATCGCGCTAATGCGCGAACCGCGCAGCACCACCAGTGCCGTCACGGGCGGCGCTTGGCCAGCGGTGAGTGCGCCACCAATGATCCGCGTTCCGGGTTGGATCGTGAGGACGGCACCGTTCGCAACGGAGATGATGCGCGTCAGCTGGTAGATGTTGTCCGCCGTCCAGGTCGTGGCGGTGGTGATATCCGCGGTCACCTGCACCACGGCGCGGTTACTGGTCCGTACCGTCGCTTCGGATGATGCCGGGCTTTGCTCGCTGCCACGCAACGCCACAATCCGAAAACGAAAGCCGGTCTCCGGAGCCAAGCCGGTGTTGACAAACTCGAGGGCGGTTGTCGTCGTGCCGACTTCGGCAAACGTGCCGCCGGTCTCCGGCGCACGTTCAACGCGATAGCCAGTCGCACCTGTGGCCGCAGCCCATGTCACTCGAATGCTCGTGGCAGACGGGGACGTGCCAGCGAGGCCGGTCGGTGCAAGCAAGGCCGCGGGAGTAATCGGATCGTCGTCGCCGCCGCACGCGGCGATGGCAAAGAGTGCAAGAAGGGCGCTGGTGCGAAGAACCGAGCGAGTCCAGTTGCGAGACATGGCGAGTCTGGATTGATGTGAAAAGCGAAAAAGGGGGAATGGCCATTGGCCACTCCCCCTAAAGCTCTCGTCACACTGTCACTGCTCGACGACTACTCTGTCACGAACGCGTCACTGCCAACACGTGCTCTGGTTACCGACGCCACTGCGCGCCAATGGCGAGCTGACGACCCAGTCGGTACTCCTCTCGCGTGACCGGACCCTGCAGCAGGCGATACGGGGCATCGAGCAAGTTCCGTGCATCCACCTTGATCTGCATCGCCGTGGAGAGCGGGAATCGCAAGGACAAGTCAACCACATGGCGCGTCTGCTCGGTCACGTCGGGGAAGGGAATCGTTCCGGCGCTGTAAATGCGTGGACCGACGGCGGAATACAGCAGCGTCGCCGACAGTTTCCCCGAGCGGCTGTTCCACGCGGAGCCCACGTTCGCGACCCACGGGGCCTGTCCCATCATGGGACGGCTGGCGTTGGTGTTTGCCGACGCGCCTGTGCCGATGTCAATCGTGCTGCGCATAATCGTGACGTTGGAAAACACGCTGTACGCCTCGAGCGCAGAGACGATCGTGCCAAGGTTTTTTCGTGCTTCCAACTCCAACCCGAGGTTACTTGCGCCGTCAGCGTTGAAGAACGAGACGATCGGCGCACCGCCGGTGGCAATGTCGATCCGTTCGATCGGCTTGTCGAATTGCTTCGCGAACACGCCGATGCTTAGGACTTCACCGGGATTGGGATAGCGCTCGTACTTGAGATCGTAATTCCGAATGAGCGTGCGAACGAGGTCGCTATTGCCTCGGGTAATCTGACCGCCAATCACCTCGAGGTACTGTACCGGCGACAATTCGCGATACTCCGGTCGAGCCAGCGTTTGCGACGCGGAAGCCCGCAACTGCGCGGTCTCCGTCAACGTCACGTTCAAGGTCGCTGCCGGCAGGACGTCGGTGTTCGTCAACCGACTGCGGAACGTGTTGTTGTTCGACAGGGACGTGTTGACTTGGATATCCGCGTCTTCGACGCGCGCGCCAGCGATAAGCCGCATGCGCGATCCGAGTTGGGCCTCGATCATCGCAAAACCGGCACCGAGCCGCTCGCTCGCGTTGTAGATGCCATCTTCGGCAACGTTGATGACGTTGAATTGCGTGGAGGTGTCCCGGCTGAATCGCCCATCGAAGAGATCCTCGGCACGACGTTCGCGATCCGTCACCGGAATCGCATTGGACACGATGCTGAACTGACGATTGGTGGCGTCGCGTGAGGTGGAACGGAAACTTCCGCCAACCTTGAGCACCATGGCGTCCGGCGCATCGCTGAAGGCGAGCCGGTAGTTCAGGCCATAGACCATGTTGCTCTCGCCGAGGTCGCCAAATGTGCGACGCGCCACGTCCGGGTTGCCGTCACTCCATGCATATCGTCCGCCGGGCGTGAACTGCGCATAAACCAGATCTGAACGATCCGGTTCCTTGCGCGTTACGCCCGAACTGGAAATCGACCAGTCGGCTGACTGTCGCGTGGACAGCGAGTGTTCTCCTTTCAGCTGCGACGAGCGAATGGTGCGCTCGACAAAGCGGAGGGTGTTGCGTTGGACATTGATGCCGGAGAACGCAAACGACGGACCCTCACTTTGACGTGCTTCATTGTCGGCACTCCGCGTGTACGTGTTGTTCAGTGCCAGTCGGGTTTTGCTGCCAAGCATCGTGCTGGTGTTGAACATGCCGCCCCACAGGATGCCGACACGGCTTCCGCTTCCCTGCCATGACTCAAGGACCTGAGGACGGCCGCCGCGCTGAATCGGATTCGCCTGATAGTCATCGGCGCGGACCTCTTGGGTCGTCGAATAGGTGAGGGAAGCGAGGTATCCGATTCGCAGGCCAAGCAAGGGGTCTTGCCCGCCGACAGAAACGCCAACAGAGCCGTTGGGCATGCCCTTCGATTGGATCGGCGTCCACGCGTTTCGCAGCGAATTCACCGCACCGTTGACCAGTGGGCGCGTCGTCAGGCCGGCGACCCCACGCGCTGTCGACAGCTGCGACGGTACCTGGCGCGCCGATCCCCCAAAACCGAGCCACTCGCTGCCAACGGTGGGCGCAGTAGCCAGCGATCGTCCCGTTGCCGCGTCGTTGATGCCGACGGAAGACGAAAAGACATAGCTGCGCTTGACTGGGAACTCGCGGGTCTCAATGTCGATCGAGGCACCGGAGAAGTCGCCCGACAAATTGGGGGTGAACGTCTTGGTGGTGTTGATGGACTGGAGGAGCGCCGATGGGAAAATATCGAGCGGGACAAAGCGCTTCTCGGGCTCCGGACTTGGCAGCCGTGCGCCGTTGAGATTGGTGACGGTATAGCGTTCGCCGAGGCCGCGCACGAACACGCTGCGGCCGTCCTGCACGGTCACACCGCTGACACGTTGAATCGCCTGGGCCGCGTCGCCGTCTGGGCTCTTGGCGATCTGTTCAGCGGTCACCGAATTGACGATGCCATTGGCGTTCCGCTGATTGTCGAGGGCTTGGTTGACGGTTCCCCGTTCGGCCGATGCGGTCACGCTCACTGCGGCGAGCTGCACGTCGGCGGTCTTCAAGGACACATCGACCTCAACGCCGCCATTGGCCGGTACGACGATACCAGTAATCGTCTTTGGCCCATAGCCGATCCGACGCACTTGAATCGTGGCAGTTCCCGCCTGAACCTTCACGACGAGGTATCGACCGTCGACGCCGGAAGCTGCCCCGTTGGTGGTGCCAACCAGTTGAATTTGCGCGCCGGCGATCCCTTGACCGGTTCCCGCGTCGATGATGCGCCCGGTGACCCGACCTTCTGCCGGCGCTTGCGCGCCAAGCGTGTGGTGAGAGACCAAGCTGGCAACGACGAGGGCGAGAAGACCCAATGCACTACGGGATTTCGTGACAATGCTCGTCGAGGCGTAATTCGATCGCACGGCGAATGGTCGCATGTTTCGGAGTCGGAGAGGGTTTAAGCTGCTGGCGCTAAACCAGCGCCGCCGCGTGAAGGAAAGCTTCGTGACCTAGGTCGCGGTCTGCCCACGGACAGGTAACGAACGTGTCACGGCCCGCTACGGCTCGGTGGCGCCGACGCTGGTTGGAGTTCGGTGAGTCCGTTTACCAGCCTGCCTGTTGCCCCAGTGCCCTCCGTTGTGTAACGTCGCCTGACTATGTCATCGTCCAGCAACCCCAAAGGACCCCAGCCGCCGTCGCGCCGGGTGGCGTCTCCCCCCACGACCGACCCGCAAACGCGCGCCGAGGCGCTCTCGGTCGCCGCCCGGGCGCTGCGTGCCGCCGAACACGTCTGCGTGCTGACCGGCGCCGGGACATCGGCCGAAAGCGGCATCCCGACCTTTCGGGACGCGCTGACGGGCTACTGGGCGAAGTACACACCGGAAGAGCTCGCTACGCCGGAAGCGT
>JANOPS010000158.1:0-2148 GCA_031421995.1 Gemmatimonadaceae bacterium
GATCACCGATCCCGCCGCGCTCCCCGACGTGGTGGCACTTGCTGAGCGCTTACGCCAGGCGCGCACAACCCGTGCGCCGTTCTGGCTGGCACCAATGGGTGGCGCCGAGCTCCCGTTGGCGTCCATGCTCGTCTCACTTGGGCTGAAGGCCGTGCACGGCACCGAGCCGCCGAGCGATCGCGCGCACCAACTGCACGCCGAGGATATCACGTCGGTCGCGCTGCCACTGGGCGTCTTCAAGGCGGCTCAGTTGCTCGAGATGAGCGGATCGACGACAGGTTTCTCGGACTTCACGGCGGTCGATCTCGAAACCACGGATGCCGATACGCGGTCGGCAGAGATCGTCGAGATCGCGGCGGTGCGTGTGCGCGGTGGAGAAATCGCCGAAACGTTCTCGACGCTCGTCAAGCCTCGGGTCGCCATTGCTCCCGGCGCCACCGCCACGCATGGGATCGATGCCGCCTCGCTGGCGGACGCACCGTACTTCGAAGACGTCTGGCCGGAATTCCGGCGCTTCGTCGGCAACGATGTAGTGGTCGCGCACAACGGCTACGACTTTGATTTTCCCATCATGAGCCGGATGGCTGACGAGAATGGCCATCGCTTCGATCTCACCACATTCGACACCCTGCCGCTCGCTCGCGACTTGTTTCCGACCAGTCGCAAGTTGGTCGACTTGGCGCGGCGCTTCGAGATCCCGCCCGGGCGCTCGCACCGGGCGCTTGACGATACGCTCACGCTGGCGCGCGTGACCACCGCACTCGCGCGCGCGCAAGCCGAACGCGCACGCAAAACCGCGCTCAACGAGCAACTCGGCGCACTCGGCGTGGCGCTCGCCATCTTCGCGCTCACCAGTGTCGGCGACTCGGGCGACGAGGCCGCCCTCTTTCAACGATTGACACGCGTCTTCGCGCTTGGCCGGTATAGCGGTGCACTGGACGAATACGAAGCGGCGCGCGGCGACCACACGATCTGGCCATCAGTCGACGACGTGATCGCGCAGCTTGGCGGACAGTCGCTGATGGATCGTATTCGCACCGACAAGTCTGCCGAGGATCGCTATCCGCAAGCGATGCTGCGCTTGCGACGTCTCATCGCGGAATTGCCGAGTGGGTCGTTCGAGGAGCAACTGTCCGTGTTTCTGGAGCGCGCCGTGCTTTCAAAGTGGCAGGGCGAAGAGGCCGATCCTGATCGCGTGAACTTGCTCACGCTCCATTCCACGAAAGGGCTCGAGTTTTCTCGGGTGTACATCATTGGCGTGGAGGACACGCAGCTGCCGGGAGGTTCGCCCACGAAAGCGCCCTCGGCACACGAAGTGGAAGAGGGGCGACGGCTCCTGTACGTGGGCATGACGCGAACGATTGACCGCTTGGTTATGACGACCGCGCAGGAACGATCGGGGAAGCCGTCAAGCGGCCACCAGTTTCTCGACGAGATGCATCTTTCGATTGAGGATCCGACGTGACAGCACGCGAGTGGCGTATAAAAGTTGGCGAGGGCGACGTGAGTGCCGTGTATGAGGCGGCCACCACCGGGCACGAGGGAACCGTGTTTGTCTGCGCCCACGGTGCTGGTGGCAGCATCTCCGACCGCGGCACGCTCGCCTCGGCACAGGCCATGCGAGACGCGGGGTTCGGTGTGGTGCGATTCAACTTTCCCTACAAGGAGCGAAAGTCAGGCCGCCCCGATGCGATGCCAACGCTCATGAACACCGTCGCGGCGGTCGTGGCGTTCACGAGACGAGAGCTCGATCCGGCCCGCCTGGTGATCGGTGGTCGCTCCATGGGTGGACGCGCCGCATCGATGCTGGCGGCCGACGGATTCGATGCGGACGGGTTGTTGTTGCTCGCGTACCCGTTGCATCCGGCGGGTCAACCGGAGAAGCTGCGCGATGCGCATCTGCCGCGTATCCAGATGCCGGTCTTGTGCATCAACGGCACGCGCGACGAGCTGTGCACGCCCGCCTTGATGACGAAGGCCCTGACCACGGTGAAGGCGCCGTGGCAGATGCATTGGGTGGAGGGCGCTGATCACAGTTTCCACGTGCTCAAATCATCAGGTCGAACTGACGCGTTAGTGATGATCGAGATGTGTACCGTTGCCGCAGCCTGGCGCGCCGCAGTGACTAGCGCACCGCGTTGAACGCGG
>JANOPS010000159.1:0-4700 GCA_031421995.1 Gemmatimonadaceae bacterium
TGAGCAGGGCTCACCGCTCGCTCCTCACCCCTCAAGCAGGCGCTCAATCCTGAGCCCTGAGACCTGAGCGCTCACGCCTGTGGTGGTCTCACCCCTTCCGTTCCTCAGCCCTGATATCTCAGCCCTGCTTCACGCTGTCGCTCACCCCTCACAGCGATTCACGGCGTTTCAGGATGGACACTAGCTAGCTGCGCTCGGTGTGCGCTCGGTGTGCGCTCGGTGTGCGCTTGGCGTGCGCTTGGCGTGCGCTCGGTGTGCGCTAGACCACCGAAATCCGCTGTCGCACCTGAGGTGCTGGTATGCCAAGTCCTCAGGGTCAGCAGGTGCGTGACAGCCTCACCGCCTGCTCGTCCTCCCCGTTAGACGCACGGCATCGGTGTTTCACGACTGGCGCAAAGTCACACGCTGCCACCAGTGGCGACGTCACGGCGCCGGAAGCCATAGCACCCGTTTTCCCCAGACTCGTTTAGTTTATCAGATGGCATGCCTCGCGAGCGGGGCATGCGCAATCGGGCGACGGACAGCCCGCTCAATGTCTCTCCTTCACGAGGACTCCATGCAGAAACAACTTGTCGGACTTACTCTCATCGCACTCGCCACCGCGACTGCGGCGCAGGCGCAAGGACCAGCCGGAAAGATTGAAGTTGGTGCCTTTGGCCAATTCACGAAACTGGATGCGAAGCTCAACATGGACAACGTGCCCAGCATTGGTGGCATGATTGGTCTCAGCGTCTATCGCTGGCTGGGCATCGAAGGCAACGCCAACTACGGCCCGACCAAAGCCACGCGCGCGCCGAACGAAGACATCAAGTACAGCCCCGTTCGTGGACTCGCGACGTTGACCGTGCCGGTGGCCTCGAAAGCGGCGATCGTGCTTGGCGGCGGATACGTGCAGTCGGTCTATAAGGGCCGGAGCACCAAGAATGAGTACGAAGACGGCGTGACAGGCCTCGTTGGCCTCAAGCTGTGCGGTGGTGGTAAATGGGGCGGGCGGGTTGACGGTCTCCTCGATTACAATCCGTCTCCGAACGAACAGGCCCTCACCGGCACGTCGAAAAACCTCGGCATTCGTGCCGGCGTGACCTATGCGTTGCGTGGCACCTGCGCCGCGTCCGCGGAAAAGTTTGATTGGAACATGGCGATCGCTCCGGCCACGGCCATCGTTGCGAAGGGTGCCACCCGTCAGTTCGCGCTGAGCGCGACCGACATGAAGCAGCGCCCTATCGAGACGCGCAAGGTGAACAACTTGGTCTGCACGTCCAGCGACCCGAGCGTGGCGACGGTCGATAACACGGGCAACGTGAAGGCCGTCAAGGCTGGCACGGCGACGATTACCTGCAAGGGTATGGTGAAGGGCATCGAACGCAGCACGTCGGCCACGGTCACGGTCCCGGCGCCGGATTGGACGTTCACGCTCACACCGCCCACGCAGTCTCGCACTGTTGGACAGACGGCGGCGTACAGCACCACTGCGCGTGACACCGAGGGTACCGATCTCGGCGCGGCCTCGTCATGGTCATCGTCCAACCCCAGCGTCGCGACCGTGAGCAACGGAACCGCCACCTGCGTTGGCAATGGCACGTCGACGATCACCGCGACCAAGACCGCGTACGGCAGCAGCAAGAGCGCGACCGCGACGATTGTGTGCTCTGGAGCCCCGGAAGCGATGCCTGCTCCCACGGGGGCGATGATTCGCCTCGACAGCACGCACTTCAGCTTCGACAAGTCCGTGTTGTTCCCCGCCGGCAACGCGTTGTTGCAGACGGTCGTCGACGCGATGAAGCGTGACCCGAGCATCCGCGTGTCTGTGGAAGGCCACACCGATTGGTACGGCGATGACAGTTACAACGATCGTCTCGCGGCAAGCCGCGCGGCGACCGTAACCACGGCGCTCAAGCGCCTCGCCGGCCGCGACATTGCCGCGGATCGGTTCAGCATGAAGGGCTTTGGTGAGCAGTGCATCATCGTTCGTGATGGCGCCCCGGATCCAAGCCCGCCGCGTCCGAAAGTCTCTGCGGCCAACAAGGCCAAGCAGGCACCGAACCGCCGCGTGGAAATCTGGCAGCTGCTCGCATCTGAGTCGGGCTCGCCCGCCGGCTGCCGCAGCGAAGCGCAGCGCAACGGCCGCGTGCCGTTCGCCGCGATGAAGTAGCGCTGGCAATAAAGAAAGCCCCGTACGCTCTACGCGTACGGGGCTTTCTTTTTGCAGTCGGGGCGAGGTGAGTACGGAGTACTGACGTGCGGTACTGAGTGCTTGCTACTGACGTCGTCCCGCCTAGAATGCCTTAAATTCATCAAATGGCTGCCGACACGCATTGCAGACGTGAATGGCCTTGCACGCCGTGCTCCCAAACTCGCTCTGCAGTCGCGTATCGTGTGAGCCGCAAAATGGACACGCCACGGCCGCCCGCGCGCGCGTCAACGTGATCAGCCCCTGCGGCTCGGCGCGCCCCGGCGGCGCGATCCCATAGGCCCGCAGTTTCTCGCGCGCCTCGGGACCAATCCAATCCGTCGTCCACGCCGGCGCAAACACGGTGTTCACGATCACCGCGCGTGCACCGTGCGCGAGTAACGCGGTGCGAATGTCGGCCTCGATCTCGTGCATCGCCGGACATCCCGAATAGGTCGGCGTGACCGTCACATACACCGTGTCCTGTTCGACCCGCACATCGCGGATGATCCCCAACTCCACGACGCTGATCACGGGGACTTCGGGGTCCATGACGGTGTTGAGGACCGCGAACACCGCGTCGTTGGTCAGCGATGTCTCACTCATGCGCCGAGCGTTACCACGCGGCCCCAGGATGCGACCGCGCCACGATCTGCATTTCCGACAGCAGGTGCCCCAAGTGTTCCGTGTGCCGTCCCGCTCTGCCGCCTCGACGCATCGGGCCGTCTGTCGGCTTCACCAACGTCGCGCGCTGAAGCACGTCGTCCACGATGCCCAGCCACCGCGCTTTCAGCGCGACATGGTCGACGATGATGCCGTGCGCCGCGACGGCGTCGTCCACAGCGTCATGATCGAACAATTCACCGGTGTAGCGCCATAAGGCGTCCAACGCCTGCTGCGCACGTGCGTGGCTCTCGTCTGTCCCGTCGCCCAATCGCACCACCCACTCGCTGCTGTGCCGCACGTGGTACTTGTCTTCCTTCAGGCTTTTGGCAGCCAGCGCCGCGACGCGCGCATCCGCGGCCTGCGACAACGCGTCCCATAGCAACACGCTGTAGGCGTCGAATAGGAACTGCCGCATCATCGTGAACGCGAAGTCGCCGTTGGGCAGTTCGACGATCAGGGCATTACGGAAGGCCACGCCGTCTCGAAAGTACGCCAGCGCGTCCTCATTGCGCCCCCGTCCTTCGACCGTACCGGCCAACGCAAGCACTGCGCTTGCATGCCCCACCAAATCAAGGGCGATGTTCGACATCGCGATGTCTTCCTCGAGAATGGGACCGTGTCCGCACCATTCGGACATGCGATGCCCAAGAATGAGGCGATCATCACCCAGTCGTAGCAAGTACTCAAACAGCGGATTCTGAATGACCGGCACGCGCACCCCGGCGGGGCTGAACGCCGCCGGCTTCGCGCCGTTGTCCGTTGCGCCGCTGTCCGTCGCCACGTTGTCCGTTGCCACGATGTCGCTCAAAAGATCCGCACGCCGCGCGGCGCCACATAGAACTGCGGATGCCGATACGCCTTGTCATTCCCGGGATCAAAAAACGGACCCGCATCAGACGGTGCGGACGCCGTAATGGCCGTCGCGGGGACAACCCACAGATTGACCGCTTCACCACGCCGCGCATACACATCGCGGGCGTTCTGCAGCGCCAACTCCGCGTCGGTGGCGTGCACGCTACCCGCATGCGTGAACGGTTCACCGTGCGCCCCCTGTGTGAACACTTCCCAGAGCGGCCAAGACGCTTCGTGCCCGGTGTCTGCCATCTTACGCCGCTGCTGACGACGACGTACCGGCGCGCTTCGCCGCGTGAGCAGCTGCCGCTTCGCGCACCCACTGGCCCTCATCATGCGCCTTGTTCCGCGCCGCCAGTCGTTCGCGATTGCAGGGGCCGTTGCCGGCAATCACTTCGAAAAACTCCGCCCAGTCTATCTCACCAAAGTGCCAGTCGCCGCTCGCCTCGTCATGGCGCAGGTCCGGATCGGGCAACGTAATCCCCAACGCGATGGCCTGCGGCACCGTGAGATTCACAAACCGCTGCCGCAACTCGTCGTTCGTCTTCCGCTTCACGCGCCATTTCAGCAACTCCGCAGAGTTCGGCGAATTGGTGTCACTGGGCCCAAACATGGCCAGCGACGGCCACCAGAAGCGATTCACGGCGTCCTGCAACATGGCCTTCTGCTCCGGTGTGCCTTTCGCCAATACCGTGCAGATCTCGTAGCCCTGCCGTTTGTGGAAATTCTCTTCCTTGCAAATACGAATCATCGCGCGGGCATACGGGCCGTACGACGCTTTCGCGAGCACCGTCTGATTGACGATCGCAGCCCCGTCAACCAGCCAGCCGATCACGCCCATGTCGGCCCAGGACAACGTCGGATAATTGAAGATGCTGGAGTACTTGGCGCGTCCGTCCAACAGCTGCTCCGTCAACTCCTGTCGATCCACGCCCAGCGTTTCCGTGCCGCAGTAGATGTACAGGCCATGCCCCGCTTCGTCCTGCACTTTCGCAATCAACGAGAGCTTGCG
>JANOPS010000160.1:0-7489 GCA_031421995.1 Gemmatimonadaceae bacterium
CGCTTGAATCCTGTGGCCGAACGCTTGATGGGCTGGACGTCTGCGGAGGCGGTTGGGCTGCCCGTCGCTGACGTGTTTCACATCGTCAACAAGGACACGCGGGTGCTGGGGACGATCCCTGTCATGCAGGCACTAGAGCATGGGACCATCCAAGGGTTGGCCAACCACACGGTGCTCATCAGCCGTGACGGCAGCGAGCGCGATATCGCCGACAGCTGTGCGCCGATACGAAGCCGCGACGGGGCCGTCGTGGGCGCCGTGCTCGTGTTCCGGGACGTGACCGCTGAATACTCCGCCCAGAGCGCTCTCAACGATAAGTCCGCGCTGATCGAAACGGTGCTCAGTACGGTGGCGGATGGCATTCTCACCTTCCACGCGATGGACGGTACCATTGCCAACGCGAACGCGGCGGCAGAGCGCATATTTGGCTATGAGCGCAACGGGATGGTCGGCATCCGCTTTGCATCGCTCGTGCCCGAGTTCGGTCGCCTCGCTGTGAATGACGCCTACGAGCGCTTTCGGCCGGGCGACGGCATTGAGAACGCGGGCATGGGTCACGAAGTCGTAGGGCAGCGCCGGAGCAATGAGGCCGTGTCAATCGAAATCGCCGTCAGCCAGATGCGCTTGAGCGGGCAGCGGTACTTCACGGCGATTGTGCGCGACATCACCGCGAAGAAGTACGTGGAAGCCGCCCTGCGCGACGCCGGCGCGCTGCAAAACGCCATCTTTAATAGCGCAAATTTTTCTTCGATTGCCACCGACGCGCAGGGCACGATCCAGATTTTTAACGTGGGGGCCGAACGGATGCTTGGCTATTCGGCCTCAGACGTATTGGACACACTCACCCCAGCGGACATATCCGAACCGGTTGAAGTCGTCGTGCGCGCCAAAGCGTTAAGCGAGGAGTACGGTGAGACCATCCTCCCTGGTTTCGAAGCCCTGGTGTTCAGGGCGTCTCGCGGCATCGAGGACATCTATGAGCTGACCTACATTCGAAAGGATGGAAGTCGATTTCCCGCTGTGGTCTCGGTGACGGCCCTTCGCGACGCGCAGGAGGCAATCATTGGCTACTTGCTGATCGGGACCGACAACACGGCGCGGAAGTTGGTAGAAGCCGATCGTCAGAAGCTGGACCAGCGATTGCGCGACCAACAGTTCTATACCCGGTCCTTGATCGAATCGAACATCGACGCGCTCATGACGACCGACCCGACCGGCATCATCACCGACGTCAACAAGCAAATGGAAACGCTCACGGGATGCTCGCGTGATGAGTTGATCGGCGCACCGTTCAAGTCCTATTTTACCGAACCGGAGCGCGCCGACGCGGTCATCAAGCTGGTACTCAGCGAGAAAACCGTTTCTGACTATGAGCTCACGGCGCGAGCACACGATGGCAAGACAACGGTCGTGTCGTGCAACGCATCAACGTTCTACGATCGCGCACGGAACCTGCAAGGTGTCTTTGCCGCAGCGCGCGACGTGACCGAACGAAAGCGAATCGAAGTAGAGCTCAAGAAGGCGAAAGCCGCTGCCGAGAGTGCAAGCAGGGCAAAGTCGGAGTTTCTGGCAACGATGAGTCACGAGATTCGGACGCCCATGAACGCCATCATGGGGATCGCCGATCTCCTTGCCAAGACGTCACTCACGGCTGAACAGGATCGGTTCGTGCAGGTCTTCCGCCGCGCGGGCGCCAACTTGCTGAATCTCGTGAATGACATTCTTGACTTGTCGAAAGTGGAGGCGGCGCAGTTGGAGTTGGAGCAGACCGGCTTCCAAATACGAGACTTAATGGCGAAAGTCATCGAGATGGTCTCCGCCAGCGCCCAGGAGAAGGGCCTCAGCCTTACGTCTGACGTAACCGATGATGTGCCGGTCATGGTGCTCGGCGATCCCACGCGCCTGCAGCAGGTCCTGATCAACTTGCTGGGAAATGCCATCAAGTTTACCGAGTCCGGAACGGTATCGCTGCGCGTGATAAGCGACACAAGCAGTGCTGTGCCCACCGCCCTGCGCTTTGAGGTGTCCGACACAGGCATTGGAATAGCCCCCGAGAAGCTTGCGCGGGTGTTTGAGCGGTTCACTCAAGCCGACTCCTCAACCACTCGGCGGTTTGGGGGCTCGGGGCTGGGGCTCACGATCTCGAGGCGCCTTGTGGAGTTGATGGGCGGACGTGTGTGGGTCGAGAGCGTGGTCGACACGGGCAGCATCTTTTCCTTCTCCGTGCCGTTTGAGCGGTTTCTCGGTGAGGCCGAGGGTACCACGCTGCCGATCAATGCGGAGCCGGCGGCCGCATTGCTTCCGCTCCGCATCCTCCTTGTGGAGGATTCGGTCGACAATGGAACCATCATTGTTGCGTACCTCTCGGAGACGCCCTACACGGTCGATATTGCCGTGAACGGGGAAATCGGGTACGACATGTTCGTCGCGGGCCGCTACGATTTGGTGCTCATGGACCGTCAGATGCCGGTCATGGACGGTCTCGCATCCACTCGCGCCATTCGCGCGTGGGAGCAGGACAATGATCGACGCTCAACACCGATCATAGCCTTGACGGCCTCCGCGCTGAAGGGGGATCGCGAACAATGTCTCGCGGCGGGCTGCTCGGCATTCCTCACGAAACCCATCCGGCAGGACGTCCTGCTCCGCGCCATTGCCACGCGTTCCACCGCGGCGAGGGTACCCACGCGAGAAGAACGGATTCAAGGCATGGAGCCGGTCGTGCCAGAGAATCCGCAAATTGCAGCGCGCGTGCCGACGTTCCTCGCGAATCGGTGGAAGGACTTGCGAGCGTTGCGCGAGGCACTTGACAACGAGGATCTGCCAACGATCGGCCGCCTTGGCCACAACATGAGCGGTACCGGAGCAAGCTACGGATTCCAGGCCATCACCGATATCGGTCGTGCCATTGAAGAAGAGGCCGAGCGAGGCGACATGCCCGCCACACGACACTGGGTCGATGAGCTGGCGGCGTACCTTGCGCGCATCTCGAGCGAGAGCCAGACGACGTAGCCGCGTGCTTCGTGGCTGACGTGACGTGAAGACCCTCCCTTCCTCCTAGCGTTGGGCGATGAAAAGACGCGATATGCTGTTGGGCGCGGCGGCCGTCACCGTTGGCGGCGCCGACAGGCCAGACCTCGGCAGGCGTCTGGCGGCGGTCGACCCTGATAATCACCATCTCTATGCGAGTCTCGGATGCGCCGCGGAAAACCTCTCGATCGCCGCTGCCGCGCGCGGAAAGGGAGGCGAACTACACTTTGACCCGGATCAGGATGGGCGGATTCAATTCGCGTTTGGAAATGGGCCGCCTCCGCCGCCGGACCTGTTCAACGCCATTGCGAAGCGGCAATCGACGCGCGGCGACTTTGATGGAAGGCTGGTCAGTTCCGGAGATCTGCAAGTGCTGCGCGCCGCGGTGGGCGCGGTGCGAGGCGTCGACCTGATCTTGATCACGGAACCGACAATGGGCTGTTCGCCGCAGCCAGTGGCAATCCCGTACTTCCGGCCTGGCTTGGTCCGTTCGCGATCGACGTCATGTTCACTGCTGGAGCCGAGAACGACAAATACGCACGACAGATCGCATCCTCGGCAGGTATCGCGGTCTTCGCCGCCGAGAAGGATGATCGCGAACATTGGGTGCGCGCAGGCCGCGCGTGAATGCATGCGCCTTCGGGGTTACGGCGTCTCGCACCCTCTTGCGGACTACACCGACATGGCTCGTTCAGCCGATTGGAATTCCCTGCAACAGTGCGGATATTCGAACGCACACGGCGAGCTCCGCGACGGGCACACAGGGCTGCCGTCCCACCTGCACCATCGGAGAAGGACATGGCGGTAGACCAAGCGAGTTCCGCAGGGATCGTAATGACACGCGGCATGCTGATTGATGCGCTCAATGATGATCTCTCGCGTGAGTACCAAGCGATCATCGCGTACGTCACCTACTCGCAGGTGCTCAAGGGTGCCACCTATATGCACATCGCACGCGAGCTCGAGAAGCACGCGGCCGAAGAGCTCAGCCATGCGATCATCATTGCGAGGCAGATTGACTACCTCGGTGGCGCTCCGTGCGTCGTGGCGCAGCCCGTTACTCAGTCGGCAGACCCCCAGACGATGCTCCGTGCCGATCTTGCCAATGAAGTCGAAACGATACGGCAGTATCGACGAAGAGTCGTGCAGAGTGAAGCACTGTCTGAGTACGCGATCTCCGAGCAACTCCGGGAGATCTTGACGCAGGAGCAGGACCACTTGATTGAGCTGGCGACCGCGCTGGGCGTCGAGGTGCCAGATCCTGGCATCGCCTCATGAGCAAACTGCTGCGGGGCGTCGCTGCCGGGTGGGGCGCAAACAAGCTCGGAGGAGGATGCATTACCACCGTCCTGGTGTTCGCTTTGCTCTGGTGGGTACTTGGGTCGTTTGATCTGTTTCGCTAGCGACCGGACTGCGATGCGATGCACGCGTCGGCTTCCGTCGCGTGCGAATGTTCAGCGAAGCGAAAGGGCACTGGTTGGATCAATACTGATGCTCCCATATCGCAGCGCGAAATGTAAGTGCGGTCCGGTCACGCGTCCGGTTGCGCCCACGTAGCCGATCAGGGAGCCGGCCGACACCGTGTCACCCACGCGAACGACCGCGCGGCTGAGATGCAGATAGGCACTCACCAAGGCGCCGCCGTGATCGACGTAGATGACATTGCCTGCGAGGTAGAAGCGATCCACGAGACGCACCACGCCTCGGTTGGTCGCGTAGACGGCCGCACCCACGGAACCGGCGTAATCCGTGCCCATATGGCGACTGGTGACGGTGCCGTTGAAGACGCGCCCGCCGCCGTATGGGCTGGTGATGCGCGACGCACGCGGCGCGACAAACGGGAGCCGCCAAAGCGGCGGGGTTGAACGCGAGGTCATCGACACAAGCGCGGCTCGCTCTGCTTCGCGTCGCATCCGTTCGGCGAGTGCCGCCTTCGGCGGAGCGGTGAAGCGCGGAGCCACACGTAGTGGTTCGAGCGTGTAGTCGCCGCTCGTCGTGGGAATGCGAATCTCGACGGTGTCTCCGTGCGTGCAGGTCACACGCAGGGTTACGCCGAGCGATGAGTCGAGCGGAATTGGCGCGAGTGCGCGTGACGAGTCTTTCACGCCTACGAAGAACACGGGCTCGCCTGACACCATCATGCTCGCAATGGCGTCCCTCGTCACAGCCGCAGACTGTCCTCCAGACCCTGCCAGAGACAGAGAGAACAGCGTGCCACTCCGGGGAACCGCCGGCTGCCATCGAATCTGCGAGCGATCAACACACGCACGTTGGTCACGACGTGTCGGAGTCACCGGTGCGGTGTAGTCTGCAGTCGGGAGCGTCGACACCGCGAACGCCGACACCGCGAACGCCACCGCGAACGCCGACACCGCGAACGCCGACATCAGCCTGACGCGGGCGTTCGCGCGGCGAGGGCCGCGGCAATGGCGTCTACGCCGCCCCGCATCGGATCACACACCGGAATCCCGAGCGCTATTTCGTGCGACTGCTGGTATGCGCGCCACGCGTCCTCGCTGAGCGTGGACGAGTTGATACTGAGCCCGATGCACTCGGCCTTTCGATTCGTGATCCTCGCTGCCGTCGTGTATTGCGCAATGGCGTCCGCCAATGAGGGCAACGGGAAGTCGGGGTAATATTCGATGGTGCGGCGCGACGGATCGTGACACAGGACGAACACATCTGGCTGCGAGCCGTGCAGCAGCCCGAGCGTAACCCCCGCATACGCCGGATGAAACAGTGATCCCTGCCCTTCGATCACGTCCCAATGATCGGCAGCGTTATCGGGCGACAGCGTTTCGGCGGCCCCTGCCACGAAATCGGCCACGACGGCATCGATTGCGATGCCCGCGCCGGCGATCATGATTCCCGTCTGTCCCGTCGCGCGAAACGTCGCGTTGATGCCGCGCGCGGTGAGCGCTCGCGTTAACGCCAGCGCCGTGTACTTCTTGCCCAGTGCGCAATCCGTGCCAACAGTTGCGACGCGCAGCCCAGTGCGCTTGCGGCCGCTCGCGGCGGGAAACTTAGCGTCCGTGTGACGCACGTCGAGCAACCGCACGTTGTGCCGTGCCGCCGCCTGCACGAGTTGTGGAAACGCGGTGAGGCGGGAGTGCATACCGCTCACGATATCCAAACCGGCACTGATGGCGGCTTCAAGATCGGCCAACCACGCATCGGGAAGTTGACCACCCACCGGGGCGATGCCGATCACCAGACTTCCGGCGCCCTCTTGCGCCGCCTCGTGCGGCGCCATGCGCGGGAGCCCGACACTGACCGTCGCCGTTGGTAAACTCCATTCTCCAAGCACATCAGCGGGACACCAGTCGCGAAGACCGCAGGCCGTCTTCGCGTCGGTTGGAACACGCGCGTCGCCGAGGTACAGCAGGTAGGGCTTTCGCAGGTGATGCATCGGCGGCGTGGCCTCAGTGGCGAATGGTGGCAGACGTAGCTTCCACCAAGATACCAGCAGCCCATGAGCTCGACTACCAGACGGCGCAGATTCTTGAGCGCGAATCCTGCCTGCCGGATACACTTCGCCCATGTCGCTCGCTCACCATCCTCTCGCCGCACAGCGGGAACGCAACGCGCGAATCTACGAGCACGCGGAGCGCGTAGCGCAGGCGCAGCCAGCGTGGTCGCCGGACGCCCCCGTGCCGGTCGTCATCGTGCCGGCGAATACGCGGGAGTGTGAGCCGCTTCCACCAACGTCGCGCACGCTGTTTCTGGACCGGTTGTCGATGCTGTTGACGTCGGCGTATGCCACCGCCAACGAGGACGAGTCTGGCTCGCCACCCCATCGGGAGATAGCAATCACGGGCTCCCGCGCCGACGACGTGGTCTCCACGCTTGGCAACGCCTGTGCGACGTGCCGCGGGCAGTGTTGCACTGCCGGCGGGAACCACGCCTTTCTTCGCGGCGAGAATCTGACGCGGCTGCGGAACGAACATCCGGAAGAAACAGCAGACTCGTTGCTCGCGCGGTACGCCGCGCACCTGCCGGAGCGGCACTACCGCGACTCGTGCGTCTACCACACGGTCTCGGGATGCGCGCTCCCGCGGACACTGCGGTCCGACCTCTGCAATCGCTACATCTGCGGTGGCCTCACGCAGCTCACGCGCGCACTGGCACTCTCGGGCAGCACAACCGCCTACATTGGCGCCGCCGACACCGGACAGTTGCTGCGGCTTGCCGTTGTCACCGCAGCGGGCGCAGCGCCGGTGGCGCTCAGCGAGTCGGAGAGGAACAGCATAAAACTGGTTTGAGGCCTCAGGCCTGAGGCGAACAGAATGACGCAGGCGTGAGGCCTGCGCCCTCAGGAAAGGAAGCGGTGAGGCACATACAGGCGTGAGCTCTCAGCTCTCAGGCCTCAGGGCAGAGCGCCTGCGTGAGGGGTGTGCGCTCAGGTGTGAGACCTGCTCAGCCCTGAGGCCTCAGCCCTGAGCAGGTCTCAGGCCTTCAC
>JANOPS010000161.1:0-1835 GCA_031421995.1 Gemmatimonadaceae bacterium
GCGAATGTGCCGATGCCGCCCGAGCCTGCGGGAATGAACACTTTTTGGCCGGGCTGGAGTTTTGCACGCTCCTTCAGCGCTTGCCACGACGTCAGTCCGACCATCGGAATCGAGGCCGCTTGCACGAAGTCCAGATTGGCCGGTTTGAGTGCAGCGGCGTTCTCCGGCACGACCGCAAACTCCGCGACAGCGCCTGTGCCCAGTCCGAAAATGCTGGCGAAGACGGCATCGCCCGGCTTGAAGCGCGTCACGCGACTTCCCACCTCGACCACGACACCCGCCAAATCGCTGCCCAGCGTAGCTGGTAGCTGAAACCGAAGGAAGGGCTTGAATGTTCCTTTCGGAATCATGGTGTCGATTGGATTCAAGCCTGCGGCGTGTACCTGGACGAGCATTTCGTCCGGTTTCAGCGTCGGGCGAGGAATGTCTGCGAACGCGATTTGATCGTCTCTACCGTAACGTTTGAATACGAGCGCTTTCATGCTTGCCTGTTCCAAGTTTTTGTGACCATCGATGAAGGTAATGGCGAGAGACGGGCTTACTGAGCTGCCCCCCGAAAACTGGTCCACCCAAAATGAGAGGTAAGGAGTATCCTGGGCCGACCCACGGAGGGGCGGGCCATGGCGAAGCATCGGACGAAGACGGAAATCGCGGCAATCGTGAGGGCGATCGACAAGCAGAGAAGCAAAGGCGTCCCCTTGGCTGACTGCTGCAAGACGCAGGGCGTCGCCGAACAGAGCTACTACCGCTGGCGAAGCACGGCGGCGGCCGACAAGGACGATACGGCGCGGCATCTGCGCGAGTTGACCTCGGAGACGGATCGGCTGAGGCGGGCGCTGGCGGACGTGATGCTCGACAATCAGATGCTGCGCGAGGTCGCCAAAAAAAAGTGGTGACCGGCGACCAACAGCGGCTGGTGACGATCTGGTTAGCGAAGGAACACCAGGTGTCGGAGCGACGCGCGGCGCGCACCCTGGACCTGAATCGATCGACAGTGCGCTATCGACGGCGAGCGAGGACCGACGAGGTGCCGTTGGTGAAAGCGCTGCGGCGATTGTCGGCACGACACCGGCGATTTGGCTACCGTCGCCTGCACGCGGTGCTGGTCCGCGACGGCTGGTCGACAAACGTGAAACGGGTGCGCCGACTGTGCCGCTCGCTGGGACTGAAGACGCCGATTCGCCGGAAATCCAAGGGGATATCGCGGCATCCGGGGACCGGGGCGAACAGTTGCACGGCTCGGCCGGCGACGCGACCGAACGAGGTTTGGACGTGCGACTTCATCCACGATCGCACGGTTTCGGGGGGATCGCTCAAGTGGTTGAGCGTGGTGGACGAATACACCCGAGAGTTGTTGCGATTGCATCCGGCGACCGCGATGACGGCGGCAGACGTGCGGCGACAATTCGGCCGACTGATGGGTTGGCGCGGCCGACCCGATCGGTTGCGGTGCGACAACGGCGGCGAGTTCGTGGGCGCGGCGTTGGCGGACTGGCTGCCGGCCCAGGGCGTCGAGCTGACGCCGGTCGCGGCGGCGAGCCCGTGGCAGAACGGATTCGTCGAATCGTTTCACAGCCGACTGCGCGACGAGTTTCTGAACGGGGCCGGGTTTGAGAACGTGGCCGATGCGACGGCGCGGGCGGCGTGGTTCAAACGCGAATACAACGAGGTGCGTCCTCACAGCGGGCTGAAGTACGAGACGCCGAAGGCCTTCGCCGCGCAGTGCGGCGAGCGGGCCGGGCGCAAGAAACGGGTCGGCGCCGGCGGGAATCCGCCGGCCACGGGCAGGGCCTGACCTCTCATTTGGGGTGGACCGAAAATCGGGGAGCAGGCCA
>JANOPS010000162.1:0-17436 GCA_031421995.1 Gemmatimonadaceae bacterium
TGGAGAGCGTCATGCACCCGCAGACCATCGTCGTGTATGCGAAGGACGGCATCCCGCTCAGCCCCGCGTACGGCGCTCCGGCGCGCGTGCATTCGCCGATCAAGCTGGGGTACAAGAACACCAAGTACCTGACGAAGATCGTGGTGATGGCCGAGCGGAACGGTGGGTACTGGTCCGATCGTGGGTACGAGTGGTTTGGCGGGACGTAACCCGCGTAGGGGCGGGCGGAGGCAACAGAACCGCCGCGTGCCATGCTGGACGCGGCGGTTCTGTTGTGGCGGTTTGTTGGAGCGGTCTATTGTACTTGTGTCAACTCGGCGTGCTGAATCGCTACGGACGCGCTGGCAACTCCGGAAGCTGCGGTCCGAAGCGGCGGTTGTTGCCCGCCAACCATGCCCGCTGGGCGTCGGTGAGCACGGCATTGAGTGACCGGGCAAGTGCCGCAAATGCGGGCGCCAGGCGCTCGCGAATCGGCCGACTCCGCTCAAGAATTGCGCGCACCTGATCCGGCGTTGCGCCAGTGCGGCGGGCGGTCAGCGCTTCACGGGTAATGGCGGCCAACGCATCCAAGTCCGCCTTGTTGGCGACCCGAAAGCGCTCGTTGATCGCGCGAATCTGCTCTTTTTGCGCGGCCGTGAGCTGCAGGCCATCCGGCGCGCGATCGAGGAACATCGCCGCAGATACGCCCTGACCGGAGGTCTCCAGCACCGCTTCAAAGGTTGGCGCTTCGGCGCTGTTCTCGGTGGGCCCGCGGTCGCAGGCGACAAAGAGTGCTGCCGCTGCACAGAGAGGAATAAGTCGACGTAGCATGAGTGGCGTGGTTGTGGTGAGATACATGGCAACGAACTGACTGCGTGCTGATCCACCACTGAAGTATACGGCTAGGGCTTCTTTTTCGTGGTGGTGCCGGCCAGGCTACGATAATACTCCTCGATCATGGCGCGATACTCTGCTGGGACTGGTGCGTTAGCGCCAAGGGCCGGCCGACCGTCAGTCGTCATACCGAGTGACCGGTAGAGGCCAAACTCAAACGTTTTCAGCCCTTCGATCATAGACGATTGCAGCGTCTCAAGGCTCTTCGGATCACCGAAGGCGCGCGAACTTTCCAACTTCCGCATGTTCTCGATGGCGCGATCGAGTTCACGGGTGTCCACGCCCTGCTGCGCCAACTCCCTGCGAAGGCCCTCAGCGTTCTCTCGGCGCAGCCGGAACTCGCGGGTGAACTGCTGGATATCGCTGCTCTGGAGCGGACCCTCTCGCATCCCGCCGCCAGGCACGCCACCAGGCATGCCGCCGCCGAACTGCGTACTGGGATCACCGCCTTGGCGCGCGGCACCTGCGCCCTGATTGCCGCCCGGTTGCCCCTGCTGGCGGCCCTGTTCCTGTCCTTGGCCCTGCCGCTGGCCTTGTCCCTGGCCCTGACCCTGACCCTGACCTTGTTGACCCTGTTGTCCCTGCTGTCCCTGCTGTCCCTGCTGTCCCTGCTGTCCCTGCTGTCCCTGCTGTCCCTGCTGTCCCTGCTGTCCCTGCTGTCCCTGCTGTCCCTGCTGTGCCCCCTGCTGCCCTTGCTGTTGCCCCCGCTGCTGTTGCTGTGCCCCCAGCTGCCCTTGCTGTTCCCCCGCCTGCTGTCGCTGTTGCCGCCGTTCTTCCATCCGCGCGCGCAGCGCCTCGAGGTTTTGCACGAGCTCGCGCGTCTGACCCATCGCACGCTCCGATTGACGCGACGCCGACTCGCCCTGCATCGATCCGGCGGCCTGCCCCATGGCGTCTGCCACGTCTTTGAAGTTCTCGGACATCTGCCCTTCGAACGCCTTGGTATACTCGGGCGAGCCGGCCCGCATCACGTTTTTCGAAAACTCGATTTTGTCCTTCAATCGCGCGTCACGAATGGCGTCGGCCGCCTCTCCCAGTTTCCCCGCGGCCTTCGGTTGGTCGCGCCGCCCATCGCGCGACAAGCGGTCGGCGTCGGCTTCGAGCTTGGCCACATCGCGCGCCAACGCGTCTTTGCGCTCCATCAGACTGCGCATCTGCTCGGCGCCTTGCTCGCCGTTCGCGTTTTGGGCCGCTTCGACGTCGTTGGCCATTTGCCGCTGACGTGATTCCAGTTCCTTCGCCTGCTGCGACAGTTTCTGAATGCCTTGGTTCGTGGCATCCGTCTTCGAGCCTTCCAACCCGCGCGACACCCGGTTCAGCTCTTCAAGCGCCTTGCTGCCCTGGGCAGCAGACCCGGTGGCCGCACGACGCATCGCATCGGCCGCTTGCTGCATCCGGCTCGCGGCGTCGGCAAGTTCGGGAGAATTCTGCTCGCGCGACAAGCGCTCCAGACGACGCGCCTCTTCTTCTGCTTTCTTCGCCAACTCGCGCTGCGCGCCACTGCTGCCACCGCCGCCACTTGCGTTCTGCCCCATACGCTGCTGCATGGCATCGGCCATGCGCTGCATGCGCTCGTTCTCTTGCTGCTGCCGACTGGCGAGCTGCTTCAGACGCTCCAGCGTCTCGTCCACCTCGCGCTGCGCCTGCGGGGCCGACGATTGCTGCTGTACCGCTTCGTACTGATTGCGCAGCTTGTCCGTTTGCAGTTCGAACAAGTCGGCCAGATCTTCAGCCTTCTGTCCACCACCGCCTCCGCCACCGCCACCACCGCCGCCACCCGTCTGAATCTGCACATCGCGATACAGCGCTTCCGCGCGCTGCAGATGCTGCAAGGCCTTTTGCTCTGGCGACAAGGCCGCATTTCCCAAGCCACGCCCCAGCTGTTCCTCGGCCCCCTTCATATCGACGGCAGCGGCCTCCAGTTCCTTTTGAATCTTGGCAAAGGTCGTGTCGGTGGTCGACACACCGCGGTCGACAAGCCGCTTGGCGAGACTCGCCACGTCTTCGCGAAGACGGCCCTGCGCGATGGTAAGCGTCGTGATGTCTTCGCGACGCTTCTTGGCCGCCGTGGCACTGCTATCGCGCAACCAGTTGAACGTGCCCGCCACCACGTCACGTTGGCGCGCCACCAATCCGTCGGGTGAGTTGGACTGCTCGCCACCACCACCACCGCCGCCACCTTGCTGCTCGGATTGCTTGTAGTCCTTCGCGAAGGGCCGTACTTCAAGGAAATACACGTCGCTGCTGCCCTCATGCCCGCCGCCATCGCGCGCCACCGCATGGTAAGCGACCAAATCACCAGGGGTGAGGTTGAGCTCTTCAAGGAACAACGTGTGCGCACCGCGAGCGTCTCGTGGACGACGCGCCGTGCTGTCCTGAATTGCCACCCGCTGTTCCTCGCCACCATTCACACGGTACCGCAGTTCAAGCTTTGTGACCCCCAGGTCGTCACTGGCTTGCACGGCGATCGTGACTTCATCGGTGTTGCTCACCTTGGTATCGCGCCCCGGCTCTTCAATGCGCACTGAGGGCCCACGATCGGGAATGGCGTCGACCACGTACTGCACAGCGCCGGCAACCAGCATCCCATCGGTCGTCTCCAGATCGACACGATAGAAGCCGCTTTTGCGCACCACAAAGGCACCGCTGATCAGACTGTCGTTCTTGACGGCGAGCGCCACCACGGTCCCGTCGTCGAACGTCAATTTTCCACTCTGCACGACCCGCGTGACACTCGCGTTCACCGTGACGGTCGTCCCGACGATGGCAGCGACATCACCGCCGTCGTCGATGTGCTCCACCGGCAAACCACTGTACGCAGGGAAGCGCAGATCGAGCGAAATGTTCGACACCGCCGGCAAGTCGCTGATGCTCAGGCGAAAGGTCGCCGAGCGCAGATCGGCCGATTCGACGTAATACTCGGTGACCTGCGTCAGGTCGAACATCCGCGAGCGAAACCCGCTGGAGTCCGCCTCCTGACTCATCGGCAAGCGCGTCCACTCGGCGCTGGAGTCGCTGCGAAACACCAGGTCCGCCGCATCGGCGGCAAAGCCGACAAGCGTCGCGTGCACTTCAATCGCGCCACCGCGCGGGACCGTCGCATTGCCAGGCTCCACCGAGACCAGTCGCCGCGGCACGGCAGCTTCCGCCGTCGCCCACGGAACGAAGAGCAACCGTGCGCCTTCGCGAATGGCCGCCGGTCCGAGCGCGAACAGCAAGGCACCGACCACACCGAGTCCGCCAAGCCACTGACCAGCGCGCACCATGCGCGGCCGTTCAAGTGATGACCGCTCTTGGAGCGGGCGAATGGCCGCCGTTGCACGATTCATCAACCGTTCTGACAGCGACGGCGACAGCCGATTGGCCACCGGCACATGCGCCTCCTGGACGGCCGTGATCAGTGACTGGCGCAGCTGCGGCGCGTGTTCCTCGACGTAAATGGCAAATCGCTCGTCGCCAGCGCGACGCATGAGCGGAATGATCAGACCGCGAATGACGGCCGCCGCGATCAGCGAATACCCGCTCACGCGCGCGATCAGCAAGACGCGACTACTGTCGGTGTCACCGCCACTGAACAGTCGCACGACGAGCATCGTGGCCAGCACCGCGAGGATCACGGCGACCACAATCCACACCAGCGATTCCAAGAGCACGCGCTGACGCCACTGCCGGCGGAGTGCGGCGAGCGTGGTAAGTAGCTGACGGTCTGGACTCATCGAATGCTCCTGTCCGGTGGTGCCGGATCCGGGGTGACCGGACGGAAACGTCTGGCGATCGCACGCCAGCCGCGGGTGGCCATAAAAGTCTCGCCTAAAAGCGCGAGTGCGACAATGATCAAAAGCACGCGCCACGGATTCTGGCGTCGCTCGAGTTCGGTAGGCGTTGGCGCTTCGGCCGTGGACGCCGCTGAAGGAGCCGACTGTCGGACGCCAAGCAGGAGTTCCTTGGGGTCGATTGGGGTGAGGTCCGATTCGCCGGGCGGCACATTCACCGCCGCGCGCGCCGACGGCGCGTCTGTCGCGCTGCCCGAGAACGCAGCGTAGAGCCCCGCATCCGTCATCGGAACCGCACGACCCAGCGAATCGCCCTTGGGGCGCAACAACGAGCCATCGGGCGTCCGCACCACCGGATCGGCAATCGTGTCGGGAATCGCCCAGCTCTCAGCCGTGGTGCGCCACAAGGGCACGGCGTCACGGCCAGACGTGTGCAACAGCAGTTGACGGACAAACGGCAGGAAGGCCGGTTGCAGCGGCAGGTCGCCATTGCGCGCATCAAAGGGAATGGCCGTCACCAGGACATGCCCAGTGCCCGTCTTCCGTTCAAGCACCGCCGGAAGGCCGTCGTCAAACCGCGCCAGCACGTCGGCATCCCGCGGCGCATCCAGTCGCGCATAGCGCAAGAGCCGCGTGCCAGAAAAGGCATCACCCACGTCGCGAAACGGTGTGAACAGCGGATGCTCGAATCGCAATTCCCGGAGCGCACCACCGCGATCCGTCATGCGATCGGCGAGGCCGTTCGTCTTGGCGGCGAGCAGCGCACTGAGTGTCCCCGTCGACGCGGTGCGGCGTCCAACAAACTGCACCACGCCTCGCCCACCGGTTACGAAGGGCGTCAGCAGCGCGGTTGCCGATTCCGTCGGCGACGTATCCCAGTAGAACACGACATCGTGCTGCTCAAGCACCTTGCCAGTCACGGCCGCGGCGCGCAGCCGATCGATGCGCACTTCGGGAGCACGGCCGATAGCAAGCGCACGCTCAAAGAACAGCGTTTCGTCGTTCGTAATGTCGTCGGGGAGCACGAGCGCAATGCGCAACACGTCGTCGCGCGGTACGACCACAAAAAAACTGTCGTCAGCGATCAACGCGTCGGGTTCGAGCGTCACCAAACCATCGACCGCCCCGTCAGGCGCGGCAACCGGCGCGAACGTGATCACCGACTCGCCCTCGGGCACCAGCGTGACACGCTGCGTGCCGGCCTCGCGACCACCAAGGGTCAACGTTGCCGTGATGGTCCGCGGCGCGCCAAGGGCATGCGATACCACGCGCGCCTTGACGGCCAACATGGAACGCGCACCGTCAACGACGCGGCGCGCTTCTACCGCGCGAATGGTGCTGTTCGCACGCGACGGGGGCGCGATCCCGATTGCGCGTAACGTGACGCCGGAGGGCAGATCAAGGCCCGCGACACCAGTCGTGCCGGCACGCTGCAAGTCGGAGATCAGCACAATCTCTGCCGCTGCGTACGGCGCATCAAGCAACATCTGCCGCGCCGTGCGAATCGCCGGCGCGAATCGCGTGCCGCGCGGGGCCGTCTTGGCAGTGGCCAGCGCGGCCGTCGCGGCCGCTTTGTCGTCGGTCAATCGCTGCGCGATCTCGGCGGCATCATCAAACAGCACCACGCCGACGCGATCACGCGCGCCGAGTGCGCGCACCACCGCACGGGCCGAGTCCAACGCCGCCGGCCAAACGGCCGAGTGGCTCATGCTGAGCGAGCGATCGAGGGCGATGACCACTGCGCGTGATCGCGTATCCGCGGTGGCCGCGGCGCGCGAGGTGAAGACGGGACGCGCAAAGGCGAGCGCGAGGAGTGCCACGGCGAGCGCACGCAACAGCAGCAGCGGCCAATCGGTAATGCGCTGTCGTTGGGACGTGCGGATGGGCAGCTGTTCGAGAAACATCAACGACGGAAACCGATACGGACGGTCTTTGTCGCGATGGCGCAAATGAATGAGCAGCGGAATGACCAAGGCGGCCAAACCGGCGAGAAAGGCGGGAACGAGAAATCCGAGACCCATAGGTGCCGTCCCCTACCGCACGCGACTGCGCGAGATCCGCGCGTCGAGATAGGCGTGCAATGCGCGGTCTAACGGTTCGCTGGTATTCAAACGCACGTAATCGGCACCAGCTGCAGCAATGCGCGCGGCCAACGCGGCATGATGGGCGGTCAGCAACGCCTGATACTTGTCGCGCAGCTCGCCTGGCCGCAGCGGCAAGAGCGCGCCGCTCTCCGCGTCCTGAAACGTTGCTGGCATGTCACCGGGCAACGACAGCTCGGCAGGATCGACGATGTGAAACACGATCACGTCATGCCCGCGTGTACGCAGCGCATCGATGGCCCGCCCCAGTGCTTCGGGGCGCTCGTAGCAATCGCTGATGATCACCGTGATGCCGGCGCGCTGAGTGAGCATCGCGAGGCGATTCACGGATGTCACCAGTTCGCTGGTCCCTTTGGGCGTGGTCCGTCCCAGCGTGTGCAGCATCAGCTGGAGGTGCCGCACCGACGGAGGCACCACCTCGACCAAATCCCCGGTGAAGGTGGCGAGGCCGACGCGATCGCCCTGCTTCTGCGAGAGCCAGGCCAATGACGCGGTCAAAAACCGTGCGTACTCGAACTTGGTGACCACGTCACTCGCGAAATCCATGGACCCCGATTGATCGAGAGCAAACAGGACGCCGGCGTTGGTGTCCGCGTCGTACTGCTTGATGTAAAAACGATCGGTGCGACCGTACAGGCGCCAATCGATCCGACGCAGGTCGTCTCCCGGTTGGTACGAGCGATGTTCGGCAAAATCCAGCGACGAGCCTTTGCGCAGCGAGCGGTGTTGCCCGTGCATAAAGCCGTCGACCACCGTGCGGGCGAGCAGCGCCAGATCGGAGATCCGAGCCAGCAACGCCGGCTCAAGAAACGACGCGGGAGCCGTGCTCACGCCTAGATCCCCGACTTGGGCATCGGCACGATGTCGAGCAATTTGGCAACGAGCTGGTCGGTGGTGACCTTCTCCGACTGGGCCTGGAAATTGACCAGTATGCGGTGACGCAAGACCGGCCGTGCCAGCGCGCGGACATCCTCGAAGCTGGCGCTGGCGCGCCCCTGCAGCAGCGCACGCGCCTTCGATCCCAGTACCAACGCTTGTGCTGCGCGTACGGACGCGCCGTACGACACCCACTGCTTCACAAAATCCGGCGCGCCATCACCCGGACGCGAGGCACGCACCAACTTGACCGCGTAGCGCGTGACGGCGTCGGCGATGGGCAGTCGCCGGACCACGCGTTGGAACGCAAGAATCTCGGCCTTCGACACCACGGACTGGACGGCGTCCGGTGGCAGCGAGGTCGTGGCGCGCACCACCGCGACTTCATCCTCCTCCGGCAGGTAGTCGAGCATGACTTCCAGCATAAACCGATCCAGCTGGGCTTCCGGCAATGGATAGGTGCCCTCCAGTTCGATCGGGTTCTGCGTGGCAAAGACGAAGAATGGCGCGTCGAGATCATAGGTGCGGCCCTGCACCGTGACACGACGCTCTTGCATGGCCTCGAGGAGCGCCGCCTGCGTCTTGGGCGGCGTCCGGTTGATTTCGTCGGCCAGCAGCACGTTTGCGAACACCGGCCCCGGCATAAAGGCGAGGCGCCGCTGTCCCGTCGTTGGGTCATCCTGAATGACATCAGTGCCGGTCACGTCGGACGGCATAAGATCGGGCGTGAACTGAATGCGCGAGAACTTCAAATCCAGCGCCCGCGCCATCGTCGAAATGAGCAGCGTCTTGGCCAAGCCCGGTACGCCAACCAGCAGGCAGTTGCCTCCGGCGAACAGCGCGATCAACGCTTGCTCAACGACGGACTCCTGTCCGACAATGACCTTGCGGATTTCGCGCGTGATACGGTCGCCGGCACCTTGCAATCGGTCGGCCAACGTGGCGTCATCAAGGCGGTCCAGTTCGGCGGCAGGAGAGGTCATCGGGAGGGCAGGGAGAAGGGAAACAAACGGTCAGCGTGAACGTGCACGGAGCGTGGCGGCGTGAACAGCGAGCTATCGGGTCAGGACGTAGATGATGTAGTTCACACCGATCTTGAATGCCTCGTTTTCGGCGTCGACGGGAAACATGCCCTCGTCGGAGAACTCCCAGAATTCGGACATATCAAAGTTGTAGTTGGCGATGCCCAGAAGTCGCTTCTTGGGATCGTTGTCCTCGAAGAGTCCGTAGAACACCGTCCGGAGGCCTCGATAGTACGGGTGCTCCAGATCAATCGTCTTGATCTTGTAGAACGAATCAAAAATCGGATGATCGAGCGTTAGGGGAATAGGACGCAGCTTCGGAAAGACCTTGCGCAGCTGTTCCTCGAAGTTGTTCCAGTGCTCTCCAGCGAAGTCATCGAACACGATGAAACCGCCCTTCGCGATGTACTTGCGCAGTCCGAGGATCTCCAGATCGTTCGGGCGCCAGAAGCCCGGCTCGGTCAGGAACGCGATCGGATACTTGGTGAGCGCGGGGTCATCGAGCGTGAGAATGTTGCTGCCGTTCTGCTGCGTCCGAATGGTCGAGAGCGCCGTCATGACTTTCGTGAAGTTGCGCTCACCACGCGGATAGTCGTGCGCCCACTTGATGTCGCCACCGCCAAAGCCGCCAAAGCTCTGCGGCAATTCGTAGCGGATACGCACGTACGTGAACTTCCCGTCGTACGGCAGGTTCGGCTCAAACGTTTGGGCCTGACGACGTCGGCCACCGCCACCGCGCTGCGCGCTGGCTGACGGGACCACGACGCCGAGCGCCAGAACGCCCAGCAGGACAACGCGCCAACCGAACGCGCGTGGAAGCAGCGAGACAGATGTCACGAGTGGTGCCTCACGAATGGTGCCTCATGGGAAATGCTGGTCGTCCGGCGCGTCATCACGGCGGGCGGCATCAGTCGGCTTGACACGGAGTTCCAGCAACAACACCTGCGCTTTTTCAAACGACGGCGCCTGCTCCAGAATTTGCAACACTTCACGCTTGGCGGCCGCCACATCACCACTGGTCGCCAACGCCCGCGCAAGCTCGTATCGTGCCGTGAGCACATCAGCCGGCGCGTTGGCCAACACGGCCCGCCGCTCGCGCAGCGCCAGCACGTGCAACCCACGACGCGACGCGAGTGTCGCGAGCCGTTCGTGCAGACTGTTGTCGTACGGCGAAATCCAGAGCAAACGCTCGAGTGCAGCCATCGCGCCTGCCGTGTCTCCTCGGCGTTCGCGAAGGTCTGCCTCCATCAAGTTCGGCTCCCACGCCGTTTCATTGCGCCCGGTCACGATTGCGAGCTGTGTGAGTGCCGCACTCGTGTCGCCGCGCTCGCGCGCAAGCTGCGCCAAAAACCACGCCGGACTGTCGTCGCCGGCGTACTCGGGGAACAATGCCTGCGCCCGTTCCAGTCGCACGCGTGCCGAGTCCTGCTGTTTGCGCTCAACCGCCTCCATGGCCGACTTCATCGCTTCGATAAAGGTGCCGCCGGTGGTGAGCATCGGCGCTGCCGGCGACCGCCCGGTGGGTGGGCCAGCGCTTGGCGCACCACCCGCAATGGTTCGAGTGGCCGTGATCGATTGCAGTGGCACGGCGAACTTCGCGCGCATCCAGGCGTTGAACAGCTGGTCCACCTGCGCGGTGGACAAGTTCAGTACCTTCTGAAACACCGCTGGTGTACCGAGACCGTCGCGATACCCCGTCAGGAGGGCGGCAAGCGCCTTCGCACCCTTCGTGCTTTCCACCATCTCGCAAAACAACGACGCTTGGTAGTAGCTGAGACCGATTTCATCCGGGAACCGTGGACGCAGAAACCCTTCGTTCAACTCGCTGATCGGACGCAGCAGATCGGCACTGAGTGCCGCGAGGTACTGCACGCTCACGTCCGCCCCCCAGCCACGTTGCGCGCGCCGCTCCTCCAGCACCGACATCCCCTCAGAAATCCACCGTGGCACACGATGCCCTGACGCGCCAAGCGTGAACGCGTGGGTCAGTTCGTGCCATGCGGTGGAACCCCAGTTGAAGTCGCCGCGATCACGCGCACTTGGCGTATCCATCGCCAACAGACTCCCGAAACTCACGCCCAGCGCCCCCAGTCCCGTGAGGCCGACACTGCGCACCGAGAAATCAGCGTGATACCGATAGAACTCCAAACGCACCGGTGTGGGTGGCGTGTATCCGTAGCGTACTTGCAATGAATCGAAGGCGCGCTCGAGCAGCGGGATGATATACATCGCCAGCAAGTCGGCTTCTTCGGTTGGCGCGACCACTTCGAATCGGCCCTGGCGGATTGACTTGAAGGTCTTGAGTTTGTCCAGCAGATCGAGCGTGTTCTTGTGCCACACATTGAATGGATCGAGCGCAAACGCTCGATCCAGCGACGCTTGCCCCGCGTCCATGCGGCCGGTGCGCAACTGATTTGTTCCGAGCACGCCGAGCGCGCGGATTGATAACGAGTCGTACGCCACGGCTTGCTCCGCAAGACGCACGGCTTCCGAATACCGCCGTTGGCGGACTGCTGCGTCGGCCAACTCGGCAAAGAACTCCGCCGGGCGCGGCTGGATTTTGGTTGCCGCTGCGAGCGTGGTTCGATACGAGGCAGAGTCCCCGCTGAGCCACGCCGTCGCACCGAGCACGGACCATGCGGTGAGCGAGGTCGAATCCACCGCCAACGCGCGTCGGGCGCTCGTGGTCGCCGAATCCCACTGTTCCGCTTCAAGCTGCAGGCGCGCGACGAACGCGAGCGCTGGCGACAAGGCGGGGTTGAGGGCGAGCGCCCTTCGCGCCGTTGCCAGCGCCGTGGGCTTTCCCTCAAACTCTTCAACCTGCGCGATGCCAAACACCGACTCCGCGTCGTTGGGTGCGCGCTTCAACACCGACTCGAAGGACAACCGCGCGTCCGGGGCGTTGTATTTGTCGAGAAACAGGGCGCCCGTTCGACGCGTCGCGTCGAGGTTGCTGCTGTCGGCCGCGCCAGCGTCGAACGCGGCAAGCGCCGCGCGTGCCGCGCTCGCACTGCCTGACGACAGGAGTACGTAGGCACGTCCTGCTACGACATGCTCGGCGCTCTTCCATGCACTCGCGGCGGTGTAGGCGGCCACGATCTGCGTCGCCACACGCGCCGCTTCACGACGGTCACCACGGCGCGCCGCGGCCTCGGCCTGTTGGATTTGCGCGTCCCAGCGCGTGGGCGCCGGTGGTGCCGCGCGCGTTTGTGCCGGTGAGTCGGTAGGGGCGCACGCCGTCAGTGACAGCGCCATCGCCATCGTGCAGAGCAGCTGTCTCACGGCTTTCCTCCCGCCGCGCGGATCGCCTGGGTCTTCTCGGCGATCGCGATCAACAGGCGTTCGAGTTCCCGATCGTAACTGGCGGCGTCCATGCTCGCTTTCCGGGCGCGGAGTGCGGCAACATCCGATTCGAGTGTCTGCCGCTCCGCGATGAGCGCGGCCACGCGTGGATCGCTGCTGCTGGTGGTCTTGCCAAATGAAATCGTGGTGGCGCGCGTAGAATCGCTGAGCCGCGGGTGTTCGGTCTGCATCCGGCCGGTCGACTCGTAGGCCTTGACCACCTCGCGTGTGGCAAAACGAAACGCTTCGAGCACGGACACGCGACCGTCCTTGTCGCCATCCGACTCGTCGCCGGCGAGCGCCTTCGCGAAGAACCCGGCAAACACGGATTCGTTCTTTTCCAGCGCGCTCTTGGTTGCCGTGATGATCACGCGCCCGGGTCCCTCGAGCGTAGGCACGAAATCGCCAGACCCGGTCGCGGCGTTCACGAACACGACGCTCTGCTTCCCAAATCCGGACAGCCATCCCTTGTAGTCAGTGGCCGTCGCGTCAGGCCCGGGCAGGTTGACCTTCGACCCGGCGCCCTCACCACTTCCATGCCCAAGAAGCAACACCATGACCACGTCGCCGGCCTGCACGCGTTGGCTTAAGCCTGTGAACGCACCGCCGACTGCTTCGCGCGTGGACCGACCGCGCGAGAGCGCAGTCGGCACGGAATCCTCGGTCAGGACAATCAGGCTGGAATCGTTCACGTTCCAGCGCGTGCGCGCCGCGTCGCGAACCGTGGTCGCGATCTGGTTGAATGACTTCTTGTACACCGGATCCCCGGAGAGTCCCGAGACGATCAGCACGTGCGTCCGTTGGGCATGCAGCGGCACGGCGCTGCTCGCCGCGAGACCAAGAGCGGCCACGAAGACACCGCGCACGATGCTCATGCGAGACCCCGCCACCGGCGGAAGGCCCACTCCGCGCCCAGCAGCAGCGCGAGCAGCAGAAAGACGATCGGCATATCCCACAAATCTTTTGCTTCCCGTACCGTGACGCCGCTCTCGGTGAACATGGCGTCGTCGGCAAGCTGTGACACATTGTCGATCGTGTAGTACCGACCACCCGTCTCGTTGGCGATCCGTTTCAGGACATCTGCGCGCTGCTCCGCTTGCGCGACGTCCGCGCCCTGATCGTCCACCAGCAGCGTCGTTGATGCGGTGCGCGTGCTATCTGTTCCGCGCGACGCGGTCGCGGCGATGCTGTAGCGTCCGGAGTCGGCGGCGTTGAATCGACCGGCGTACGAACCATCTTCCCGCAACGACCATTCCAACGGCACGGTGAGCGTGGTGCCTGTGGGCGTGGTGACGACGGCGGAAATATTCGCGTCGTTGATGTCGCCAAACAGATCGTCGGCGAGGTGAGCACGGAGCGTGACGGGTTCACCGGGCGCGACGTGGGCCGGCGATGCTGTCAGCTCGAAGGGCGTCGGGGCGTCATCGACCAACCAGCGCACCATTTGACGCCAAAACGTTTGATGAGTCACGTCGTCAACTGCAACGGTGGCATCCATGCGCCACAGCCACGAATCCTGCACGTTGAATACCGCGCTCATCCCGCGCCCGTAGCGTTGCCACGCCAGCACGGGAATGTCGGCCCGCCCTCCTTCGATCTGGCCGGCCATGAGCACGGTGGCGCCGGCGCGCAGGGTGCCGCTTCGGTTCACACTGGTGAGCGACGGCATGGAATCCCATTTCGCTTTGGAGGCGACGACGTTGTTCCGGATCTGGAGCGCGGGGTGTCCCTCACCCGCACGCGAGGGGCGAATCTTGAGCGTGGTGGCCGCACCATCGATGTTCTGTTCTCCACGCGTCAGCGTGATGGGCAGCACGTCCGACAGCGGGGTGTCGGCAAAACCGCCTTCGGAAAGCGAGGCGCGCCCGCCCAACACCATCAGTCCACCACCGCGCTTGCTCACAAATTCGGCGATCATGCGCAATTGATCGGCGGTGAAGAACGACGCCTCGATACTGCCGAGAATGATGGCGCGGTACGTAAAGAGTTCCTCGCGTGTGGTAGGAAAGCCGCCGAGGAGCTCCAGGCTGTCACGGACGCCCAGTCGCAGAAACTTTCGCTCAGCGCTTCGCATGAGGCCGACCACTTGGACGCCACTGTCGGCCGCCACGGCGCGACGGATGAAGGCAAACTCCGGACGCGGTTCACCTTCCAGATAGAGAATGCGATCAGGGCCTGAGCGCACATCGATCGTGGTGTGCCACTCGTTATTTTCCGTGACGGTCTCGTTGCTCACCGGTTTCGCGCGCACCGCGAGACGATGAATGCCGGCCGCAAGCGGGGGAACACGCACGCGCACATGCGCCAGATCGCCGCTGGCGGGCGCTTTCACGGTGTCGGTCGCGACCACGCGCCCATCGGCTTCAATCGTCACGATGGCGAGCTCGCGCCCTATGCCGCGCAAGCGCACGTCGGCTTCGACGAGTATGTTGGCTCCTGCGAGCACGCGTCGCGGGGATTGTACGCGCTCCACCGCGAGGTCGCGTTCGAATCGCTCCTTGCCAACACCAACGGTAAACACGGGAATCCGCCGGGCGCGGAGTGCGAGCAGCGCGTCATCAAACCGTGTCCCGCCGTTGTCGGCACCATCGGACACCAGCACCACGCCGGCCAGCGGCAACCCGTTGAGATCTTCGCGTACCCCGTCAAGCGCATGGGCCAGATCAGACCGCGTTCCAGCTCCGGTCAGGTCGCGCGCGCTCGCCAAAGGCGACGCCTCGGACCCGAAGCGAAAACGCCGCAACGCGAACCGTTCACCAAGCTTGGTGCTGACGAGTGCGGTATCGTCGAACGCGCGTTGCACAACCGTCAGGCGCGTGCTATCGGAGACATCGCGAATGCGCATGCTGCGCGAATCGTCCATGACGATCGCAAAGACATTGCGCTGCGGCACCGCCGACGCGATGACGAGTCCGGGCCGCAACAGACACCCCAGCACCAGCAGGATGGCGAGCGACCGTAGCGCGCCAAGCACAAGTCGGTCCAACACCGACACGGAGCGCACGCGGGCGTACAACCCTGCAACCAGCAGCACGGCGAGGGCTGCGGCGATCCCAAGCACGACGACGGGGACGACGGGGGCAACGACAAAATCGCCGCGCGCAAACACGCGAAGCGGAAATTTCAGGAAGAACGTGACGATGGCGTCGAGGACCGATGTCACGAGGGCGGGTAAAAGAAGGAAGGAACATCGGGACCACCGACAGTGCATCGGCGCACACAAACCGTCTACCCCGTGACGCAGCAGATGGCTACATCGTTGGGACAAGCGGACAAACCCTCGTGCGGATACCGAACGAATCAGTATCCACGAGGCTTAACGTATGACGGCAACTCTCGTCGAACGTTATGAAGCGAACGCTTGTGCCAACTCCTGGCGATGCGGACGCCCAATACTTTCGAGGAAGATTCCTATGCGACCGCTCCTGAACCGAAGTGGACTGGCCCTCGCGGTCATTGCGCTGACGTCGGCTGTCGCTGCGGCGCAGACCCGCCCGGCGACTCCGCGACCAAACCGTGCCGGGCCGCCAACAGCGGCTCGTGATACGATGCCTGGTGCCCGTCGCGGCCCGGCGTCGATGTCACCTCGCTCGCGGGCCGGAGGCCCCGGCATGGATCTCATCCGTATGCGCGAACAACTGGAGCTGAGTGACGAGCAGGTGAAGAAGCTCGATGCCCTGCAGTCCGCGGCGCGGCCACAACTCAATCAAGCAGATATGCTGCGGGCGCAGGCCGACCTTATGGACGCCACCAAGGGCGACGTCAATGTCGACAAGGCCCGTGGCGCCTTTGAGCGGATGGCGCGACTGCGCACGGATGTCCAAGTCTCGCAGCTGAAGCTGCGGCAGGATGCACGCAACGTGCTCACGCCAGCGCAGCGCACCAAGGCAGACGCGATGCGTGCCTCAGCACGCGATCGTCGCGGCGCTGCCATGCGGCAGGGTGACATGCGGCAGGGTGGCATGCGGCAGGGCGGCATGCGGCAAGGAGGCATGCGGCCAGGTGGCATGCGGCCAGGTGGCATGCAGGGGCCCGATCGCCGGGGAGATATGCGAGGTGGCGAGTGGCCCGGCGTGGGGCGCGATGGAGACGACCGTCGTCGTCCCGCTGGCCCGCCGGCAGCGGGTCCCTACCGTCAAGACGGGCGGGACACGCCAATGCGGCGCCCACGCGGCTCGGAAACCGATACCCAACCATCTGGCCCAATCGAAGCGGCTACGCACTAACGGCCGCCATCCCAGTCAGCCGCAACGCGGCGGACAGAGCGACACGCGATTCCGGGCGCGTGCAACTCTGTCCATCGCGTGACAGCAGACTACATCATGCCAGGTTCGTCAGCACTCGGCCCGTACAGCCCCGGCACAGGAACGTCGAGCAGCCGGTAGTACATGGTCAATTGCGCCCGATGATGGATCATGTGGCTAATGACCATGTTGCGGATCACGGCAACGCGCGACATCGCCATCAGCACGGTGTCGCCATTCTTCATGGTCCACGTACCCATGAGCTGCTCGTCGGTGGCGGTGGCAAGCACCGCCTTGAAGCGGGCCATTCGCTCATCGAATTGCGCCACGAATCCAGCCGCCGTCGTTGGGGCCGGCGGTCCGGGAGGCATTGGTTGGGCGAAGTCCAAGAACTCGGTCGTCAGCGTCATTTCTCCCCACATGCCAAAATCGGTCAGATGGTTGGCCAACTTTTGGAGCGGCCAGGATTTGGGATGCGGCGTGAAATCCAGATGGTCTGCGGGGACGCGTTCGAGCATACGACGGGTGCCGTTTATCTCATGATCGAGATCGGCGAGGGCGCGGGCAGCGACGGATGACATGGGATGGGGTGGGTGAGTGGGTGGCGGGTGCATCCCACGCCAGCGCGCGACGTCCTCTGGCGTGTCGAGATCAAAATTACCCGAACGAAGAAAAACCGAAAGGGTGTCCGGCTGGAGAAAGAGATCTCGCGCCCCGCGGTCGCCGGACAACCCGAGCAATACAGCCCAGTCCGCTTGTGGAAGCACGGCGGGGATCCCCAACACCGATCGACCGTCGTTCCCCGTGTACGCCGACGCCACCCGTCGCGCGCCATTCTGTGATTGGACCAGAAGCTCGCGCACATGCGCCGTCGTCACGCTTGGCATGTCACAGGCCACGATAAGCGCGGCGCTGGCGCGCTTATCTGGGTCCGATTCCGCCAACGCGCCAATGGCACAGCGAATGGACGTGCCAAGCCCCTCTTCCCATTGCTCGTTTTGCAAGACGTGCACATCTAGGTCGTCGAGGGCGGCGCCGATCGTCTCCGGCGCGGCGCCGAGGACCACAACGACGGGCGAGCAATCGGCATCGAGCAGCTGTCGAGCGGCACGGTGAATGAGTGTCTCGCCGTGCTCATCAACCAGCAACTGTTTGGGCGCACCCATTCGCCTCGAGGCACCCGCCGCCAGCACAACTCCCGCCG
>JANOPS010000163.1:0-2682 GCA_031421995.1 Gemmatimonadaceae bacterium
GTGTTTGCGGTGGCGTTCATCCTGTCGCTCGGCTCGGAGCTGCTCGGCACCGGGACGGGCCTTCCGTTCGGTGTCTACAAGTACACAGATCAGCTGGGCTACAAGATCGCCGGACTTGTCCCGTTCAACATACCGACGTCGTGGTTTTACATGCTGGTGGCTTCGCTGGCCATGTGCGGGCGGTTCTTGCCCGCGAAAGATGACAACGTCTCAAAATGGTGGTGGTCGCTCGTCGCGGCCCTGGTGCTTACGGCGTGGGACGTCTCGATGGACCCTGCGATGGTCAAGACGACGCACTGGCTGTGGTTTGTGCCCGACCTGAGCGCGGAGCCCGCGTTCATCCAGTTTATCGGCAAGCCCATCTTCTTTGGAATGCCGATCACCAACTGGCTGGGCTGGCTGCTGACTGGGATTCTCGTGGCACGCGCCATGCTCATGCTGGTGCCCCCAACCACATGGGTGGCCAAAACGTCGCGGTCGCAGTTGCCGGTGTACCTGTATGCGGTGAACGGGCTGCTTCCGCTGGCGATTTGCTTCGCGCAGGACATGGTCCTAGCCGGCGTACTGGGTACGGTCGCCATGGCGATTCCGCTGGTTGTCACTCTGCGTGGATCTCGCCAACCCCACGCCGGCGCGCCGAGCGTGCCAAGCATGGCTCAGGCCTCGGTCTCGAGCCGTTGAGCGGCGTTTTCGCGGGCACTGCCGACGCGCGAATCGCGTTCGACAGGTAGATATCAATGGATCGTTTGGTCCCGATATTCAACTCTGATGCGCTGCCGCTGGCGATACTGGCCCTCATTGTCATTGAGGCGACGGTGTTGGTGGTCTGGCAGCGACGAGATCCAAGTTCGTCGCTGGGCTCGCCGAATACGGCGCGCATAGTATCGTTTCTTGGGGCGGGCGGCTCGCTGGTGGCGGCGATGATCTTTCATCGGCGTCCAGATCCATCGCCAGAAGGGTTTGCGTTGGCCATGATGGCCGCCTTGGTTCTTCACTTGTGGCATATCGCCGTCCTGCTGCGTCGCTAAACTCGCGACGCCTCAGGCTTCGCATCTTTAGCACACCGTCTCATGCGCATTGTCGTCATCGGCAGCGGATTTGGTGGCATCGCCGCCGCGATTCGTCTGCAAGCCCAGGGGCACGACGTCACGATTGTTGAGAAGCTCGACAAGCCCGGTGGTCGCGCGTACGTCTTTGAACAGGATGGCTTCACCTTCGATGGTGGTCCAACCATCATCACCGCGCCGTGGGTTCTCGACGAGCTCTTTGCGCTCGCCGGCGGCAAGACCGCAGACTACGTCAGGCTCGTCCAGCTCGATCCGTTTTACAACGTGCGTTTTGAAGACGGCACGGTGTTTCACTACAACGGTGACCGCGAATCACTCATTCGACAGGTCCGCGAATTCAATCCCGATGACGTCGCCGGGTACGAGCGCTTCCGCGAAGAAGCGTGGAAGATCTTCAACGTCGGCATGCCGCTCATCGATCGCGCGTTTCTCACCAAGACGTCGATGGCGAAGGTTGTGCCTGACCTCGTGCGCTTGCGTGCCGATCGATCCGTTGCGGCACTGGCCGGCAAGTTCATGAAAGATGAGCGCCTACGACAGGTCTTCTCCTTCCATCCCCTGCTTGTTGGCGGGAATCCGTACCGCGCCTCGTCGATCTACGCGTTGATTCACAAGCTCGAACAGCAATGGGGCGTGATGTTCTGCATGGGCGGAACCGGCGCCCTCGTCAAGGGCTTGATACGGGCGTTCGAAGATCTGGGTGGCACCATTCGCTACGAGAGCGAAGTCGAACAGATCCTCACGCGCCCGGACGGCAAGCGGGCCACCGGCGTGCAATTGGTTGGCGGAGAGCAGCTCCCTGCCGACACGATCGTGTGCAACGGCGACCTGGCACAGGCGTATCGTACGCTGTTGCCCGAGTCCAAACGCCCGTCGATGCGCGATGCAAAGATCGCACGGCAGCGCTACTCGATGTCGCTGTTCGTGATCTATTTCGGCACCAACCGGCGGTACGAGGATATCGCCCACCATGAGATCATCATGGGTAAGAGGTACAAGGAGCTGCTCGAAGACATTTTCGAGAAGAAGATTCTGGCCGACGACTTTTCGCTCTACTTGCACCGGCCCACCGCCACGGACCGTTCGTTGGCGCCCGCTGGTCACGACTGCTGGTACGTGCTGTCTCCCGTGCCGCACCTCGGAGGCGATGTCGACTGGGAAGCCGTGGGTCAGCGGTATCGCGATCGCATTATGCAGTATCTCGAAGATCGCTACCTCCCGGATCTCTCCAAGCATATCGTGACGGAACGGCGCATCGACCCGCGTTATTTCGAGGGCACCTTGAACAGTTACATGGGCAGCGCCTTTGGCGCCGAGCCCGTGCTCACCCAGTCGGCGTACATGCGCCCGCAGAACGTGAGCAAGGACATTCCCAACCTCTTCTTCACCGGCGCCGGCACACACCCCGGCGCAGGCCTCCCGGGCGTGATTTCGAGCGGGAAGATCGTCGCGGACCTCATTGCGGGAACCACCTCCGCAGGGGCGACCCGGACGTCGGAGCGACAACTGCAGGTTGACCGAGTGACTGCGGGCGGGGGCTGAACAGATGAACTGCGGGCGGAACTGGACGAGTATGCGCAGCCGGAAAAGAAAGGCGGCCGTTCCGCTCGCGAGG
>JANOPS010000164.1:0-1500 GCA_031421995.1 Gemmatimonadaceae bacterium
GTTGGCACCCTATGCCGCTGCCGCCGCCGCGTTGGGAATGAGCGCCGAGACGCTGCAACGCACGTTGTACGACGACCGGCCGGGGGCGCGGCGATTGTGCCGCGTGCCCGAGGGCGACGGACGCGCGCTGTTGGCCCGCTATAATCTCGAACTCGCACGCGGCGTATTGCGCGATGCCACGCGCGTAGAATTGCACACTCGTGGCGGATGGCGCGACGTGTTTCGCGCCGTCAAGGCGGCAGGGTTGATGCATGAATTGATTCGCGAAGGCAAACGCTATCGACTGGTGCTCACGGGACCCGCCGCCGCATTCGTGGTGCGACCGGCGCGTTATGGGGTCCGCTTCGCGCGCGTGCTGCCCGTGCTTGCCCGTGCGCCCGGGTGGCGTGTCAACGCACAGGTGCTGCGGAACGGCCAATCCTGTACCCTCGCTGTGCGCGGCCGCGCGCGCGCCGACACCAACGCCGCGCCGGTCGGCAGCGAACCCCGACGCGAACGCTACGACTCGGCGTGGGAGCGACGATTCGTGCGCGATTTCCGCGCGTCGTCGTGGGCCAAGCAGTCGGGATGGAGTCTGTCGCGCGAGCGATCACCACTCTCCAGCGGCGGCGCCGTGTTCCTGCCCGATTTCACCCTACGCCACAATGACGGCCGTGAGGCCGCAGTAGAACTGGTCGGCTTCTGGACACCCGAGTACCTAACCGCCAAAGTCGCAAAGGTGCGCGCGGCGGGCGACGTACCGTTGGTGCTGGTGGTGGCAAAGGCGCTGGCCGTGGGCGACGCGGTCGATGTACTCAACGAGGTAGGGGGCGAGCGCATCGTGTGGTGTGGGCGACGTCCGCGCGTTGGCGATGTGATGCGCGTGGTGGACGCGGTGGCAAAGGTGATCTGAACGTGGAGCGATCTCGCTATCGTCGCGCCTAACCCGCGACACTCAGCGAGGCGGGGGCACACCCTTCCGCGGTGTGGCCACCGCGCTCCAGGGTGAGTGTCAGCGAAACGTCAGTGGGGGCGGTGAATTGGTGGGAATCGTCACTGGAATGCGTTGCGGATGAGGCTGAGTGAGCGGGAAGGTGCCAGTTGGGCTACGACGGCACAACTGGCAATGAATCCATCCGACGCTGCGGCATTCTGTTTGGTAGACTCAACGCCCCGCTTGCCTCCGCCATTCAGACCATGATTCTGCCAGCCACCGCCACGACCACGACATCGCGAGTCGCATTCTGGGACGCCGCGCGTAGCCTCCTTGCGCTGAGGGGACTGTACGCCCGCGCACTGCCGGGATCCCAGATTGCTGCCGCGATGAATGTTGATCGCATGAATTTGAAGCATTCGGGACTCGTCATGTTATCGGCACGTCGGGTAGAAATGCTGGCGCAGGAACGGTCCGGGCAACTCGAGTCACTCGCTGAGCAATTGACGAACGCCGAGCAGGCGTTCTCCTCGATGTATGGTGAGATGGCGGATCACCCGGACTCTCCGCGCCTTGTTCGACTCGGG
>JANOPS010000165.1:0-2592 GCA_031421995.1 Gemmatimonadaceae bacterium
TTCGGCGTGGACGACAATACCGTCATGCTCGGTCCCATCACGCTGACCAGCGTCAAGTCGGCAGAGCAGGGCACCCTGCTGATCATTCGCGTGCCGGACCGTGTGCCCAGTGGTGGCGGTGCGGCGCCGATGCCGTGGACATCTGGCACCTATCCGCTCACGGTCGTGACGCCCCGCGGGACAAGCGCGCCGATCACGATCACGGTGAAGGAGCCGTCATGACCGTGCAGAAAACGTGGTCGTGGTGTGCACGCGCCTCGGTCGTGATGGTACTCGCGGCCTGCGGCGGTGGCGACGCCACGCAACCCGACGTGCCACCGGTCATCACGCTCACGTCGCCCAGCGGCACGTCTGTCGTCTCAGGCAGCACACTCCAGCTCACGGCGAATGCGAAAGACCGCAAGGGCAAGGCGGTGCAGAATCCAACGGTGACGTGGGTGTCCCAGGCGCCCGCTGTCGCATCGGTCTCGGCGACAGGGCTCGTGGCCGGCGCGGTCGCGGGTCCAGCGACCATCTCGGCCACCTACGATGGCGTGTCGGCCAGCTTCAGTGTCACGGTCGTGCCGGGTACGCCAGTTCGCCTCGCGCTTCGCACTCAGCCGAATGGCGCCGCCTCCGGTGTGGCGCTCACCGCGCAGCCCGCTATCGAAGTGCGTGATGCCGCCGACAATGTCGTCACCTCGTCGTCCGTCTCCGTGACGGCCGCGATTGCGTCCGGAGGCGGCGCCCTCTTGGGTGTGGCGATCGCGAATGCGCAGCAGGGTGTGGTTGCGTACGGCGACCTGACCATCATCGGGACGGTGGGTAGTCGCACGCTGTCCTTTTCGGCGCCGGGACTCACGGGAGTCACGAGCGCACCCTTTGCGCTGAATGCGGGCGCCGCCTCAAGGCTCGTGGTTCGTACGCAGCCGACAGGAGCATTGTCGGGTGCACCGCTGGTCACGCAGCCCGTGGTCGAAGTGCGCGATGGTGCGGACAATGTGGTCACAACGTCGTCGGCAGCCATCACCGCGGCGATTGGTGCGGGGGGAGGCACGATCACCGGCACGACGCAAATTCCCGCATCGGCTGGAGTAGCGACGTTCACCAACGTGCGCCTCGATGGCGTAGTGGGCGATCGGACGCTGATCTTCTCGTCGCCTGGGCTGACCGTCGCCATCAGTAGCACCTTTGCGTTGCAACCGGGCGCGGCGATCAGTCTCGCGGTACGCACAGCGCCGGCTGGCGCTGGTTTGAACGGCGCGTTCACCACGCAGCCAGCGATCGAGCTGCGAGACGGCGCTGGAAACGTCGCGACCACCAGCACCGGCGTCGTGACCGCGACCATCACGACCGGGAGCGGCACGCTGACTGGCGCGTTGGCGAATGCCACGAACGGTGTCGCGACGTTTGCTACCCTCGGAATCGCCGGCGGGCCTGGATCACGGGCCCTGCGTTTTGCGTCAGGGAATCTGACCCCCGCCTCATTCACGGTCTCGCCCTGCGACGGCACTCGCACCCCCGAGGTCGAGTTGTCGGCGTCGAGCCGATCTCTTGTCGGATTCACGCCTGTGGTGGTGCTGGACACAATGCTGGTAAACGACAAAGTGGCAAGCTGTCAACCGATCACGGGCTTGGGAACGAACATTGCGTTTAGCGGCGCGGCGGGATGGCTGAGCGCGTCGTTCTTGCTGTCGCCAGCGCGGCTGGTGTTGCGCGCCGATCCTGCCACGGTGGCGGTCGGTACGTATGCGGCAACGGTGACGGTGACGACAGCAAACGCTGGGACCACTCCACTCCCCGTGTCGTTCCAAGTGCGCCCAACGGCGAGTGTCACGTTTGGCGCCGACAACCAGAAGGTGCTGCAACTCGATCCACTCGCGACCATTACCATCCCCGCGGTGGTGCGTTCAGATGGTGTGGTGGTCGTGGCACCCGTGCAATACACCAGCCGCTCTACGACCATTGCGACGATCGCGAATGATGGCACGATCACCGCTCGCGCTACGGGACAAACGTGGATGGTGGCGTCCACAACGCGGGACGGCGGCGCGATTGATTCGTTGTACGTCAACGTGACGCGCGCAACAGGGCCGCTCCTCCGCGCTGATATTACGCGCTTTGCGTATGTGCGCGGGAACGATTTCTCTGTCTCGCTGTTCCTCGACACACGTGGCGTGACGATTGGTGCGGCAACGGTGGTGTTCAACTGGCCAACGGTCAGCGGGACGCCGGGGCTTATTCGTTTCAACACCAGCGTTGCTGGTCCGGTGGGGAATCCGGTGTTTACGTCAGACGCGGGGTCCGGCACGACTCGTATTTCCATCGCCAGCGCCAGCGGTATGACCGGTGTGATTTTTCTCGGTCGTGTGGATTTCACGGCCGTAACTGCCGGCACCAGCCTGTTGGCGCTGCGCTTCTCGGACCTGATCGATCTGTCACAGCAGTCGCTGCTTGGCGGTGCACACGCTCTCCAATATCCGATGGTCGTTCGATGAACTCTCTCCACGGTCTTGCCATGGGATCCGCACGAGTGCGGTTAGCAGCATCACGTGTCGCTGCGGTGGGTGTAGTCCTCGTCTTGGCGGCGTGCCGAGACACAGAGGGGGCGGC
>JANOPS010000166.1:0-1924 GCA_031421995.1 Gemmatimonadaceae bacterium
TCGCAACCACGGCTACCTGCACCTCAGGATCGGCGAGTCCCTCCTCGTACGAGCGCCAGGCCGCCAACCCGCCGAACTCGGCGCGGAACGCTTCCGCACGAGTGCCATCGCGGCTGGCGTACGTCAGCTCAACGCCGGGCATCTTGATGCGATCCACGTACGCGACGCCTGTCACACGTGAACCGGTGCGCAGCAGGCGTACGCAGACAGTATTGGTGCGCAGGGTCATGCCGGCGGCCACGAGTGCCGGGATCAAGCTCGTGGCGATGTCATTCTTGCCCGCGGAGGCGCAGGCGTATCCGGCACAGGTGAAACACCGAATGCATCGACGCTGGGCATGCGCATGCGCGAAGGTGATGGCGAGCGGTATGCGCGAGGGATGCATGCCCAGCCGTGCGGCCGCATCGAAAATGTTTTGCGAGGTCGGTGCGAGCGCCGTGAGTCCATGTTGAAAGGGCGCCGAGCGCGGTGGTTCGGTCGGATCTGCGCCGAGTTCTCCGGCGACGCCAAGTAAGCGTTCGGCCCGGGTGTACGACGCTTCGATATCCGGGTACCGGAATGGCCAGTCGGCGCCGCTGTCGCCCACGATGTGCGGGTTGGGCTCGAAGTCGCTCGCGCGGAAGCGGAGCGACGCGCCGCCGTAAAACACGGACTGTCCGCCGACACAGTGAATGGCGCCGTTCTCGGAGGTCCGCCATCCGGTGTCAGCCCGATACGAGGACTCTCGGCTGAAGTGCGGGGTAGCGAACACCGCGCCTCGCGCTCCCCAGTTCTCGGGCCCTCGCGCCACCCACCCGCCGCGTTCCACCATCAGCACGCGGAGTCCTTGATGGACGAGCGCATGCGCGGCCATTGCCCCGCCAAAGCCGCTTCCGATTACGATTGCGTCCCAGGTCATCGGGCCGCCCGCGCAACGATCGCGATGTCGCGCGACGCAAGGAGCCGTTCCGCCACCAGCGCCGTCGCTTCCTCGTGCGGGAAGTGGGCGACGCCGGGCAGACGCACCACGCCCGTAGCGCTTCCCGACGCGCTCTCGAGTGGGCGAAAGCCAGCGACCCCACCCACGAGTCCGCTCACCAGCACCCACGCCGGCGTCGTATCGCTGCCGACTGACCGAACGGCGGGGTTCACACGTGGTTGCGCCGCAACCGGTCTCGGCCCTGCAGAAGCACTGACCAGCAAAATGAAGAGGAGGATGCGTATACGATTAACCCCGGTTTGAGGTGCTGGGACGGCACGGCGCCGACCCAGTCTCATACGCGGAATTGCGGGCGAAATCAGTCGGAACTCTCCCGCGTGCGCTGATCGCCTGTGAGACGACGCACTAGTACGTCAGTCGGCCAAGGGTGCTGTAATTGCCAGTCGTGGTCGAGGGACTCACGAATCGCACGGCGCCTTCTTGGGTCCCCGTTCCGCTCGCGTACATGAACCGCCCGGTACCGCCGACAGCGGTCTCGATCCCCGCGAGCGATAACCCGGTTGACGTGATGGTGTATGCGGCGTTTGGTGCCGCAGTCGGTGGAGTCGTCGGGCTGGTTATCGGAGGAATAGCCGGTTCGCAGCGCGTCACCGAACGCTGGGAACTGTTGCCGACGCATGTCTGGCGCGCCAGCGCGCGTCCCGGTCCGAGTGGCGCCTATGAGATTTCTGCCCTCGTACGATTCTGACGGTCGGATGCGACCACTCGGGTACGCGCGGCAAGGTATCACGCCCACATCGCGTCAGGGACAGCGTTTCCGTACGTGCCGCCAGTGTGCTACAGAGAACTCGACACCTACGCGTGACCACGTCTGGACGTACAGGGGTCTCCGGTGCTACGCTCTCTGTATACCTCAACCCTGAGTACCTGATGCGTCGTCGTGTCACTGCCCTGCTCCTGCTGCCGCTCGTTTCGATGCTCGCTTCAACCATCGCTGGCGCCCAG
>JANOPS010000167.1:0-8342 GCA_031421995.1 Gemmatimonadaceae bacterium
GCCTTCACTGGTGCCGACCGGGACAAAGCTGGCCTGCTCGAAGTTGCGAACGGCGGCACGCTGTTCCTGGACGAGCTGACCGAAATGACCATGCCGCTGCAAGCCAAGCTCCTGCGCGTCTTGCAAGACGGCGTGGTTCGCCGACTTGGAAGCGAAACGCAGGATGCGGTCGTCGACGTGCGCTTTATCTCCGCCACCAACCGTGATCCGCAGGAAGCCGTACAACAGGGCATCCTGCGCGAAGACCTCTTTTATCGGCTCCGCGTCGTTCCCATCAAGCTGCCGCCGCTGCGCCAACGCCTTGACGACATCCCGCTCCTCGCCAATTTTTTTCTCACGAATTCGTGGGCGAAGCATCGCGAAAGCACGCAGGCGGTCCCAGTCCTCTCGGACGACACGATCGAGTTTCTCCGGTCGCAACCGTGGCGCGGCAACGTTCGCGAGCTGCAGAACGTCATTGAGCATTTGGCCGTCGTCGCGGAAGCCGGGGGAAAGATCAGCCCGCAAGACATCCCGGTGTACGATGAGGGTGCGGCGACCGACGCCACCGCAGCCTCCGGCGGCCTGCCGGATGGAATCATGAACGAGCCGTTTCACGTAGCGAAAGACAACTTGATTGCCCATTTCGAACGCGAGTACGTGAATCGGCTGAGCGCACGAGCCTCAGGCAACATGTCGAAAGCGGCGCGACTGGCAGGGATTGACCGGACCACGCTGTACCGACTGATGGAGAAGCACGGATTCCGGCGCGATGCCACCGCCTCCGCAGACTCGTAGGGGCCCAAACCGGATGGCTACGCGCGGTGAAGGGCCACGCAGTCTTCGAGGTGTCGCAAGAGAACGCGAGCTTGCTGCTCGCGTGAGAACCGTGGTGCCGCGCCGATGGGCTCAGGTCTGCCCGTGCGCGTGTACTCGTCAAGCGCCTGCTCAACAGCCTGTGCGATACCGACCGTGTCGTTGAGCTCAAGGACCTTGGCGTCGGTCCCCTCTAAAAGTTCTGCCGTCGCGGACCCTGCTCCCACCAGGGCGAGAAGCCACAGCGGATAGGCGACGTACTCAAACACCTTCGCCGGAATCTGCGTCAACGTCGCTCCCTGGAAGGCCACTGCCATTGTTGCGCTTTGCAAGAGCGCTCGTGCCTGGTCGCGCGTTCCCAGCGGTAGCACGGACACAAAGGAGCCGATGCCTGCTTTCTCCGCACACTCGTGGAGTGAAGCCCCCGCGATCGACACCAGCGGGCCCATGAACGTCACGTGAAAATCTGAAGGAGCCAACGACCTGCGTCGACACACTTCGGCCACGGCAGAGAAGAACGGGCGAGGGTCGCGGTCCAAATACAGCGAACCGGTATGCACAACATGAAAGGGCTCGCGCCGCGCCGCGTTCGGCTTTGGCTGTAGCGGGAGATCGCTGCCGTTTGGAATCGCGACAATTCGCTTTGAGACTCCCGGGAAACGCTTCGCGAGCGCCTGGCGCGCAGACTCGGTGTTTGTAATCGTCAAGGCGGCTTCGCCGATGATCCGGCATTCTTCCCTCGCGAGCTCACGCTCCGTCCTACGCTGCCACCCGGACTCCGCAAGCGATCCGCCGGTCCACGGGTCACGAAGGTCCACCACGTGAGGGAGCCGGAGCCTCTTCGCTACCTCCGAGCCCGCGACATGCACGTAGTGTGGCGGTCCTGACGAGACGACTATGTTTGCAATGCCCGGAGCCACGGTCATGGCCAGGCGTCGAGCCTCCGTTGTCGTTTTCGCGTCGCTTTCAGTCAGCAGCTTCCACGTCACAAAATCTCGAGCGAGCGCTCGAAACCCAGACACGCTTTCTCCACCGATACTGGTGCTTGAAGGCGAGGCAGCGGGCCCTCCGTCGGCAGCGGTAGATCGCCGCCAACGGGCTGACCACTTCATGAGAGCTCTGTGCCACGCGAGTTTCGGCCTGTCGTACGCGGCGATCCGCACACTTCGGGGAAGGGCCGCGACCCTCGACATGTCCGGGACCTCGAGGTCGGCTGGAGTCTCCATAAGCACGTCCAGGCTCCATCCGGCGTCCACAAGAAACCCCGCAAACCCCTCCCAGCGCGCACCGCCTATCGCCGTTCGAGGCGGATAGTAGGCGGTCAGAAGCAAGATACGCCGGCCGGGCGGTCGATCTTCGTCGGCAAGGTTTCGAATCCAGTTCACGTCCGCCGTCATCGCGACCGAGTAGGGCGGGCGATGAGGGCGTCAATGACCCGTGATCCTGCTTTCCCATCCCACCCTTCCGGGATGCGCGGATCACTAGGTCGCGCCGCGGCCCGCACCAACGCCGGCAGGAGTCGAGGGTCCAGCACCAGTTGATTGGTCCCTTCCGTGATCGTCACCGGACGCTCCGTGCTGTCACGAACCGTAAAGCAGGGAACGCCGAGTGCCGTGGTCTCCTCCTGCAAGCCGCCGGAGTCGGTGATCACGGCGAAGGCATTCTGCACAAGATCGACCATCTCAAAGTACGGGAGTGCATCAACGACCCGAATCGCACCGGTCGACAAGCCCAGGGCCTCAATGCGCGCTTTGGTCCTCGGGTGCACCGCGAACACGACGGGCCGCGCTTGGGCGATTGTGTCGAGCGCATCGAGAATTGATCGAAGCACCTCCTCAACGTCTACGTTCGAAGGGCGGTGTAGCGTGGCCACCACATGTTCGCCAGCGCTTCCGTACTTGCCGGTGGCGCCCGTAGCTCCAGCATGCGCGAGCGCATGATGAAGCGAATCGATCATAACGTTTCCCACCATCACGATTCGGTCTGCGGGCTCGCCCTCGCGCAGCAGGGTGTCGTTTGCGTCGCGGGACGGCGTCAGCAGAAGGGATGAAAGGCGATCCGTTACCAGCCGATTGATCTCTTCCGGCATGCGCCGGTCACCGGAGCGTAGGCCGGCTTCGACGTGTGCAACGGGCACGCCAAGCTTGGATGCGACCAAGGTCGTCGCCATCGTCGAATTCACGTCCCCGTATACTACCAGCCAGTCTGGGGCATGCTGGACCAGTACGTCCTCAAACCGCTCAATGATGCGAGCCGTCTGCAGGGCATGCGAACCGGAGCCCACCTCAAGGTTCACGTCCGGTGTCGGAATTCCCAGCGCGCGAAAGAAGCTCTCTGACATGCGTTCGTCATAGTGCTGACCCGTATGCACGATAACTTGGGTGAGGCCCCGCAAGACACCCGCGCGGTAGACGGGTGCGAGTTTCGGGAAGTTCGGTCGAGCGCCAACGACATGCAGCAGTTTCAAAGCGGAAGGGGCTGAGGTTCTTGTCACGACGACCGTCGGACTGGGGTCGTCACCGGCGCGAGCCCCGCGTTCAAAACAGCGTCTTGGTGACGCTTCAGTCAACGGCACGTGCTCACGCGTGAGGAAGGAGCCTTGGTGACATTTGCGCTCGGCACGCGTCTTGCCACCACAGGTTCTTTACTTCAAAGTCGTTAGCTTTGGTAACTCTCGACGCCGTCTGGGGTACTTGCCAACCGCGATGCCCTCCTCGGTATTGGTGGCGAAGAGTGGCCCAGACAGCTGAATCCGGTCGTCCGCGCCAGTATACACGCTTTCACCGGTCACGTGTGGCTACCAACCACCTTCAGTATCGCAGTCCGACGTCTTATTCCTCGTGGCCACTAACGAAAAGATCCCGCCGGATGGTGCGGTGAACATCGCTTCCGAGGCGCAGCCCTCGCGATCCAGAGCAACGCGCGGGATCGCCGCTCGGCCGCTACCGGAGGCAATGCCGGCGCAGTCGCTCGACGACTTCGAGCCGCGCGAGCGGTCGGAGCGGGTGTCGCGCGTCGTGAATTTTCTGCTGGCCGTCGTCCTCATGGTCGCAATCTCGCCCGTAATGCTGCTCGCCGCGATCGCCGTGATTCTCACTTCACGCGGCCCGGTGCTCTACACACAGACTCGCGTCGGTATCGACAGGCGATGGGCACGCACCCGCGCCTTGCACGAACGGCGGCGCGAGGATCTGGGCGGAATCCCCTTCACCATCTACAAGTTTCGCTCGATGAAGGTCGATGCCGAGGTGAACGGGCAAGCGGTGTGGGCGACGAAAGACGATGACCGGGTAACGCGTGTGGGCAAGTTTATGCGCAAGAGCCGTGTCGACGAACTCCCGCAGCTGTTCAATGTGATCCGCGGCGACATGAACATTGTTGGCCCGCGGCCGGAACGACCGTCGATTTTCGTGCGCTTGCGTGAGCAAATCGCCGAATACCCTGTCCGGCAGCGGGTAAAGCCGGGCATCACTGGCCTTGCCCAAGTCTGCAATCCCTACGATACCAATCTGGACGACGTTCGTCGTAAGGTAGCGTTCGATATCCAGTACATGCGTACCCAATCGCTCTTTGAAGATATCCGGATTATGGCTCGCACCATTCCCGTAATGCTCTTCCGTATCGGCGGCTGGTAACGACAAGTGCCTCTTTCGGTTTCGTCTCTGCACCCAACACCGATGATCATGACCCGCGAATCCTCACGTTCCGCCCTGCTCGGCAAAATCAACGACCGGTCCGCCACCATTGGAGTGGTAGGATTGGGCTACGTTGGCCTTCCACTGGCCATGGAGTTCGCGAAAGCTGGCTTCAACGTCATTGGGTACGACGTCAGCGAGCGTGTGGTGGACCTCCTTATGCGGGGCGAATCGCACATTCAGGACGTGCCATCCACCGAAATCGGTGAGATGGTACGGGCTGGTACGTTTACAGCCACCACCGTGGAGGCTCGACTGAAGGACTGTGATGCGATCTCCATTGCCGTTCCCACGCCGCTGTCCAAGACACGCGATCCGGACATGTCCTACGTGTTGTCGGCCGCTGACGCCATCGCGCGGCAGGCGCGTCCCGGTATGTGTGTGGTGTTGGAAAGCACGACGTATCCGGGCACCACGCGTGAACTGTTGCAGCCGCGGCTCGAAGCGCAGGGACTTGTGGTCGGCTCCGATATCTTCGTGGCGTTCAGTCCGGAGCGGGTCGACCCAGGGAACCCGGTGTACCACACCAAGAACACGCCGAAGGTCGTCGGCGGTATCACACCGGCGTGCGTCGAAGTGGCGAGCGCGTTGTACGCCAGCTGCATCGATACCGTGGTGCCCGTATCATCGCCAGAGGCGGCGGAGCTGGTCAAGCTCTTGGAGAATACCTTCCGCGCCGTAAACATCGGGTTGGTGAACGAGATCGCGATCATGTGCGACAAGCTGGGCGTAGACGCATGGGAAGTCATTGACGCCGCCGCGACAAAGCCGTTCGGTTTCATGAAGTTCACGCCCGGCCCAGGGATTGGTGGGCACTGCATTCCGCTCGACCCGCACTACCTTGCGTGGAAAATGCGTACATTGAACTACAAAACACGCTTCATTGACCTCGCTAGCGAGATCAACTCGCACATGCCGGAATGGGTCGTGCAGAAGGTCGCCAACGCGCTGAACGACGCGCGCAAGCCGCTGAAAGGGAGTCGCGTGCTGGTGCTCGGCGTGGCGTACAAGCGTGATATCGACGACGTGCGCGAGAGTCCGGCGCTTGACGTCATGCGGTTGCTGGAAGATCGTGGGGCGCACGTGGAGTTTCACGACCCGTTTGTCGCAGAATTCCGCGAAGAAGGACACACGCGCAAGGGTGTCGAGTTGAGCGAGCAGATGCTGAGTTGGGCCGATGCGGTCGTTATCATTACCGACCACACGACTGTGGACTATCAGCGTGTGGTGGATCACGCGGCCTTGGTCGTGGATACCCGTAACGTGACCGCCAAACTCCAGCAAGGCAATGCGCGAGTCCTCGGCCTCGCCGCTACACCACGCGGACGGTCGGAGCGACGCGTGACTTCAGCGGTCATCGCGCATTCATAACTGCTGTTCACCATCGGTTGGTTGGTTGGGCCAGTGTAGGGGCAGCGCTCGCATCACATTGCGGCGCTGCCCTTCGCACAGAGATTCACCCCTGAATCAGAGTGCCACGCGCCACGCCCTCATACAGACTGGAAACGTATCATGTGCGGATTTGTTGGCTTCGTAGCATTCGTGGGGCAAGAGCCGCCACACCCGGAATGGCTGGCGCGAATGAACGACACCATTCAGCATCGCGGTCCGGACGATGACGGTGTGGTCGTCGACGGGTCCGTCGGCTTTGCGTTTCGGCGACTGGCGATTCTTGATCTCACGAGTGCAGGCCACCAGCCCATGCGCTCACCGAGCCAAAACCTGCTGATGGTTTTCAACGGCGAGATTTATAACTACGTAGAGCTGCGCGAAGAGCTTTCGGCCCTCGGGCATCGCTTCACGTCCTCTGGTGATGCGGCCGTCTTGCTGGCGGCCTACCAGCAGTGGGGCAACCGTTGTGTCGATCACCTCGCCGGCATGTATGCGTTCGCCATTTACGACGCGCCGCGCGGTACGGTGTTTTTGGCGCGTGATCGCTTTGGTGAGAAGCCCCTCTTTCTCCACCGATCTAGTCGGGGGCTGCTCTTTGCCTCGGAGTTGAAGGCCATCCGGGCATCGAGTCTCTGGAGCGGTCGGTTGCACGAGGCTCGGTTCGCCGAACTGCTGCTGCGCCAAAGGGTCGATGTACTTCCGGAGACTGAGGAGACCTTTCTCGCCGACGTGGTGCAGCTGCCGGCCGCACACTGGCTTGAGATCAGCCTCGATGGCCGCGAAGTGCAGCAGTGCTACTGGACGCTGCCGATCGAGACCGTTCAGCCATCCCGCGACCCCATTGAGGATTTTTCGCGTCTTTTCCGGGAGTCGATGCGCATTCGGATGCGCGCAGATGTGCCGGTAGGCGTGATGCTGTCTGGCGGCATGGACTCGACCAGTATTGCCTGCGAGATGTCGCGGCTTGTTGGCGATCCCGGTACGCGTTCGGCACCACTCCACGCCTTCTGCTACGAGGCTGAGGAGTTCGACGAGAAAGAGCAGATTTCTGATACCGTTCGCGAGACGGGCATTGTGGTGCATCGCCATCGCCCGACTGCCCAAGAGGTGTGGGCTGACTTGCCAGCGGCACTCTGGCACCACGATGAGCCATTGCATTCTCCAGCGGTCCTGCTTGGCTATCAGCTCTATCGCCTGGCGTCTCGCCAGGGTGTACGTGTGATATTGGGAGGGCAGGGAGCGGACGAGACCATTGGTGGATACTCGAATCTGTTTGTGCACATGCTGGTGTCTCACCTTCTCGGTGGCCGCCTGGATCGTGTGCGGTCGGAAATGCGTTCACTCGGGATAACATGGCCCGGAGGTGAGCGTGACATTGCGCGCCAGGCCATCAATCTTGTTCGCGCACATCTGCTACGCGGCGTTTCATCCTATCGACGTATCAGCGCCCAGCGCCAACTGGCTTCGGCGCCTGGATGGTCGGTCGTAGAACCTGGCTTCGGAGGGATGGTCTCGCCAATCGTGCGAGGATCCGGTCGCCAAGACCTCCTGAGCGAATTGCGCCGAGAGGCAACGTCGGCCCCGCTCCCCTGTTACCTGCGCGTGGAAGACCGAAACGCAATGGCCCACTCGGTGGAGTCACGGTTGCCCTTCTTGGATCACGCGTTGGCGGAGTACTGCGTGGCGTTGCCGCCCCAGTGGCAAATGCGCGATGGGTGGAACAAGTATGTGCTTCGAGAAGCCATGCGGGGAAAGATCCCTGAGTCGGTCCGCGCCCGTCGCTCAAAACTAGGCTTCGCTGTGCCCGTAAAGTCCTGGCTGCGCGGCCCGCTGTCGGAGATGGTCAAAGGTGTCGTACTGGATGGCCCGCTGCGAACGTCAGGCTGGGTGGACGCTCGCGGACTGGAGAGGCTCGTGAGCGGTCACCTTAGCGGCACCTCTGATCACTCTGACGCGCTGTTCAATATGGTCCAGATCAGTCACATACTTACGATGCACGCGGCTGGGTGGGCTCGGCCAAGTAGCGCCGTCGGCTAGTAGCCGAGCGGGCGAGGAGACCGAGAACTTTCCATACAGGTACCGCGCGGGAGGCCGTATTGAGCCGGTCAACGTGACCTATACAGCAAAAAAGCGGACCGAAGTCCGCTTTTTTGTTACTGCATGTGGAACGATGAAGAACTAGACCTGCTTGCGACGCTTGGCGGCCACAGCGAGTGCCGCGAGGCCAGCGGCCATCAAGGCGTACGTCGACGGCTCAGGAACCACGGCGAAGTTCGCGGCTTCGAAGGCGTTGAACGACGGGTTGTTGTCGAACTCCAACCGGGTAATCCACTCGCCGCTGGCGGCGGTCGTGCGGAAATTCACGTACGCCGATGAGGCTTGGTTGCCGTTGATGGGGAAGGGGAACACAAGACCGCTCGCGCTGAATGACCGACCAACAGCATCAAGGTTGGTGAAGAC
>JANOPS010000168.1:0-17009 GCA_031421995.1 Gemmatimonadaceae bacterium
GCTTCGTCGGACAAGCGGCTCGCCTCACGTAGTTTCGACAGCGCGTGAATCACGCGCCCGAGTTCGGCTTCCACAAGCGCGAGTATCGCTGGCGCCTGAGATGCCACGTCGACGCGACCGAGTGTTTCCAGTGTCTTGAACAGTTCGGCCAAGTGACGGGCGCCGACGAATGCGCTGCTGGACTTGAGGCTATGCGCCACGGTTCGCATGCCGTCGACGTCGCCTGAGCGGAACGCCGCGAGCAGCCGTGCGACCCGCACAGGCGTGTCGGTGAGATACGCCTCAACAAGCTGCGCCACCAGTGACGGCCCGTCCTCCGCCGACCACTCCCGAAATGCGCCCAACACGGCGGCGTCAATCGGGTTGCTGTCGCTCCGCAGCGCCATAGCAGACGTGCCTCCGATCGCCCCCTTGTCGCGCTGCCCGTCCGGAAGCCATCTGCGCAACACCGACGCCAGTTGTTCCCGGCTGAATGGCTTGCTGAGGTAGTCGTCCATGCCGGCCGCGAGGCACCGTTCGCGATCGCCCGCAATGGCGCTTGCCGTAAGCGCGATGATGGACAACCGCCGTGCCTGTTTGCGCTCCTGTTCGCGAGCGCGAATGCGCGTGGTGGCCTCGAAGCCGTCCATGTCGGGCATCTGGCAGTCCATCAGCACCAGATCAAATGATTCTGCGTCGACGCGGTCGACGGCCGTCCGACCATTGTCGGCTGTGGAGACGCGCAACCCGAAGTCGGTGAGAAACGTGTACGCCACAAGCTGGTTGACCGGATTGTCCTCAACGAGCAACACGCTACCGCGCAGCTGAACGCTCGGCCGAGTGGGCACAGACGCCGTAGCGTCAGGGATGGCCTGATGGGCCAATGTAACGGGCAGGTCCACCCAGAACGTTGACCCCTGTCCCAGCACGCTGTCGACCCCAATGACGCCGCCCATCAGGCTCACGATCTCCTTGGAGATCGTGAGCCCGAGCCCGGTGCCGCCGAAGCGCCGGCTGTGCGAACCATCAGCTTGCGCGAAGGCGTCGAACACGAGCGTTGTTTCGTTGGGCGCGATACCGATACCGGTGTCGCGAACCGACCACCGAATTTCCCCGCCATCGCGAAGCCGCGCTGACACCATCACCGTTCCGGAATCGGTGAACTTGATGGCGTTCCCCACCAGATTCGTGAGCACCTGACGGAGTCGCGGCATATCGCCGTGCAACCCTGCGGGCACGGTGTCGTCGATCTCAAAGGTCAGGGCGAGGCCCTTCCGTTCCGCGGACGCGCGGAAGGATTCCATCAGTTCGCGCACCATCGCCCGAGGATCGTAGTCGAGTGCGCGCAGTTCGAGTTTGCTTACCTCGATTTTGGAGAAGTCCAGCACGTTGTTGATGACGTCCAGCAGGTTCTGTGCAGACCGCTGTTGGGTTTCGAGCACTTGGCGTTGCCAATCATCGAGCGTCGTGGCAAGCAGAATGTCGGCAAGCCCCAGCACGCCGTTCATGGGCGTGCGGATTTCATGACTCATGTTCGCGAGGAACTGCGACTTGGCGGTGCTCGCCGCTTCTGCCTCTTCTTTCGCGTCGCTGAGTTCCAGACGCAGCCGGATCGCGTCGACCGTGATCTTTTCAAACCGTCGCCCGTTGCCGAACACGATGTAGACGAACAGGAGCGATGCGCCGCCGGCGATCTGTGAACTCAGCACATTGGAGTACAACAGCGATCCAATCATCGGGAGGAGCGCGAATGCTCCCAGCGGGACAAACGACATGAAATACGCCGACATCGTGAACATGCCGGTCGCCGCCACGCCGATCAGGTAGATCGTCACAAGGAATTGTGCGGGATCTCCTGAGGATGGATACAGGACCGTCCCGCAGGTGGCCCAAATCAGGCCGGAGGCAGCGCTTCCTGCGATAAATCGACGAGCCCACACAGGCGCCTCGGCGGGCGACGGCTTGGTGCGTTGATAGGCGCGAATCAGCAGGTAGCGGCCAACCGTCACGACATGGTGAAACAGATACCACGCGATGACCGACACATGTGGAGCCCGCGGCCAGAGCGCCAAGGCAACCACTGTCGATCCGATGAAGGACATCCCGAGCGAGTGCAGCGTGAGCCGGTAGATCATCGCGATCTGTTCGGCGAACACGAGCTGGTCCCGGGCGCTGGCTTTGTTCTGAAGGTCGGCCATGGATGGCACGTAGAGAAGTCACGGGCGAGGGACGAAGCCTGGACCGCGACATCGCGGCGAATGGGAAGTCCCCCTCGGGAAGGTATCGTCACCGTGCGCGTGATCCTACAGCCCATATTCCGCGTCCCACCTTCCTACCGGCTACGGTCGGCTAAACACCGCCCCGTGCGGAATCCCCTTGGCGTTCCCGCCGTGCGGCCACGTCTTATTATCCATTCGAAATCCGCCAACCGCTACACCCTCGTCGCGAAATCTCATGTCGCGCGTCACGACGCCAGTTGCGGAGTCGAATCGCAGGATGTGCGCCGTATGCTGCATGGACGCATATCCGGTGACAACCACGCGCTTGCGATCCGGCGAGACGCTCAGCCAATGCGGCACGTCGGTGGAATCAAAGACGGCACGACTGACTTCCTTCGGCGCTCGCGGATTGCTGACGTCGAGGCTGACCACCGCGCTCCACGCCGGCACCGTCACGAGATAGTAGTGCCCCACGATGGCGGGCACGGCGCAGCTCGTGCCTTCCTTCTGCGGGAAGGAACCCACCTGGGTCGCGGTCGGCGCGTCCGAGCCGAGACTGTCAATCACAAAGAGCCCGCAACTGAAGGTCGACACCAGCATCGTCCGACCATCATCCATGAGGCGAGGCTCTGCGGATAGCACACCGTTTGGACCGGGGAGCTTCAGGCTGTTGAGCAGCGTGAGATCAGAGAGCCGCCAGAACTGCAGCGTGCGTGACTGCTCAAAGAAGTCCTTCTCCATATCGGTTGACGTCGTCACGATGCGGTCAAGCGCCGGCACCACACCCGCGCTGTACACGCGGAGCCCCGAATCAGCGCCCGGGCTTTCGGCAGACGCCGATCGCACGCGCGCGCCAGCGGGCGTAAGCTCGACCAGTCCGCCAGTGCGGAGATGTCCGTTCGCATGTGTCATCTGAAAGGTGGCCAGCACGTTGCCGTTTGGCAGACGCAAGAACGAATGCGGATGGGCATACCCGTCCACATCACCGAAATCCGCTTCGATGCGAGGGGCTTCTGGCCGGGTCAAGTCGAAGATGAACGAGCGGCCCGAACCAAAGCCGTTCGCAAACAACTGTTTGTCCGCGGGCATTTCGTGCTCGGTGTGGTGCGGGCGATTCATCAGCCCCGGCACGGGCAACGTGGTCACCAGCCGTCCGTAGCGCCCCGTGTCGCTGGTGCTTGCCGTCACGTCGACCACCGCCAGGAAATCGGGCTGCGTCGTGTCGGCAGAGGCGGTCCACAGGTAGAGATACTCGCGTGCCGGTGCTGGGCTGTCGGCGCGTGGGGCGCAGGCGATGAGGGCACCGAGCAGTACGAGTGTCGCAAGACGAGTCATTATGAGTCCGCAGAATGTGAGTGCAGAGTCCACGTGGGACGGCCTGCTGACCAAGGTCGTTTCTGGAGGGCAATCTCGCAATGCGCGTGCACCCTCGCTATTGTCGAGTATCACCTCCTCTTCAACACCAGCATGCCTTCTCTCCTCGTCGTACATGGCGCTCTAGGCAGCGCCGAGCAGATGCGCCCCGTCGTCGAGGCACTTCGTACGTTGCCTGATCCGCAGCGCGATGAGCCGATGGGCGTTGATGTTCTGGAGCTTCCGGGCCACGGCAACACCCCGCTCGCGGACGGGGCACGATTTCAACTGGCGGACTTCGTTGACCTCATGGCCGACGCGGGCAACGCGGTGGGGTCGAAGGATGAGACGGTTACCGTTCAGGAGTCGCAGGAGGCGGCGCGAGTGATGTTGCGGGCGCAGTGCATTGTCCTTGACAACGTGGGGCATCCGATCGAGCGTACGCCTGTCGAACGGATCGTGGATCTGGTGCGCGACATGCTTACGGAGCGCGGTCCAGCCACTAGCCTGTAGAATGGCGCGCCCCGGTCCCCCACCTCAGCTCAAAACCGTACGCGAACGCCTCGGCGCGATGCGGCATGTTGTCCCGCTCTTCGGCCTCGTGTGGCGCACCAACCGGGCGCTCACGATCAGCACGATGGGCGTGCGACTCGTACGCGCGTTGCTGCCGGTGGTGTCGCTCTACATCGGCAAACTCATCATTGATGAGGTGATCGCCAAAGCTGCACTTCCAACGCATCCAGCCACCCTCGCCGAGTGGTTGGCCAGTGGCCTTCTTGATCGCGCCCTGTGGTTGATTGGCGCCGAATTCGGGTTGGCGATTGTCTCCGACCTGATCGGTCGAGCTGGCGCCCTCTTCGACATGATGCTCGGCGCGCAGTTCTCCATCGCCACCAGCGTGCGACTCATGCAGCACGCGGCCACGCTGGACCTTGAGCAGTTTGAAGACAGCGAACTGCAGGACCGCTTGGAGCGCGCGCGTTCGCAGGCGTCGCAAGGCCTTGGCGTGATGGGGCAAGTGTTTGGTCAGGTGCAAAACCTGATCACGATCATCAGCTTTGGCGCGGGCTTGGCCGTGTACTCACCATGGCTGATTATGCTGCTCTTTGTGGCGTTGGTACCTGCCTTTGTCGGTGAGGCGCACTTCAACGCGCGCGACTACGCCTTGCAATGGTCGCGCGCGCAAGAGCGCCGCGAGCTCGAGTATCTGCGGCAAACCGGCGCCAGCGTTGACACGGCCAAGGAAGTCAAGATTTTTGGCTTGAACGATTTCCTGATCGATCGCTTCAAGACGCTGTCAGCCGATTTCTATCGCGTCAATCGTCGACTGGCACGCCAGAAGATGGGCTGGATGGGCCTGCTCACGGCCGTGGGCACCAGCGGATACTATGCGGCGTATGCGTACATCACGTGGCGCACGTTGGCGGGACAGTTTACAATCGGCGACCTAACGTTTCTGGCGGGGTCGTTTCGACGCCTCAGCAGCCTGCTGGAAGGGCTGCTCATCGGCTTTTCGTACACGGCCAGTCAAGCGCTATACCTCGACGATCTGTTTTCCTTCTTTACGATCCAGTCGTCGATCACCTCGCCGCCCAACGCCCGCGCTGTCCCGCAGCCACTCCTCCACGGCATTGAATTTCGCAATGTGGGGTTTCGCTACCCCGGCGTCGAGCGGTGGGCGGTGCGGCATCTCACGTTCACGTTGCACGCGGGAGAGACGCTGGCGTTGGTGGGCGAGAACGGTGCGGGCAAAACCACACTCGTGAAATTGTTGGCGCGCCTGTACGACCCCACCGAAGGACAGATTCTGCTTGATGGCCGCGACCTGCGCGAATATGACCTGACCGCGTTGCGGGCGAATATCGGGGTCATTTTTCAGGACTTTGTGCGCTACAGCATGAGCGCTGGTGAAAACATCGCTGTAGGACGTATTGAGGCACGCAATGATCCAGATCGCGTGCGGGTCGCCGCGCAGCGGAGTCTGGCCAACGAAGTCATTGATAAGCTCCCCGAACAATACGCCCAGCGCATTGGCAAACGGTTTCGCACCGGCGTGGACCTCTCCGGCGGCGAGTGGCAGAAGATCGCGATTGCGCGCGCGTACATGCGCGATGCGCAGCTGCTCATTCTCGACGAGCCCACCGCCGCACTGGATGCGCGCGCCGAGTTTGAGGTATTTCAGCGATTTAAGGAGCTGAGCGCGGGGAAAACGAGCGTGCTGATCTCGCATCGTTTTTCGAGTGTGCGCATGGCCGATCGTATTTTGGTGTTGGCGGATGGCATGGTTGAAGCCAGTGGAACGCACGAGGAGCTGTTGCAGCAGAGCGGGCGATACGCCGAGCTGTTTGAACTGCAGGCAGCGGGGTATCGCTAGTCCATCGCACAAAAACGAAGTGCCAGTACTGGCTCTACGTCTTCGGACACGCCCCCTCCGTGGCCTCCGTGTCCCCCGTGATTCAATCAAGCTGTTTGCCGTTCCGAATCACCAATGCCAGCAAACGGCTACGTCGTCCACCGGCCCGTCTACGTTGTACGACGTATGGAGCCCGCCCGCCAAACCGCCGACTATACCATCACACTCTCTTCCTGAGGATGGTCCATGCGGCATTCGATGCGTGCGCTAGTGTCTGGGGCAGTTCAGTCGTCACAAATTGCAGTCGTTGCCGGCATGTTGCTCGCCTTTGCGCTCCCGATCCGGCCGGCAGCAGCACAGCAGCTCGTCGACGACTCCACGCTCTCCGCTAGGTCCCGCCATCGCGGTAAGGGCCACGTTGCCGTCGATGGCAAACGACGGGACCCTCCAGGACCCCCCTCGCCGATTCCCACCGACCGGCGGCCCCCGGATCCCCGGTCCGCTGCTGCCGCCACGGCGCAGCAAACCGTACCCCACGATCCCACGAGACGAGCTGAACTGCGCCCAAACCATCGCTCTCGGCACTGTCGCTGGCGCCGGGATTGGCGCAATGACCGGTGTCGTAACGTACTTTCCGATCTGGCTTGGTTGGGGCGACCGACTGGCAACGAGGACATTCCGGATCGTAGCGATCAGTGGCGCCCTCATCGGCTTTGTCGGGGGGGCAAGCGAGCCCCCTTGTCGGTGATGAACGCCCGTCCGGCCATGCTCGCAGATGATGTGCCGACTCTCACCGTACGGTAGATTCGGCGCATACCTCAACCCTGAGCCCCCGCATGGCTAGTCGTCGGCCCGTTCGATTTGCGTGCTCCACCGCGTCGCTGCGGTCGGTCGCCGCACTGCTGCTCTTCACCGCTGCGGCCGCAAACGTCGGGGCACAATCACGAACTACGCGCGGCGCGCTGTTCATCGTCGGCGGCGGCACGCAACCCGCCGCCTTGGTCGACGAATTCGTGAAGCTGGCAGGCGGCCCAGGCAAGGCCAACATCGTCGTCTTCGCGATGGCCAGCGCCAGCGGTGAAAACAGCGGCGAAGACAAGGCCGTGAGCCTGCAAAAGCTTGGCGCCAGGGCTCGCAACATCTGGATCACGCGCGAGCAAGCCGACCTTGATTCGGTCGTGCATTTGCTGGACAGTGCCACCGGTGTCTGGTTTGGCGGCGGAGACCAGAACCGGCTCACCAAAGCATTACTCGGCTCCAAGGTTGAGAAGGCCATTCATGCACGATACGCCGATGGCGCCGTGGTCGGTGGCACCTCAGCGGGCGCAGCGGTGATCTCAACCCCCATGATCACCGGCACCGAGCTCCTGCGCACCCGCGATACCACCGAAGCATGGACGCGCGTGAAGCGGGGCACGGTGGAAGTGGACAGCGGCTTCTCGTTCATTTCCGACGCGATCATCGATCAGCACTTCTTGCGCCGCAAACGCCAGAACCGTCTGCTGAGCCTCGTACTTGCCGACGGGCCACATCTTGGTGCCGGCATAGACGAGGGCACGGCGATCATCGTAGAGCCCAGCGGCATGTGGCGCATCATGGGCGCGAGTTCCGTGCTGATTGTCGACGCACGTGATGCCAAGCGTACGGCCGACGACGCTCCCGTGCTTGGGGCCTCTAGCGTACGCATGCATGTGTTGCCCGGCGGGTCGACGTTTGATCCGAAGTCCGGCAAAGCGACGCTGCGATAACTCAATAACACTCCACGCACACCTCGATGACGAAGTCCACAGCACAGCATCGCCTCGCCACCGCCGTGCTGCGCGCGATGGCCGTGAACAGCATGGCCGCCGCCGCGGCCTTTGCGCAGGCGTCGGCCGCCAACTGGTCGGTATTTGGCGGCAATACCGACAACACGCACTTCAGTACGCTCAGCCAGATCACGCCGGCCAACGTCGCGCGCTTGAAGGTGGCGTGGACGTACGCCACAGGCGACGAATTCAAAGGCTCGGAGATGCAGGCGAATCCCATCGTGATCGACGGGATTTTGTACGCCACGACGCCGAAACTGCACGTCTTCGCATTGAATGCCGCGACGGGCAAAGAGCTGTGGCGCTTCGACCCCAACAATGGCGCCGCCCCGCTGTCGCGCATCCGCCATCGCGGCGTGGTGGTGACCGGCGATCGCGTGATCTTCAACTATCGCAATCGGCTCTACGCGCTGGATCGCGCCACCGGGAAGCCGATCCCCAGCTTTGGCAGCAACGGATGGGTGGATCTGCGCGCCGGACTTGGCCGACCCGTTGAAGGGCTGTCAGTCAGCGCGAGCACACCCGGCGTGGTCTTCGAAGATGTCCTCATCATCGGCAGCTCAGTGCCCGAGCAACTGCCGAGTGCACCAGGCGATATTCGCGGCTACGACGTCAAAACCGGCGCGCTGCGCTGGAGTTTTCACACCATTCCGCTTCCCGGCGAGTTTGGCTATGACACGTGGCCTGCGGACGCGTGGAAGATCGCCGGCGGCGCGAATGCGTGGGCCGGTGTCACGGTGGACACGAAGCGCGGCCTGGTATTTGCCGCGACTGGATCAGCATCGTATGACTTTTATGGCGCCAACAGACTGGGCGACAACCTGTTTGCCAATAGCGTGCTCGCACTTGATGCACGCACCGGCAAGCGCGTGTGGCATCACCAGGTGCTCAAGCATGACCTGTGGGATCGCGATCTCCCCGCGGCTCCAACGCTGGTCACCATAACACGCGACGGCAAACCCGTGGACGCCGTCGCACAAATCACGAAAACGGGCCACGTGTTTGTGTTCGACCGCGAGAACGGCACGCCGCTGTTTCCGCTCGAAGAACGTCGTATGCCGCAAGCTGCGCTCGCGGGTGAACAACCCGCGGCCTCACAGTTCTTCCCGACCCTCCCCAAGCCATTCGCTCGGCAAGAGCTCACGAAGAACGATCTCACGAGACGCACGCCAGCCGCGCACGCCGCCGCGCTCAAAACGTTTAACGAGTACAAGACCACCAATCCGTTCGATGCGCCAAACACGAAGGGCACGATCATCTATCCCGGCGTCGACGGCGGTGGCGAGTGGGGTGGCCCGGCGTTTGATCCCACGACGGGGCTGCTGTACGTGAACTCCAACGAAATGGCGTGGCTGCTGAAACTGGTGCCACGCAGCGACGAATCGCTGTACGCCGCCAACTGCGCATCTTGTCATGGTGAGAAGCGCACCGGGACGGCCATTGGCCCGTCGCTTGAGAACATCATTGCGCGTCGCTCACGTGAGCAGATCGCGCAAATCGTGCGCGAGGGCAGTGGTCGCATGCCCGCCTACGCCGGTGCGATGGACGGCGCAGCGATCAACGACATTGTGAACTACCTAGTGACCGGCAAGGACGCCACCGCCGCAACCGTCGGCACAACGCCCTATGCGCTGCCGTACCGCACCGCGTTCTTCGACATCTTCCTTGATCACCAAGGGTATCCTGGTGTGAAAACGCCGTGGGGCACGCTGAACGCCATCGATCTCAACACGGGCGCCACGCGCTGGTCGATCCCCTTTGGTGAATATCCCGCACTCGCCGCCAAAGGTATTCGCAACACCGGCACGGACAGCTACGGCGGTGCGATCGTGACCGAGAACGGGTTGTTGCTGATTGCGGCAACCACCTACGACAACAAAATCCGTGCTTACGATAAACGTACGGGACGTTTGCTCTGGCAGGCAACGTTGCCCGCCGCCGGCAACGCGACACCGTCAACCTACATGGTGGACGGCAAGCAGTATCTCGTCATCGCCTGCGGCGGGGGAAAGAACGGCGCGAAGAGCGGCGGCACCTATGTCGCGTTTGCACTTCCTTGATGGCGCGCCGGGGAAACCCCCACCCGCAGTAAATCAGTCCCACCCCAACCCGCAGTAAATCAGTCCAACCCCCACCCGCAGTTAATCAGTCCAACCCGCAGTTAATCACCGCCGCACCATCGTGCCGTCCAGCAGCTGTTGCCGCACCGCCGTCGCCTTCCCCGCCCGCTCCAACGCCCCCCACAGTCGCGCCACCGTCTCGCGATCCACAAGTCCGCCTGGCGATCCGCCGACGGCCGGTGTGCCCATGTTCTCACTCGCGCGAAAGGCGTCGACCGCGGCCACCGTCTCCGACGTGAACAAATTCGCGTCGGTCATCCGCGCGGTCATCCCGTCGCCTTTCTTGTAAAATCCCAGCGCATTCAGCATCACCTTCAACTGAAACACATCGCCGCCGGAGAACTGCTCCAGCGTGCGATAGCCCAAGGTCTGCGAAACTGCATCATAAATACGACGCAGCTCGCCGAGCGGGTCGGCGTGTTCACACACGTTGATGTTCGCCGTCTGTCCGTCCGTCCGGCGAGACATGCCCGGGCGCGAGTCCGCCACCACCACCGCCGCCGACGTGCGCAAGCCATGTCGCTTGTCACCGCCCAACACGAAGCCGGCGTTCAACGCGTCAATCAGCCGATCGGCCAAATGACGCGGCGTCCCCTCACTGGCCTCAAAGTTCCTCGCCACCTCGGCGATCACCTCGGGTCCAACAAGGATATTCCCTTGCGTGACGTAATTCTTTCCAGCGCGATGACCCGCCCATTGATTGGGTCGCGTGCCGGTGTGCTGCGCCGAGCGACCGTCTATGCCGATGACGCCAACTTGGCGCGATTGAAAGCCCGAATCCGCCGCCAGCAATCGCTTGAGGGCGACGTCAGGCGCCTCGCCTTTGGCCAGCGCGTCAAGAAGTTCATTACCGTATTCGGTGCGCGTGCTGGCCTGCGTGGCCACCGCACCAACGCCTTTCCGCACCCACGGCACGCCATTACCAACACACGGCACGCGCGTGGTCACGGCGACACCAACCTCACCGGTGCGGGGGTCGATCGCGGCGATCGAGAACGTATGGAACACCAGATCTTCGCGCCACGCGTAGGGTTCCTGCGCCTGCGTGGCGCTGGGAGCGCCGACGAGCAACGCAGAGGAGAGGAACACCGTGGAGAGCGCGCAGGAGGGGAAACGCATACGTGGGGGCGTGGTAAGAGGACCGTATTCAGCTGACCGCGGGGTTCACAACGCGGAACGAAAATTGCTGCTGCACGAGTTGTCGAACCCGCACACCGGCCATCATCGCCGGTCGAAATTTCATGCGGGGCAGCGCAACGCGCACCGCCTCCGCGAACGCCGGGTGCGTAGATTCGAGCGCAACGAATGTGCTTGGATCTGCTCGGCCATTGGTGTCGACCACGAACGAGGCAAGCGCGTAGCCGTTGATGTTCTTGGACAACAGCTCTGCCGGATACGCGGGGCCTTCGCTCGTTGAATCGCGGACGACGGTCGAGTCGACCTCCACGTCGAAGTACGCGCGCTGTGGATCCGCCTCCTGTTGCTGCGCGACCACCTGACCATCTCCCCCACTCTCTGCAGGCACGTTCGTCACGAGGAGCCGCGGGGAATCGGATTCGGATGTTCTCGCCACGTCCCCCGACGGGCGCAGCGCACCGCCAAGCCCCACGTAGCTCAGCCGCTCTTGAACGGGCGGGGGAAACTTGCGGAGCAACGGCGCAAGAAACGTAGGACGCTCGTCTGGAGCGTCGGACACCCTCTCCCGCGCATGCCACGCCGAGACGCCAATGACGACAGCGCAGAACACGGCGACTTGACCGGTAACGCTTCCGCCGACCGCCAAGCGGTGGCCGACCGATGCGGTCCTTCCCGACTCGATCAGCGTCAGGTGTACGTGCGGTAGACTGGAGTCAGAAGACATGGGTGGGTCGGACAGGAGTAGCACGCTCCCTTAAACAAACCACCAGAACGCCTCAGCGTCACTGCGCCGGGACGACGTTCACGATCACTTTACCGCGCGCCCGACCCTTCTCCAGATACTCCACGCCCGCCGGGAGCTCGGCCATCGGGTAGCGACGGTCTATCACCGCGTTGAGTTTGCCGGCCTGCATCAGATCGCGCAATACGTCAAAGTCCCGCTGGCTTGTTGACGCCAGCAAGGTGATAAAGGTCTGCTTGACGATCGGCGCAAGAACCATCGCTTCGAGCGATTGAATACCGGGCCCAATCCATCGGTTGTCGTTGGTGCCTCCCACGATCACGCAGACGCCCGCGGGTGCAAGCACGCTGGCGACCTTCCGCACAGAGTGATTGCTGACCATGTCAATAATCACATCATATTTCTGGGTGCCCTTGGTGAAATCGTCTTTGGTGTAGTCGATCACACTATCCGCGCCGAGTGACTTGACCAGCTCAACGTTGCGCGTACTCGCGACGCCGGTCACGTGCGCCCCGTACGACTTGGCGATCTGCACAGCGAAACTTCCCACGCCGCCCGACGCCCCGTTGATCAGCACGTGCTGTCCTGCCTTCACCTGCCCTTTGTCGCGCACGGCTTGCAGCGCGGTGATGGCGGCCACGCCAACCGCTGAAGCCTGCTCAAACGTCGCACTGTCCGGCATGACCGCGATGGCCCGTTGTTCGCGGATCGTGAAGTACTCCGCGAACGTCCCGTCGCCAATGCCAAAGACGCGATCACCAACTTTGAAGCGCGTCACGGCGGCACCAACGCCCTCCACGGTGCCAGCGAAGTCTGAACCGATCTTCTGGTTCGTCGGTGTGCCAATGCCCGATGAGATGCGCATCAGATAGGGCTTTCCGCGCATGTAGTGCCACTCTAACGGATTAATCGAGGCCGCATGCACCTTGACCAACACCTCACTATCTGCTGGCGTCGGTTTGCTGACATCAACCAACTGCAACACCGCTGGCGAGCCATAGCAGTGATAGCGGTAGGCCTTGATCGCGGGTGCGGCGGCGCCGGCTGGTGCCGCTGTCGGACAGGCGGCGTCGTAGCTGACCGTCAAGCCCAACGCGGTCACGCTGATAGCCAACAACGTGACGAGTGTTCCCAACACCTTGGTTCGGCGGCGCATGTGCAGTCCCGTATGAGTGCGAATGGCGCCGAGGGCAGTCGTTCGGTCGTGTGTCGACCGTGGCGTCAGCTATGCGCTACGGACACGAGGGACGCGAGGTTTCCGAGTGGGACGAAATGACCGACCACTCGTACGCCGCGCCTTCAGCACGAGGCGACGACACTAGCCTACGGCGCGGCGCTGGTAACCCACGCGGTATACCACAAGTCTCGCAGCATCTCGGCACCAGCGGCCATGCGCGCCGACGCAAACGCGCGCTGATCTGGCGTGCTGGTCTCCGGTTGAAACGCCGTCGCCTTGTCGAGCTGATACAGGTGATCCAGCTGACCAAAGGTCGTTGCGAGATAGCTCAGTACCGCACCGCGAACATTGGGAAACACCTGCGCATCGTGCGTCATTGCGCCGAGAATGTCTGGTGCCTTGATGTGCGCCTGTACGAATGCCGTCTCAAAACGCCCGTGAAAACGATTGTCGGTGGTGTAGCCTTTCGGATTGTCGCCCACCCATCCGTTGTGATGCTTCGTGGTGTGGTGGGGATTGGACCCATCTGCAACGAAGTGCCCAAGGATGCCGGCATCGTCAATGATACGCTGCTCAATCCATGTTCGTACGGTGGAGTCTGGCGCAATGCGCCACAGGCGAAAGTCAGTGCGCAGGCGCTGCACTTGCTCGATGATCGCGAAGGGAAGCAGCCCCATCGTGTTGGGCGCGACACCCGCAGGGCGCAACGAGTCTGCGTAGGCCCATCGATGCGGTGCCGCCAGCGCGGCGCGCAATACCGCCGTATCAACCAGATCCATGTCGATGTAGTGATCCGGCGAGGTGCCGCCTTCGAGCGCGGGATCTAGCCGACGTTCGACATTGGCCTTCCAGCGATCGGGTTCCGGATTGAGATATGCGAGCTGTTGCGACGCATTGCGAAAGAATGCCGGCATATCGCTGGGCAGCTTCTGCGCCGCCGTGAGACCGATCAGCCGATGTCCGGCGTCGCCCCATGCCGCCAACGACGTCGGGACCATAACAGCGAGCGCGACCGCGGCGACACGCAACCGCGTCCGCGCCACCGCGGAGACTGCGAGAGAATCCAACACGTGACCGGCTCCAATCGAGAGAGACCAACACACCGAGCTGACGGCAAACGACACGCCGGAAATATCACCCACCGTCGGCCGATTGCGCTCTTCCGTGACATATCGTAGCCTTGCCGTTATGTCGACCTCAACGGAAACGGGTCCGCGCCCCAACCGTTGGCGCGTGCCACTCGGTGCAGTCCTGGTGCATCTCTGCATCGGCTCGGTGTACGCGTGGAGCACGCTGAATCGGCCGATTCAACAGCTCTTCGCCGATCAGCCATGGTGGCTCTTGCCACCATACACGACCTTCACCACGGCGCTCGCGATGTTGGGGCTGAGTGCCGCGATCGGCGGACCGTGGGTGGAGCGGCGCGGCCCACGCGTCGCCGCGCGCGCGTCGGCGCTGTTTTTCGGGGCAGGACTGGTGATCGGCGGATACGGGCTCTCCGCGCGTCAGCCGATACTGGTGCTCCTCGGCATGGGCGTCATTGGTGGCATAGGATGCGGCTTGGGATACATCGCACCAGTGAGCACGCTGGTAAAGTGGTTTCCCGATCGGCGCGGCATGGCCACCGGGATGGCGATCATGGGATTCGGTGGTGGCGCGTTTATCGCCGGCTTTCTGAACGTGTTCCTGATCGCGCGGATCGGCATCGCGAATACGGTGATGGTGTTGGGCGTCGTGTATCTCGCGATCATGATGCTAGGGTCCATGCTGCTGATGTCACCATCAGACGGGTGGTCGCCGCCAGGATGGCGCGGTCGCGCGCAAACGCATGCGGCAGACACAACGAAGGGCGCTCCGTCAATGATCGCCACGCACAGCGTGTCGCGGAATGTGGCTGTGCGCACAGGGCAGTTCGCGCTGCTCTGGGGCATCCTGTTCATCAACGTCACGGCGGGCATCGGCATTCTGGCCCAGGCGTCGCCCATGATGCAGGATCTCTTTCAGCGCACGCCGCTGCAGGCGGCTGCCGTGGTGTCATTCATCAGCATCTTCAACGCATCAGGACGATTTGTCTGGGCGTCGGCCTCCGACTACCTCGGCCGACGCAACACGTATCTCATCTTCTTCGCGCTGCAGCTGGTGCTGTTCCTGAGTATCCCGCGCTTTGCCACACAGGGACAATGGCTACTGTTCCAACTCAGCCTGTTTGCCATTTTTACGATGTACGGAGGAGGGTTTGCCACCATCCCGGCGTTCCTCGCAGACATTTTCGGACCGCAGAATGTAGGCGCTATTCATGGTGCGTTGCTTACCGCATGGAGCGCTGCGGCGATCGCGGGGCCGCTCATCATCACCGAGCTGTCGAATCGCGCCAAGGCCGCACTGCCCCCCGGGGGTGATCGCGTGCATATCTACGACGGGTCACTGCAAATTCTCGCAGCACTGCTGGCGCTCGGATTCGTATTGACGTTGTGTGTGCGCCCTCTTCGTTCGCCCACTCGTGCGACAGCGTAAATCGGCCACTCCGCTGTCAGCTGCTCGGCGCCGGCCACGCATGACCGACTTCTTCAAGACATCGCACGGGCGGCCCGCTAGGCTGCTGTGTGTGCACTCGCGCCACGCGGTTTCCCCGACCCTTCGCCCCAACTCTTATGCGCCTCGCCTACACCATTTTGTACGTGCCGGACGTCCCCAGCACCCTCGCCTTCTATGAACAAGCGTTTGGCCTCACGCGGCGATTCCTGCACGAGGGTAATGACTATGCCGAGTTGGAGACTGGTGCCACGGTACTCGCCTTCGCCGCCGAGTCGTTGTTGGCGGAGACCATCGACTATACCCGCAATCGCCCGGACCAGCGGCCGGCGGGGGCCGAGGTAGGTTTCGTCACCGACGACGTGCCTGCGGCGTTCGCTCGGGCCGTCTCGGCAGGCGCTGTCGCCGTGCAGCCGCCAACCGCGAAGCCATGGGGCCAGATCGTCTCGTATGTGCGCGACTGCAACGGGTTCCTGGTGGAGCTCTGCACGGCAGTGGGGTAGCGCGTACCCGCGTTGCCACGATCGCGTGATGACTACCGTTCGTCGCCCGGGATCGGGGACCGATCCTTCACCTTCTTGAGTACCCGTTGAAACGCCTGCCGTGAGCCCCGCGCCGCACGCGCTTCGAGATACTCGCTCGTAAGCAGGGCCGACATCTTCTCGGCGAGTGACGTCGCGATCAGCTGGTTAATCGAGATGCCCTCCTGCTCCGCGAGTAGACGGGCTTGTGCGTGTAACGACTCCGGGAGCCGAAGACTGATGGTGCTCATGCGTCCTCCTGAAGGAGCGCCAAGAACTCGCCCGGCGTCAACGTCTGCAGCCCGAACTGCTCGACGCCGGCAAAGTCTCGCGTATTGAATGTGATGATGTAGCGGCACTGCGCTTCGACGGCGACCTCCAGTACCATGTCGTCGTTGGAATCACGGAGGAACGGGCGCCAGAGGTAAAAGATCGTCCGGTGGTGCGCCTGCCGGCAGACGAAGTCGACGACAGCATCGACGTCCGCGTGGGTCAGGCCCAGCTCCCGCGCCTGACGCCGCGCCACCGCCTCGTACTCCAACACCAGTGGCACGGATACGCTGATCTCGTATGCTGCCTCGGCGAGCAGGCCGAGAAGGGCGAACGACGCGCCCCGCCGCGAGCGCAGGCCCGCGATGAGCACGTTCGTGTCGAGGATGACGTGATGCCTCATATGGTATCACCTACGATACCAAGATATCTCCTCCAACGCAAGTTGCCGCGGGGTGCCAAGCCGTCGAGCGCCAGCTTCTCCTACGGGCAGCTGGAGAAGTAGGGTACGGGCGCCGTGCTCCCCGGCTTCAAGGGTCCCGAATACCCACGAGCGCTGCGCGACGCGAAGGTCGAAGGCAAGGTGCTTGTACAATTCGTGCTCGATACCGCCGGCGTATCACAGGCGGCTAGCTTCAAGATACTCAAGACCGATCAAACGGAGTTCCGTTCGAGTTCTCTCTTCCCACGTAACCGCTGATGCTCAACGCCCAGTTAGCCGTCGAACAGTGGGAGCTCATCGAGCCCTTCGAAATCGCCCGCGGGATCATCACCTCCCTGTCCGTCGTCGTGGTAACG
>JANOPS010000169.1:0-46621 GCA_031421995.1 Gemmatimonadaceae bacterium
GTGGGACTCGGCGTTATCGCGGCCGAACTCCCCGATGCCGACTTGCTCTACTCGGGCCCCGTCGTCGGGATGGGAAAGCTGGGCTATTTGTTGCATCATCGCGGACACACGCATACGATCGTCTTTGCCGTCGCCGCCGCGTTGGTGATGTGGTTTGTCGTGCTGCATCTACGCAAACGCGCGGCGGGTCTCGTCGATGTCCGCGAACGAACGCCGCTCTTGGTCCTCGCGTTGGCCGGTACCCTGTCGCACCTGCTACTGGACTTCACCAACAGCTACGGTGTGCATCCGTTTTGGCCGCTCGACAACCGGTGGCTGTATGGTGACAGTGTGTTCATCGTTGAACCGTGGATCTGGGTGGTCGCCATTCCGGCGCTGCTCTTCGGCCCGCGAGCACGATGGAGCCGAGTGCTCCTGTCGTTGCTCCTCGTGGCAATCCTCGCCGCCTCGTGGACGCTCGGCGAGTTGACACGATCGCTCGCGCTGGTGGTGACGGTTGGTGCGGCGCTCTCAATGCTCATGCACCGCGTGATGTCGAGTCACCGTCGGGTTGCCGTGGGGATCGCTGCGTGGTTGACGGTCGAGGGTGTGTTTGCCCTGTCCAGCGGCCAGGCCAAGCGCGCCGTTCGTGCAGCGATGCCTGCTGGTGAAACGCTGGCTGACGTGATCGTGTCACCCGGCGCGGGCAACCCATTCTGTTTTGACGGACTGGTGGTCTCGCTGACGGCGAGCCGTTATGTGGTTCGTGGCGCGACGATCGCACCGTGGTCGTTCACGAACGCCGAGTCGACGCGTTCGACGCATTCCTGTCGCGCGCGCGCAGGGGCGACCCGTTTTGGTGGTCTGGGTGATGCGACACCGTCAACGCTTGTTGCGTCGACGCGTGTCACGTGGGGTGACGAGTGGGCCGCGCCGCGTGGCGAGCTTGCAGCGCTTGCGGCGTCGCGCTGCGAGGTGGCTGCTGCCCTGCACTTCTATCGGGTCCCGGTGTGGAATCATGCGCGCGACGGCGCCGTGCATTTCTCCGACCTGCGTTTTGGCGTGGGGACCCGAGGATTCTCTGATGTATCGGTCGCGGCGGGAGCCTGCTCGTTGTCTCGGCGGGCGTGGATTCCGCCGTGGACGCCGCCCCGGTCGGAGATGCTTATGGTCGCGCCGAAGGAGGAGTAAGTGAACGCTCTGCGGCGACAGCCCGCACCGTCACTTTGGGTCCGCCTTCTTCAAGTGCTTCCGGATCGCGTTCAGTACCACTTCCGGGTTATCCCACGTACTGATGTGTGCTGAGTTCGGGATCAGCACATAGGTCGCGCCGGGCGTCAGCCCCGCATGACGCTTGGCGATTGCTGGTCCGACTTCATCCACATCACCAACGGCAAACAATGTCGGCACCTTGACACGCGGAAGGAATGGCGTCGCGTCGTAGTCCTTGAACGTTCCGTTGATCGTGAACTCGCTCGGCCCTTGCATGTAATTGTAGATCGCCTCGTTGAGCATCTTGAACGTGCTATCGAGATCCGCTGGATTCGGCCGCAGCCACACGTACTTGCCGTAAAACTCTTCCATCGCGTGTTGGTAGGCAGGTGTATCAAATTTTCCGGATGCCTCCCCTTCACGGATAGCGCGCTGCGCAGAATCACTGAGCGTCTTCACCAGTGACTTTGCGTATGCCGCGTATTCGGGCACGTTCATCACCGGCCCGCCAAGCGACAGGCTCACGACGTGCTCCGGGTGCGCGCGGTAGTATTCCATGGCCAGCATGGAGCCCCAGGAGTGCCCAACAATGTGCACCTTGTCGTAGCCCAAGTGCGCGCGCAGCGAATCGAGTTCAGCAACGAAGTGCGGAATGTTCATCTTCGCCGTGTCGGTCATCCCGTCGGACTTGCCAGCCCCCAGCTGATCGTACCGTACGACGGGGCGTTCATCGCCGAGTGCTTCGAGCGGCTTGAGGTAGAAGCTGTTGAACCCGGGACCGCCGTGAACAAGGATGACCGGGACGCCACGCTGACTGCCGGAGACCTTGTACCAGATGTTCCCTCCTTCCACGGCGAATAGCGATTCTCCGGGTCCCAGCGCGGGCGCCGCTGGCGCCACGGCGCCGACCTTCGCAACAGCCGACGTATCTGTCGCCTTTGATGACGCGCTGTCACAGGCGGATAGGCTCGGAATGACTGCGGCGAGCGCGAGCAACGTGTGTGTACGCATTTGGAGAGGAGTAGAGGGGACTGGGGACGACGTGGCGTCTGCGCTATTCACGGAAATGTCGCGTAGTGGAAATGCGGCGAGCAAGGTGCCCTGGATGAAGCGACAGGGTTAATGCGTTATGCTCGATACTCGCTCGGCCGCTTCCCCGTCCACCGTCTGAAGGCGCGATGAAAGGCGCTTGGCTCGGAGAAGCCAAGCAGGAGGCCCACCTGACCCGGGGACGCTAAGCGGCGGCGCAGCGCCCTTGAGTTTTGCCGCGAGCACCTTCGCGACGAGTTGCGACTTCGATCCCTGCTTGTCCATTCCGGCCAGTACGGCATCGGCGTGTTGCTCGAACGTGTGCAAGAGTGAGGGATTCGCGGAAAGCACCGGGGCGTCGAGGTGTGTCACGGGGAGAATAAACCGGTCCTCGACCGCACCGAACGTGAGGCGTGATGCGAACACCCGCTCGTATTCGCTGCGCGCCTTCGCGGGCGGCGCCGGACGGCGGAACCACACCTCGCTCGCCAGCAGCGGCGTCGCCGTCAGTCGGCGCAATTCACGCGCGAGGCCCACCCACATGCTGTCCACCGCCTGCTCGGGATTCCTGAGCAGGTAGTTGTCCGTGGACTCGATGAATATGCAGCGGCAGATGGCCATGCGGCCATCGCGCTCCACGTCAATTTGCATTCCGTTGTTCAGGATTCGTGCATATCGTGCCAGTCGGTCGAGCACCTCGCCGACGGTTGCGCAACTGAGGACGACATAGCCGAGAATGTCGAGCGCACCAGGGCTGTACGCCTCGGCCATGTGCATCCCGATGAGTGGGTCGCGCGTGCGATCGATGGCGATGCTCCAGAGTCGTTCCACCTGGCTCCCTGGGATTCGAGCATCCGGGCCAGCCGGGAAGGTCACGGTGATCCCTGCGTCACGGGCGACGTCCGCAGACGAGACGCCCAGCCGGTCCAGATACTGCAGCATGTCCGCGACGATCGTCGCCGCAACCGATGTCTCTCTCAGCCGGACCTCCGTAGGCGGCGCGTTCGGTCAAGAAGTTGGCGCTGCGGGTCGTGGTTCGCCAGAGCGAGCGGCGTACCCTTCCTGCACACCTACTCACGAGGCCTTTCAATGCTCCGCACGACGATCCACGCCGCCATCGCATACCAGCTCATGCTTACCATCGCTGTCCCACAAAGCGCGGCGGCGCAGGCCACCCCAAACGGCTCGCGAGGCTCCATCGCCGTCGAAGCCGACGCCATCTCGTTTTTCATTGGCGGCTACTCGGGGATTCTCAACCTCTCGCTCAACAACGGCCTCCTGGTGGCGTTCGGATCGGGAAGCTACGACGTGCCGAGTTTCCTCCTCGAAGGCGACGCGAACTATGACAGGGCGAAGTGGAAAGCACGATCGACCTCAGTGCAGGTGCTGCGCGTCGGCTACCGGTTCAACGGCCCGATGAAAAACGGCCCGGTGCTCGCGGGCATCGTCCTCAACCAGAACTGGAAGCTGAATTCGGCGGCGCTCGGTGGTGAGACGACGTTCCGGCCACTCAGCGTCGGTCTTTCGGGCGGCTACTACCTGCACATCGGCAAGCACTTCTATCTGTACCCGACTGTTGCCTACACCAACAACACCGTGATCTCCGGCGAACCGGTGGTGAGCGGCACCAAGTACACGGTTCAGAAATTCGCGCCTAACGGCTCGCTGCACGCCGGCTGGGAATGGAGTTTCGGTCGATGAATGCGAGGCTGGTCGCTCATAGCCGCCGCCGGATTCATGGCGGCGTTCAGCCGGGGATCAGCCGCCAAGCGTCGCTCTGGCATTCATTTGCACCATTCCGTCGAAGGGAACGCCATCACGCACCTCGATAGTGGTCGATGGGCCGACGAACGTCACCCGACCAAACGCGCTGTCCCACACGTAGACGTCAAAGAAGTATAGTCCAGACGGTACGTTCAACTGCACCTCGAGCGCGAGTGAAAACCCACCTGACACCGGGGTGGAGACACCGAGCGCCCGCGAGTCCGCTTCGTACCACATGTCGCCAGTAGTCGCCTCGCGCACCCGAAACCGAATGCTCAACGAGTCTGTGGTCGGGTCGGCGATAACCGCACCTGTGAGGTTGGCGGTAAGCCGTGAGCCAGAGGCTACCCTCGGGGACGACAGGGTGACCGATTCCACCCGCAGCGCACTGTCGTACGCGGCGGCTGGCGGTACGGCGGCTATCCCTCGCAGGTACGTCGCGATGCACTGCGTGGGCGTTCCTGTCTGGACAACGGACCCGCGTTCGAGAACGATGGCGTGCGTACAGAGCGCCTTGATGGCATCGAGTTGATGCGACACAACAACGACGGGTATGTGTTGTCGCACGAGCTCCGTGACCCGCGCGAAGGCCCGCTGTTGAAACGACGCGTCGCCGACCGCGAGCACCTCGTCGACGATGAGCACGTCCGGCTCGAGGTGCGCCGCAATCGCAAAGCCGAGGCGCGCCTGCATTCCACTGGAATATCGTTTGACGGGCGTTTCGAGGAACTCGGCAACGCCAGCGAATTCCACGATATCGTCAAATCGTCGAGCGATGTCTCGTCGCGGCATCCCCATGACTGCCCCTTGCAGAAACACGTTTTCTCGCCCAGTCAGATCGGGGTGAAAGCCCGCGGTGACCTCAAGCAGTGCGCCCAGACGACCGCGCACGACACAACGGCCATGTGTAGGACGAAAGATCCGAGTCAAGACTTTCAGAACGGTGGACTTGCCGGCGCCGTTGGGTCCGATCAGACCAAGTGCCTCCCCAGGCCGTACGGTGAAACTCACGTCCCGAAGCGCCCAGAACTCGCCAGACCATAACCCACCTTCGGGATCCGGACGCCGAAGCACTCGACGGGCAATCGAAGGAATCACATCGCGGAGTTGGTTGTGCTCGCCGTATCGAAACTTCTTCCACACATGGTCGACGTGTACGAGGCCGTTGCGTGTTTCGCTCATATGTACTCCGCGAATCTGAACTCTGCGCGGTGGAAGATGACCGAGCAGGCGACGATGCTCACGAGCGACCAGAGGCCAGCGTAGGTCAGCAGCCAAGGACTCCAGACGGTGACACCGTTGGCTTCCACTAGCGGCCGGGCGAGATTGTGCCCAGAGACCAACGCGAGACGCATGCCTTCGAGCACTGGAGCGAGCGGATTCAGCATCAGCAACCGAGCCGCCCGCTGACCCAGGGCCGAAGCGTCGAAAAAAACAGGTGTGAAGAAGATTCCAAAACTGATGATCACTTGCACCAGATGGCGCGCGTCTCGGAAGAAAACATTCAGACAGGCCAGCAGCAGCGTCAGCGCCGTCGTCATACACAGGAGCATGAGCGCAAGAAGGGGCAACCACAGCGCTGCGAGAGTCGGCACCACGCCGAGGAAGGGCAGAACGATCATGAGTGCGACGGTGCCGACGGCGGTGTCCACAACCTGCGTAAGAATGGCCGCCAGAGGGAGCATCTCGCGCGGGAAGTAGACCTTGGTGAGCAGGGCCAGATTCTGCGTCAGACTGGATGTCCCAAACGCCAGCGCACCGACGAAAAACGCCCACCCAATGGACTTCACCGCGACGCCGGCGAGGGCAGCTGCATCGACGGGCTGCCCTGATACGGACGCAAATACGACGCGCACGATCCAGCCAGAAAAAATGACCACGAGTGGCATCAGCACCGCCCATGCCACCCCGATTACAGACTGCTTATAACGAAGTCGCAGATCTCGACGCGTCAACTCACTCAGGAGTTCGCGTGACCGGACGAGGTCCACGACAATCTCACGAAGTTCGTCACGTACCGTCGTGCCAAATTTCGCTGGCCGCGGTGGCGGCGGCGGACCTGGCGTGGAATCGCTGGTAGTCAATGACTGTCTCGTGAAGAGGCCTAGAGAAATCGCTGCCGGAGTGCGGCGACGTGTCGCTGCGAGCGAGCATACCCACCAAACAATCCCTTCGCGCCGTACCAGATCTCCCCGAAGTAGATGGAGGGCGGTCGATGCGGCAGGCCCAGTAGCTTACGCGTCGACTGAACGACGACCTGCCCAACATGAAGGAACAGCCACCAGAGGATGTACAGGAGTAACCTCGGTCGTTGCACAGGATCCGTCGTGAGGCATTTGCTCACGTAGCACATCAACCCCAGCCCCCAACTTCGCTGATACTGCGAGATGAGGCCGACGAGGTCACGACGGTGCTGGTGAAACACGAGGTAGCGCGGCTCGTAGACAAGCACGTGGCCTGCGCGAATGACCCGGTAAAACATGTCCAGATCCCCGCCTCCCGGAACGGGAGCGCCGCTATCCAACGCCTCGTCAAATCCTCCCAACCGCCGAACCACATCCGTTTTGAATGCCATATTCGCACCCGTTCCAAAAATGCCCGCGCTCCCAGGATACACGGGGTTACCGCGACGCACGGCACCATAGCGAACTTGCGCGAAGCCACGTCGAAATCCGCCGCGATCCTCAAAGAGTATTTGGGCGTCGGTCTCCAGTTCCATCGGGAGGACCTGACCGGTGAACGCGGCGGCATCGGGATGTTGCGCCAATGCCGCGGCGATGCCGGACAACCAGTACGTGTCGACAATCACGTCGTCGTCCAAGAACGCAATCACGTTGCCGCGCGCTTCACGGAGTGCTCGATTTCTTCCGAAATTCAGCCCTGGTGGGCGTTCACGCACGTAGCGAATCTCCGGCCGCCGTTCAACCAGCTCACGCGTTTGTTCGTTGGAAGGAGCATTGTCCACGACGAGGATTTCCAAACCATCAAGCTGTGTTGGCACCGCAGCGGTCGGTTCGCGCAGAGAGTCCAACAACCGCTCCACACCCAGTGGCCGGTCCTTCGTGCAGATCGCAATGGTTAAGAAGGGCAGCGGTTGCCCCAGCGGCGGTCGTTCCGAGCGTTCGGCGACCGACGTCGCGACGACGGTGTCGATGGTGTGCCTGCGAATCCCCCTTTCGAACTCCTCGACAGAAATCGTGCGGGCACCCTTTGTCCTCTGCATCCAGAATCCAATGGGCACACCCGCTCGGCGGGCCAAGATCGCTGCACCAGACACCTCTGGTGCGAGGGTCAGATCGTGCCTCGGATGCGTCACATCGACGTCAAATAGCTGGTATCGCATCCCCGACATCAACCTCGCGATCCTGTCATGACACACTCGGTGCGTTCGCGGTGGCGCGATGCCTGACGAAGTACCAGATGCCGGCCGGCACACCGCGGACCTGCGCCCACAACGTCGGATCGCCCTGGTGAAAAAGCCGTAGCCCGTTGCGACAGGCAAGACGCAAGTAGTACCACGGAATTGAGACGAAGATGCGATGGAGATTCCCGCGATGCCCATGACGCTCCCATTGGACGAGGAGGGCCGCGACATGCCCTTTCATGTACGCGCGCATCTGATGCCGCAGCTGCCTCATGGTTTCTCGATGATCATGAAGCACGACCGCCGACGGCTCGTACAGACAGACGTACCCGGCCGCAAGGAGCCGGTACCACATCTCAGAGTCTTCACTGCAGCCCGAGGCGCCCGCTCCGAGGCGCTCGTCAAAGCCACCAACCGCCGTCAGTGCCGACCTGCGGAGCGCCATGTTCGCGCCTGCGCCTATTCGCCACACGGGGACTCCAAACCAGCAGGTCTGTTCGAAAAATTTTGCGTCGTACCGAATCGATCGATATCCCTGACCAAAGCCTCCCAAGGTCCTTTCGAAAATCCACCGCGCCTCCGTGTCCAATGACGCCGGAAGCACGAGCCCGGTGACAGCGGCCACGCTCGGATCGCGCATCGCACCCAGGAGGACGGCGATCCAGTTACGATTGACCTCCACATCATCATCGGTGAACGCGATAATATCGGCCGAGCTTGCACGGACACCGGCATTTCGCGCTCGGCTGAGTCCCGCGCGCGGTTCTCGCACGTAGCGCACGTGGGGAAATTGCTCGACGCACAATCGCGCGGCCTCATCGTGTGGTGCATTGTCGACAACAATGATCTCGTCCGGCATCGGCTGCAGCAGCACGAGCCCACGCAAGCAGCGCGCGAGTGCCTGGCCGCGGTCACGGGTGCACACCACCACCGCGACTCGCGCGCCCACGTCACGGTGCGAACGCCGCTGCTCCTGTAGCGCGTGCAGAGGTGCGGTAGTCGCGATCACTGCAGGTAGCGGTGCAGGCTCACTTCGCGAGAGAATTTTCCACGTACTGTCTGGGTCGGGAGGGTTGAATCCTGATGAGAACAGACGCCATCCCACTGCGGCTTCGATCGCGTGTGCGGCGACGTCCGCCATTTGTGCCGCGCTGAGCGGCAACGCAGACTCGTCCAGCAGTTTTTGGCCGAGCGGCACCCCGTCATGCCAAAATATGACGAGCGCTCGGGCCACCGAATGATCTCGCGTCAGCGCCTGCGCGCCGTTGTCCAAGGTCATATGCACCACCCGTGCCGGCAGCAGGACGGTCATTGCTGGTGTGCCGCGCGGATGCGGGCCGAACGGCGCCGCGATCGCGAATAGGTACCCATTAACCCAATGATCCCGCCGCACAACTCCGCGATCGTATGGTCGAATCGACGAACGCCGCGACGGAACACGCCGTCAGCGACAGCCTTCAATTGGTCCGTCGTCCACCAGACAAGCAACTTGAGCAGTTTCGACCGCTGTGCCTTGTCGGAGTTCCACGTCTTCGCGACGAACGCCATGAAGCCGAGGCCCCAGGTGTAGTACTGACGGCGCAGTCCAGGCATCGTGCGCCGATGTTCGTGGAAGACGAGAAGTCGAGGCTCATACACCAGCGGTGCCGGCGATCTGATAACTCGGTAGAAGATGTCGAGGTCGCCTCCACCGGGGAGCGGCGCGCCCGTATCGAGCGCCTCGTCGAAACCGCCGATGCGGTGCAGCAACTCGCGTCGAAGTATCATGTTGCAGCCGGCGCCGAAACTTCCGGCTCCCGTGGGATAGCACGGGTTCTCGTCGAGGTCGCCGTCGGTAAATCGTTGACTGACGAACCCGCGTCCGAATCCCCCGCGACGCTCGAAGAGGATTTGCGCCTCGGTCTCAAGGGAGAACGGCAGCACCAACCCGGTGAAGGCACCGGCATCTTGGTGACGGCGCCACGCGTCGACGAATCCGTCCAACCACCCAGCATCGAGCACCGCATCGTCGTCCAGATACGCAACGAAGTCGCCCCGTGCCTCACGCCACGCCGTATTCCGTGCGAAGTCCAACCCTTCTCGCGAGTCGAGGCAGCGACGTGCCCATGGAAAGGTTTCGACCAGAGTGGCCGTCCGGTCATCGGATGGTGCGTTGTCGATGACCAATACTTCGAGGAGGACATCACGATGGGGGGAGGTCCGGCGAACCTGCTCGACCGAGCCCAAGCAACGGGCAACCAGATCGGGTCGGTCTTTCGTGCAAATCGCTAGCGTCAAAGACGGGAGCGGTCCTGTCGGGGCTGCTGGCGAAAGTTCATCGCGAAGCGCCGCCCTGAGGATCGTCGCCGCTGTAGCGAGTGACACCGTTCGCTCAACGCACGCCGCATCGACCGACGCGCCGTGCTGGAGATCGAGCATGGCGAACCCGACCGGGTTTCCCCTGTTGCGCATCACCACCGCGACCCCACTTTCTTCGACATCCAATTGCAGCCCGATGCGGCGCCTTCCCACCTCAACTTCAACAATACGGTACTTCACACTCCACCGCGCCCCGCTGAGCTCGGCATCGCCCGTGTGCGGCGCGCCGCGGAGTCCCCGAGCCATCCAATCCGGAACGTCCATGGCTCGCCACTGCATATCGCGACCAATTTCGTGTGCATTGGCGGGCGCCAGACTCCTGAAGGACGGAAAGGAATGCTTCTGCGTATGAAGTATGAACTATGAAGTATGACGCGGTTCGCGGAACAGCGCCACGAAGTGGTTGGCAGGGTAATTGGGCGGCCGCCACACCGTTTTACGCGGCGTTTACGGGCTGGTCGCGCGCTGCCCCAGAGAGTCCGTCCGCGCGTGGCTCACATGGTGTGCGCAATGCCAGTTCTCGCGCCAACTCCGTCGTGATCGCCTGCAGGGCAAGGATCCGGTATTGCAGGCTCATCGAGACGACCAGGCTGATCACGATCCAACAGTAAATAATCAGATCGGCGCCGCGTCCGACACCGACTCTGGCGGCGAGGACATTGGCTTGGTCAGGAGAGAGCACAAAGTAGATACCGGCGAGGCTCGTTGCCGTCGTGGCGAGACTGATCACGCGCGATTGCGCGCGCCGCACAAAGGCGTAAAGCAAACACAGCAGGAGACCCAGCACGAGGACCCATTGGATAATCATCGGTACATCCTCGCGGCAACGGTATCCCAAATGATGCTCAGACCATTGCTGAGCCTTTGTCCCTTGCTCAAGGAGTACTTGGTATACATGATGGTGACCGGTGCCTCGCAGGTCGAGAGACCAAGCGTTTCGATCTGCGTGATGATTTCGGAGGCGTGGGCCATGCGGTTCTGCCGGATCTGGATCTGTTGGGCCGCGCGGCGCGTAAAGAGGCGAAGGCCGTTGTGTACGTCGCTCTTCGCGCTTTTCCCAGTCAATCGCATGCACTGCACCACGAGCTTCAGCGCGAACCGCCGCACTGGCGGCATTCCGGGCGTCGCTCCAAGGAAGCGGCTTCCGAGGACTACGTCGCTTCCCGTCTCGCGCTGTCGCTCGACCAGCACCGTGATGTCCTCCGTCCGATGTTGACCGTCGGCATCGAAGGTCACCAAGAACTCCGCTCCTCGAGAGAGCACGTAGCGCATGCCGGTGGCCAGGGCCGCGCCTTGACCAAGGTTGACCGGATGACGAAGGACCACGGCGCCGGCACCGACGGCGGCTGCCCCCGTGTCGTCGCGAGAGCAATCGTCAACCACGACGACGTACGGATAGCGCGCGCGCACCGAGGCGACGACCGTGCCAATCACCGAGCCTTCGTTGAAGGCGGGTATGACAATCCAAAGCGTCTCGACGTTGCTCATCGTATAGGCTAGCCAGTGGCTCAGGGGAATCCGCAGCGGGCTCAGCAGCCGCAAATGGTGAAGACGACCAGTCAGGAGGCGCCTTTCGCCCGGGAGCGGTAGAAGCCCCTTCCCTTCACTCGGTCGGGTGCGATCTTTGACCTTGGTCCGTCGATAGTGACGGTCGTACAATCATCGAAAGAAAACGTCAGGGATGGCCGTGAGGCAAGCGAAGGCATCCCCATCGACCGAACGCGACTCCCCGCGTTCATTGCTCCGACGGAACGCCACATGCGCAAATTCTCGCGACCGGGCTCCTTGCTCGCGGCCGCACTTGCGGTGCTCGCGCTGGCGTGGTGGCCGACCATTTACAATGGTTTTCCTTTGCTGTTCAGTGATTCAGCGCAGTACGCGTGTTTCGCGCTTCGCGGATGTCGAGAGACACACATCGGCTACCCAATCTACTATTCGGGCTTTATCGCGCCGCTCCTCTACGTGAGGGGATTTCTCGCGATTGCCATCGTCCAGGGGCTACTTGCCTCAACCGTACTGTATGCGTTCCATCGCAACGTAGCGGGGTCCACTCCGACTCGTGCGCTGGCGACCACCGCCGCAGTGCTGTTGCTGACGCAACTGCCGTGGCTGAACTCCTGGATAATGGCCGACGTGTTCACCGGGTTGGGGTTTCTGGCGCTGATGACCCTCGTTTTCCCGAGAAAGCCCATGAGTCCGCTGGTAGTTGCGACCTTGCTGCTGCTGGTACTCGCATGCTGCCTGGTCGCCACGGGCAGTCTGCTGGTGCTGGCGACCGTGAGCGCGTCAATCATCGTCGCGCGTCGTATGCTCGGATCGCCGCTCTCGATACGTACGTACAGGAACAGCGTGGTGTTTGGACTCACCGTCGTGGTGCTGGCTGCGGCACCCAACGCGTACCTGTACGGCAAGGTGACGCTGAACGCCGGGGGGGCAGCGATGTCCTTCGCCAAATTGGTCGACGATGGCGTTGCTCAAGATTATCTCCAATCGCAGTGTGCATCTCGCGGTTACCGCGTGTGCGCTCATCTGGATGAGTTGGCCAAGCTCAAAGGACAAAGTCAGGGCTTTCTGTGGGGCGAAGCCCGTTTAGCCGAGAAAACACTGGCGTGGCGTGACCCAGATGGGGAACTTGGGCGCCTGAATCGCGCGATCTTGAGCGCGCGGGCGCCCAGTATTCTGCGCTCCGCGGCGCGGAGTGCCGGCAAGCTCCTCCTTGCCACCGCTCTTGGGACAGACACTGCCGATGACAATTGGCAACGCTATGCGCCAGATCATCCGATGATGACGTACCTCGCGAACGAGATGCCAAACGCGCGCGTGGCATTTGACAACTCTCGGCAGCAACGCGGACGGCTTGCGCGATCGAACCTGAATACCCTTTATTCTGTGTCCATTTATGCGAGCTATGGCGTGGTGCTCGCTTTGCTGATCGCGGCGGTTCACCAACGTGCGCTGCTGGTGGTCGCTGTCCTTGGCATCCTTGTCTATTTTCTCATCACCAACGCGGTCATTCATGGTGGGCTCGTCGGCCCGTTTGTGCGGTACGCAGCGAGGGTGACGTGGGTGGTTTGGCCCGTCGTGTTTGCGGGGATTGAACTGCTCAGAATGCCACACGACCACTCGGCCCACGGCTCCGCGCCGGCGTTCACGTGACGTCGCACCTGCACAGTGCGAACCAGCCGACGTCGCAGCCGCACGAACACGGACCACCGATATCGGCGCGTGGCCCTCGCGGGCGACCGCCTTCTGTCACGCCGCGAATCGATCGGGTCGTGATGTCACCGTCTGATCGTCGCCTCTACGCGGTCCTCTCAGGGCTGGCCATGCTTGCGTCAAGCGCCTTTGCGCTCTACTGGTTTCCCGCGGTACTGCACGGTCCGATGCCCGTGATGTCCCTCGCGATGGGCGTGCTCGTACTGGGCCAGCTCAGCGTCTGGGCTGCGCGATGGATCGCCCTTCCTCGGATGCGGCACCCACAACCGATCCCACCACCCAAGACGCTTCGCGTGGCAGCGGTTACCACATTCGTGCCGTCACACGAACCGCTGGATATGCTATCGCACACGTTGCGCGCGATGGTCGCGATGCACGGCGCACATGACACATGGCTCCTCGACGAGGGGGACGATGCACACGCGCGCGCGCTCTGTGAGGAGTTGGGTGTCCGACACTTTTCGCGGTATTGCCAAACACGATACAACACCGATGCAGGTATCTACGCGGCGCGAACCAAGTATGGTAATTACAACGCTTGGCTCGACGCGGTGGGCTACGCGACCTATGACGTACTGGCAACCTTCGACACCGATCACGTTCCCGAAGTGCACTATCTCACCAGAGTCTTGGGATACTTTGATGATTCACACGTGGCCTTCGTGCAGCCGGCGCAAGTGTACGGCAATCAAGAGGCAAGCTTTGTGGCGCAAGCGGCGGCCGAAGAGACCTACGGATACTACTCTTCGCAGTTGATGGCGAGCTATGCCCTTGGCCACACGGTGGTCATTGGGAGCCACTGTACGCACTGGCTTCCCGCGTTATCCGCGGTCGGCGGTTTCCCTCCCCACGACGCGGAAGACCTCTTGTTGACCATGGTCTACAACGCGGCCGGCTGGCAGGGCGTATATGTGCCCGAGGTGCTCGCCACGGGCACGACACCATCGTCTTGGATCGGATACCTCCAGCAGCAGTTACGCTGGTCGCGCTCCATACTCGAGCTCAAGGTGCACCAGCTTCCGCGGATCGCCGGAGACCTCGGCGTCCTTGCAGGACTGTTCAACCTGCTTCACGGCGCGTACTACCTCCGCGCGTTGGCACTCCCGCTGGTGTTTGCGACGCTCGCGTACGCCCTACTCGTTGGCACGGTCCCGGGGTTCCTAGCGCCGGGCGCAATCGTCGCCTTGGGCTGTTTGAGCTGTACGCTCGGGTTAATTGGTGCGTTCCGACAGCGGTACTACCTCGTGCCGGAGCGCGAGCGTGGCGTGCACTGGCGCGGCATGCTTGTGCAGTTCGCCAAATGGCCAACATTCCTGCGCGCGGTGTGGGAGGCGGTGTGTGGTACGCGTCGCGCGTACGTGATCACCCGCAAAGACGGTCGAGGGCCGCGACACCTTGTGCTGGCCCCAACGCAGCTCGCGTTCGCTGCGACGATGTCCGCAGCGTGGGGTCTGGGTACCGTACGGAACGGGTCGCTGCCTCTCGTGCTCACGCTGGTAACGGCGGTCATTGTGCTCATCGCCGTCTCGTTGGCATGGTATGAGGTGCTGGTGGCGCCCACGGAAGACCGCGGCATACCAGCGGATTCGAATGGAACTCCAGCAGAGCGGCGTGGTGGGGCGGCCTGAACGACGTCTGAAGGCCGTCGCGTGCCGGAGACCTGCGGGTTCGCCTCGCGCGTGGCCGAGGTCACGAGCGTTGGGGTGGCTACGGTGATCGATGGCGGGCCGCTCGTTTCTGTGGTGACCATCTTCTACAATGCGGGCAAGCCCTTTTTTGAAGAGGCGATTGCGAGCGTCCTTTCTCAGACGTATACGCATTGGGAATTGCTACTTGTCGATGACGGCTCCACCGACGTCAGCACGTCCATCGCTCAGCAGTATGCGCAACGATACCCCGAGCAGATTCGGTATTTTGAGCACGCCGACCATCAAAACCGAGGTATGAGCACGTCCCGGAATCTCGGCATCCAACATGCGCGAGGCGAGTACATCGCATTGCTGGACGCAGATGATGTCTGGCTATCAGAAAAACTGGCAAGACAGGTTGAGGTACTAGAATCGCATCCTGAGGCTGGCATGGTGTACAGCGCCACGCTGATGTGGCACAGTTGGACAGGAGTCCCAGATGATCAGCACCTCGACCGAGCGCGCAACTTGGGTGTTCAGCCCGGTCGTTTGGTTCAAGCACCAGAGCTGCTTATCCTCGCCTTACAGCACAGAGCCGAGACGCCGGCGACGTGCGGTGTTTTGATCAGACGGCAGGTTGTTGCAGACGTTCACGGATTTGTGGACGCCTTCCGAGGCATGTATGAGGATCAAGCGTTCTTCAGCAAGGTCTTTCTCACGACCGCCGTGTTCATCGAGCGAGGGTGTTGGGATTATTATCGGCAACACCCTCGTGGATCGTGTGTCGTGGCTGAAGCGCATGGCCTGTATCACCCCCTGAAGGCCAACTCGGGAGAGCTCCATTTCCTGAACTGGCTGGACGCGCATCTGCGCGAGCGATGTGATACCCACGCGAGCGTGAGACAAGCACTCACTTCAGCACGATTTCCCTACCGTCACCCCAGGCTGTATCGCTGGTCGCAACGCTATCTCTTTCTGAGAGAGTATATGAAAGCACGCGTCGTATCGCTGCTGCGGCAGGTGATTCCTGCTGCGCTCCGCAATCGGCTCCAGTCCAACCGTCGTCCTGATGTGGGCCGAGTGCGATTCGGTCATCTGCGACGGCTCACCCCCGTGAGTCGGGAGTTCGGTTTTGATCGAGGGCTCCCGATTGATCGATACTATATCGAAAACTTTCTTGCCCGCCGATCGGGTGACATTCACGGCCGGGCGCTGGAGATTGGCGACAACGCCTACACTAGGCGATTCGGCGGCGATCGCGTGAGCCGCAGCGATGTGCTCCACGTCAAGGAGGGCAATCCTGCTGCGACGATCGTGGGTGATCTCACCAATGCTGATAACATTCCGTCCAACACCTTTGATTGCCTCATTCTCACGCAGACCCTGCATCTGATTTTCGATCTGCGGGTTGCACTCGCGACTATCAATCGAATCCTAAAACCTGGAGGGGTAGCGCTCGTCACGTTTCCCGGCATTAGCCAGATCGCGATCGATGAATGGAAGGACTACTGGTGTTGGAGCTTGACAGCCATCTCGGCGCGGAAGCTCTTTGCAGAAGCCTTTCCGATGGCAAACCTTCAGGTCGATGTGTACGGAAACGTGCTGGCCGCCACATCGTTTCTTCAAGGGTTGGCCGCGCAAGAGCTGCGACCTGAAGAGCTCGATCACTTTGATCCCAGCTATCCCGTGCTCATCACAGTGCGGGCTATCAAGCCGGCTGTCGGCGAGTGAAGGTGCCGGGACTGGGCCTCCTTCGGCTCGCCACACAACGCGTCCGCCACTGGATCGCACCGGGCGGCGTGATCCTTCTCTATCATCGGATCGCAGAAGTAGCGGTCGATCCTTTCAACCTCTGCGTGACTCCCCAGCACTTCGCAGAACACCTGGCAGTCCTGCAAGAGCGTTTTTCCCCTACCTCACTGCAGCAAGTGGCACGGACACTTGTCCTCGGCAAGCACCCCGACCGTGCCGTAGCCGTGACCTTCGACGATGGGTACGCGGATAACCTCTGGAATGCAAAGCCGCTGTTGGAACACGTTGCAGTACCGGCCACCGTGTTTGTTACGACGGGCCACGCAGCGCAGCAACGTGAATTCTGGTGGGACAGCCTCGATCGCTTACTCCTCTACCCCGGCACGTTACCGAGTTGCCTTGATCTGCTTGTTGATGGCAAGGCACATCACTGGGAACTCGGGGAAGCCACCAAGTACACCGACGCGGAGTTTGAGCGCGATCGTCGATGGACGTGGTATGTGCAAGAGCAAGCAGACCCGGGTCCCCGTCAGCGTCTGTTTCGTGCGCTTTATCAGCTGCTCCGACCCCTGACCCTGGATCAGCGCCACGCCCTGTGCAACGAATTGGTGACTTGGGCTGGGGTGACCGTTCAGGGTCGAGCGAGTACCCGGTCGCTTACCGCCGTAGAAATCGGTGAAATTGGCAGCGGGAGCCTGATTGAGGTGGGTGCCCATACCGTGAACCACCCATTGCTTACCAGCCTTTCAACAGAGTCACAGTGGCACGAAATCCGACAGAGCAAGCTGGAGCTCGAGGCGTGGACGGGTCGGCCCGTCCGGAGCTTTGCGTATCCACATGGCAACTTCGATCCCCAGACGCTCGACTTGGTGCGCCGGGCGGGCTTTGCCTACGCCTGTTCTACCGCAGAGACTCGAGTCTGGCGACACGCCGACCCATTTCAGCTACCGCGCATTGTTGTTGAAGATTGCGATGGTGAGACGTTTGCTCGATGGCTGTCTGGCTGGTTTCAGACGTAGCCCGCCGTCCACCAGCACCTTTTCATCCCGCGACGCAGGCGGTGACTACTCCAAGCCCTCCCCCAACCCTTTACAAGATAGTTCTTACGATATATCGTACGTTGTATCTCAAGACATACCGTACGTCATATCTTAGGAGGCTTTATGTGGAACGATCCATTCCGCCACTGTGACGGTCGCGCGCGGAGAGGCTGGCAAGGCTTTGACGCGGAGTTTTCCGCCCTCTTTGGCAACGGCGGGCCCAAGCGGCGCGGGCCCTTCGGCGGCGGACGTATGTTCGACCAAGGCGACCTCAAGCTCGTCATCCTGAGCATGCTCGACGAGAAACCGCGACATGGCTACGACATCATCAAGGAGCTCGAAGAGCGCTCGCATGGCCGCTATACGCCAAGCGCGGGGGCGGTCTACCCCACGCTCACCATGCTCGAAGACTTGGGCTACGCCGTCGCGACTCCGGAGGAGGGCGGCAAGAAGGTCTACGCGATCACCGACGCAGGACGGGCCCATTTGGCAGAGCATCGTCCGCTGGCCGATGAGCTGTTTGACCGTGTGAGCCAGTTCGGCGACGCCATATTCGGCGACAGCGTGCGCCCGGCTCGCGATGCGATGATCGGGTTGGCGCGGGAGTTTGGCAGCGTGATGGTGGGCGGCCGACGCTCGCCGGAACAGATCGCTCACATCACCGAGATCCTGATACGCGCCACGGCCGAGCTCAAAAAAGCCGCCACCTGATCGACGCGCGCCCGTGGGGGGCGGTATTATCGAGGAGTTGCTGCCGCAGGCGCTGACGCGCGCAGTCTGATTCCCCTGCCCCCCACGCGATGCGTTCCTTCCCCAGTCGGTTAGTCTCCGCGCCGTTGTTGCGCCGTTACGTTTCTCACGTTGCTACGGTGGCTCGACACGCCACCCTCGCGCTCGGCGCCACAGCACGCATACTCAGCGCGCAATCCGCGACGTCGCCAATGCCTGCGTCGGGAGCAGTCCCGCACAACACCACGCGCGAGCAAGCCCTGCTGAGCGGCGTCAAAGTCGCCGACGGCTTCACCGCCACGCTCTTCGCGGCTCCACCGGTGGCGATGTATCCGGTGTGCCTCACCGCCACCGTTGAAGGCGCGGTGTTTGTCTGCGTCGACCCCAACCTGTCGCTGACGGCAACCAAGGGACGCGGTCGCGTGATGCGATTGGTGGACGACAATCGCGACGGCGTTGCCGACCGGTACACAACGTTTGCCACGATGGACAGCCCACGCGGTGTGGCGTACGATGGCCGCACGCTGTACGTGATGCACCCTCCGAATCTCACCGCGTATCGCGACACCACGGGTGATGGCATTGCCGACGTGTCGGAAGACATCGTGAAGGGGCTGGGTTTCGATCTCAATTTCCGCGGCGCCGATCATACCACCAACGGCATCACACTGGGCATCGATGGATGGCTCTACATTGCCGTCGGCGATTACGGCTATCGCAAAGCTACTGGGAAAGACGGGACAACCATCGCGCACCGCGGTGGTGGCGTCGTGCGCGTGCGCACCGATGGTTCCGGTCTTGAGCTCTTTGCGCGCGGGACGCGCAACATCTACGACGTGGCCGTGGATCCTTTCATGAATGTGTTCACGCGCGACAACACCAACGATGGTGACGGCTGGGACATCCGTCTGCATTTCCTGCCGCCAGGCGCGAACATGGGCTACCCGGCACTCTACAAAAACTTCTCCACGGAGCATATGCCGTCGCTGGCCGACTACGGCGGCGGGTCGGGCACCGGTGGGCTCTGGGTGCATGACAATGGATTTCCTGAAGGCTTCGGCAATACGTTGTACACCGCCGACTGGTTGCTCAATCAAGTCTTTCGCCATCCACTCACGGCGAAGGGCGGCAGTTACGATGCGAAGCAGGAAAGTTTTGTCTCGGTGCCGCACCCCGCGGACATGGCGATGGACGGTCAATCGAACATGTTCGTGGCCAGCCTGGCGGGCGGCGAGTACACGTATCAAGGAGACTCCGTTGGCTACGTGGTGCGGGTCAGCCCGGCGCGCAGCAGCGTCGCCGCGCCGCCCAACATTCCGTTGCTCTCCGATGTGGCGCTTCGCACGCTGCTGGCGAGCGGCAACGCGGAGCACCGATTGCAGGCGCAACGTGAAATGCTGCGTCGCGGTGAACGGCCAGGAGTGGTCTCGGGTCTCACCTCGTTAAGCGGCAATGCGCTGCGTCCGGCCTACGCCCGCGTTGCCGCGCTGTACACACTCAAACAACTCATCGGCGCCCGCTCGCATAGTGCCCTGCGCACGGCAGCGACGTCGACCGATCCGCTCGTGCGCGCATCGGCGCTTCGCGCACTCACGGACGACGTGAAGCAGGTGACGTCGCTCGATCCCGCGCTCTTCGTTGCCGCACTGGCCGACTCCAATGCGCGCGTGCAAATCGCGGCAATCACCGCCCTGGTGCGCCTGAACGCCCGCGCGGCGGCCGCCAGCATTCTCCCGCTCACGGCCAGCGCTGATGCGGCACTCTCGCACCTGGCTACCAATGCGTTGGTATCGTTGAAGGCGTCGAGCGCGTCGCTGACCGCCATGAACGGCGCAGATCCTGCCGTCCGCACCGGCGCCTTGCGTGCGCTGCAAGCAATACATGATCCGACTGTCGTCACGGCGCTTCTGGCAACCGCCAACGCCGATCGCACGGCGACGCCTCGCCGCTTCGACGCGACGGTCGCCCTTGCCCGACTCTATCACCGCGAAGCGGAATGGACCGGTGATTGGTGGGGCACGCGCCCGTCGTTCACTGGCCCATACTTTGCGCCCACACCCTGGGCCGAGAGTGCTCGAATCGCGCCGGCGTTGCGCGAAGCACTCTTGGCCGCCGACGCCGCAGAGATGCCGATGCTCGCGGAGTCCTTGGTGCGCAACCGTGTCGTGCCGCAAGGCGCACAGCGCTTGCTGATCGCCGCCATCGGGACGCCGGCCCTGCGTGCGGGCATTGTCAACACGGTTGTTGGCCATTCGACGCTGACGAAGGAGATGGTGCCAGCACTCACTACATGGGCGAGTGGCGGAGCAGCCATGCAGCCGGCCGTTGCGCAGCTGCTGGCTGGCGACGCAGTGCTCGTTGAGGGCTCGCTCCCGTTGGCGCAGTCGCTCGCACTCTCCACGTCGCTTCCGGAAGACACGCGCGCGCAGCTGGTCAACAAAGTCGCGGCGCTTCCCGGACGACCGGGCCTCGAGGCCGCGACGGACCTGCTGGCACAACTGACGCCCGCCGCGACACCAGTCGGCACGGACGCACAACCCATCGAGGCAGCGTGGCGGCGCTTTGTTGGCGATCGTCGCCGAACGGCAGAACTGGACTACTTCATTGAGCTGTCGCGCGCCGCGACGCTGAATACACGCGTCCTCGGGTTTGCCGTGTTGCTGCAGTCGGTGCGCGGTGGTCGGGCGGCCGCCGTCGTGAATGACAAGGTGCAGCCGGTGCTTGCAGCGGCGTGGGCAAGCCGCGCCGCATCGGCAGACCTCGCGCGCGCAACATCGATCATGCGTCTTCAAGCGGCCTACGCGACGCAACTCGCGGCGGTCAGCGCTCGCGGATCGGCGGCGCAGGGACCAGCGATGGACTGGGTGCCCCTGTTCAACGGCAAGAACCTGAAGGACTGGGACATCAAATTTGCCGGCTACCCACTCGGCACCAATTTCCGCAATACGTTTCGCGTGGATTCGGGCATGCTGCGCGTGAACTACGACCAGTGGCCGGACTTCACGAATCAGTTTGGGCACATCTTCTACAAGAAGCCGTTCTCGTACTACATCGTTGCCGTCGAGTATCGGTTTACGGGTCAACAGGTCACTGGAGCCGGTGCAGGCAACAGTTGGGCCATTCGTAACAATGGCATCATGGTGCATTCCCAGTCGGCCGCCAGCATGGGACTGACGCAGGATTTCCCGATTTCGCTCGAGGTGCAGATGCTGGGTGGCCTTGGTCGCGGCACCCGCACGAACGGCAACCTGTGCACGCCCGGCACGCATGTCGTCATGAACGACAAACTGATCACCACGCACTGCATCAATTCGAGCTCCGTGACATATGACGGAGACCAGTGGGTGCGCATGGAAGCCATGGTGCTGGGCGACTCGGTCATCAAACACATTGTGAACGGCGATACCGTGATGACGTACTTCAAGCCGCAAATGGGCGGTGGTGCTGCGAACAACACGAATCCCGGCGTCCTGATGAACGGCAAGCTGCTCTCTGAGGGCTACATCTCGCTGCAAGCGGAAACTGCGCCGATCGATTTTCGCAAAGTCGAGATCGTGAACCTGAAGGGCTGTATGAATCCGGCGGACGCGAACTATCGGCGATACTTCGTGAAGTCCGACCCACCCGCATGCAAGTCGCGGTAATGCGTGTGCGTCATGGCGTTGGTGCGATGTGGGCGGTTGCGGCGAGCAGCGCGTTGATGCTTGGCACGCGGTCCGGCGCGGCCACGCGTGACCGACTACAGCAGCGCGAAGGCGCTCGGCTGTATTCGGTGACGTGCCAAGCCTGTCACCAAGTGTCCGGGCAGGGACTCGCCAATCAGTTCCCGCCTCTTGCGGGCAGTGAGTGGGTGACCGGCAGCGAAGAGCGCTTGGTGTTGATCATCCTTCACGGGATCATCGGAGAAATCGAGGTCGAAGGCGAGTCGTTCAATGGGGCCATGCCCACCTGGGGACCGACGTTTACTGACGGTGATGTTGCGGCCGTGGCGACCTATGTGCGAAGCGCGTGGGGCAACAAGGCTGCTCCGGTCAGTGCGTCCACCGTGACGCGAGTCCGCTTGGCCTTTGCCGCGCGTAAGGCGCCGTGGACCGCGGGCGAACTGCAGAAAGCACTCAAGAGGTAGGCTCGCACGGGCACTTCGCACCGGCACTGGACGACGACGGGAGAACCGTATTCCTTACACCGTGTGTCGGCACGCCCCGTCGTTGACGGCAACCTGTTCACTTTGTCACGGAGTTTGTGGTCTATGTCGCGGCTTCATGCGTCAGCCGTTGTTTGGCTTTCCTTGGCCTGTGCTCCGGTGGCCGCTGCACAGCAAGACCCCGCTGCGGTTGCCCGTATTCTGGCGGTTGAGTCGACCGCGCCACTTCGCGTGACCCTCAAAGTTGACGTCGGCCCACTCTTTAACGGCGCCGAGCTGGACGTGTTCTCGTCGAAGGGGAAGACCACCGCCAAGGCGGCATTTCCCAAGTACGTCGACATGCTGTTGCCGGGAGACTCCGATTGGGCGTATAGCAAGAGCACGTGGGACAAGCAGAAAGCGGGGTCGTTTGAAGTGATCGCCAAAGATCCCGATGGCGCTCGCTGGCAAGTCAATCAAGGCGACCTCACCGGTGTGACGTTGATCTATCTGCGCAACAACAGTGAACGCGAAGTCCGCGTGATGGGCGTCGACATGAAGAACACAGCCGCTGTGAAGGCGATGCGCGATCGCGTGTTGTCCTTGCGTCGCATTCCGTAACCATATGTCCCGTGCCTTTCTTCGAGACGATGCGGAGGGCGAGATGCCCCGCCGCAACTACCATCTTCCCGACCGCGACGATCCTGAGTACGATCGCGCGTCGGCGCGCGCATTGCTCGACGCCGCGCGTGTTGGCGAGACCCAACTCGCCGAGCGCGCGACCGGCTATTACTGGGGTGAGCCGGCGCTTCGCCCCTATGTAGAGGAGATTCGCATCGAGGCAGAGCGAGACGCCGACGATCGCTTGGAACAGCTGGCCCGTCGGTTCCTCGCCTAACTTCAGTCTGGTTCACCCGATGCATACACGTGCCGTCCCACCATCGCTGCCCGCACACGACGCGGCCGCGATGGAGTTTTCGCCGGAGCTCATGCTTGAGATGGGTCACGCCGTTGTTGCTCGCGCCGTCGCACATCTTGCGTCGCTCCCGCAGCAACCCAGCCGCGGCGACGTAAACGCGGCCGAGCTGTGCCGGACGATGCGCGAGCCGGCCCCTGAGCATGGCACGGCACTTGAGCCGTTGCTCGACACGCTCTTCGACGACCTCATCCCGCGATCCTTCACCACCACGGGAGCGGGATATCTGGCCTACATCCCGGGCGGCGGTGTGTACCCGGCGGCGCTCGCCGACTTTATCTCCGACGCCACCAATCGGTATACCGGCGTCTGGATGGCCGCGCCCGCACTGGTGCAGCTAGAATCCAACGTGTTGGAGTGGCTTCGTGAGTGGATGGGCTTTCCTGTTGGTGCCGCGGGATTGCTGACCACGGGAGGGTCGGGCGCCACGTTCAACGCGATTGTCTGTGCGCGCGAAAAGCTGCTCGGCACCGACATTCGCTCCGGCACGCTCTATACGTCTACGCAGGGACATCACTGCATCGACAAGGCAGCAAAGCTCGCAGGCATCGCGCATGATCGCGTGCGTGCTATCCCCGTGGACCGCGCGTTTCGCATGGATATCGACGCGCTGCGTGTCGCCATTGCCCAGGATCGCGCGCAGGGCCTGACGCCGTTCTTTGTGGCATCGTCAGCGGGCACCACAAATACGGGCGCCGTTGATCCGCTCGACGCGATCGCCGATCTGTGCGCTCGCGAGCAGATCTGGCATCACGTCGACGGTGCATACGGCGCGTGCTTTCATCTCTGCCCCGAATTGCGTCCGCTATTGAGCGGGTTGTCGCGCGCCGATTCCCTGACGCTCGATCCGCACAAGGGGATGTTTCTTCCGTACGGCAATGGCGCGTTACTCGTGCGGAACGGGCAGGCGCTGCGCGATGTGCACAGCGCGACGGCTGGGTACCTGCCGGAGAATCAGGATGAGTTCTATGACCCGGCGCAGTATGGCCCTGAACTGTCGCGTGGGTTCCCTGGCCTGCGGCTCTGGATGAGTATCAAGATGTACGGTGCCGCGCGGTATCGGGCGGCGATCGCCGAGAAGCGAAGCCTCGCCCTGTGGGCGTTTGAACAGGTCGCTGAGGTCCCCGGCGTGGTGATTGATGCCGAGCCACAACTCTCGTTGTTCGCCTTTCATCTCAGTGATGCGGGGTTGTCCGATCAAGCGGCAGAAAACCGCGCGACCGAAGCGCTCGTCGAGCGCGTGACGGCGCGGGGCAAAGTCATGCTCTCCGGTTGCACCGTGGACGGGCGGTATCTGGCTCGTGTCTGCGTACTGAGCTTCCGAACGCGAATGGCCGAGACCGCAGTGGCCGTCCAGCATATCGCTGAAGAGACCGCCGCCATTCTTGCCGAGCGACGGGTCCTGTCGCAGCTTTGAAGTGATGGATTGACGTCTTGACTGCGTTCGGACGTCGCAGCGTCTTGCCATTGGAGTCATCCTCCGCCGCACCCTTCCTGCCCCACTCGCCATGCATCGCATCGCTCGCTCATCAGCTTTCTTCCTTACGCTCAGCGCGCTCGCGAATAGCGCTTCCGCACAAGGCGTCGCTTCGGGGACCGGAAAAGGTCGCCCTATCACGTCCGCCGATGTGAAGAACTGGAATACCATACGCCAGACTGTGCTGTCGAACGACGGGAAGTGGTTCGCGTCAGTGGTCGGTCCAGCAGAAGGCGACCTGACCGTGGTGTTTCGCGGCACGGCGGCCAACGCGACGGAAACGCGAGTGGCCGTGGGCGCGACCGGTGGATCGATACAAATGTCCGGCGACTCGAAGTGGATGGGCTTCTTGATCACACCCAGCCGGCCGGCGATGGCGGCCGCAGGTGGTCGCGGTGCCAACGGCGGTGGGCGCGGTGGTGCGGGCGCCCCGCCGGGTGGCGCGCAAACTGCGGGCTTGGCACGTGCCGCCGATTCTGTGTCGGGAAGCGGCACGCGCATGGTGCTGATGAATCTGGCGACAGGCGAGAAGAAGGAGTTCAACGGCATCGGCCGATTCAGCTTCAACGGTGATGCGCCGAAGTGGATCGTGATGCAGGCAGGAAGCGGCATTGGTGGTGGTGGTCGCGGTGGTGCTCCAGGTGGCGGACCTGGCGCGCCCGGGGGCGAATCGGCAAGCACCGCGGGTGGCGGCGCGGATCTGCTGCTGTACAGCGTCGCGACCGGCGAACGACAGAACATGGGACGCGTGGGGCAATACGACTTCAGTGATGACGGCGAGTGGTTGGCGTACACCATGGAGAACACCGATCAGATCGGGAATGCCGTGCAAGTGCGCAACATGACCACAGGCGTGATCAAGGCGCTGGACAGTGAAGATGTGCTGTATCGTCATCTCGCGTGGGCCGATAGTTCACGCGCGCTGTCTGTCATGAAGGGCAAAGTCGCAACGACAGGGACGCGCGATACCGTGTTCTCCGTGGCGCTGTTCCGTGGTATCGGCAGTAACGGCGCGACCACGACCAAGATGTTCAACCCGGCTGGCCGCAGCGATTTCCCGGCCGGTTTCAAGTTGGCGTCCGATCGTGCGCCGCGGTACGCCGCGAACATGTCGATGGTGCTCGTTGGCATTCGTGAAGCCGTGAAGGCGGGCGCCACGACAATGGCTGGCGGACGCGGCGCGAATCCGCTTGTGATCGCGGGCGCACCGGGTGCCGGCGGAACGATCAATCAGACGGCGGCTGGCCGTGGTGCAAGTGGCACGCCAGCCGATTCCCTGCCCTCGCTGATTCTCTGGCACGCCAAGGATGATCGGTTGCAGTCGCAGCAGATGGTGCAGGAAGCCGCGGATCGCGCATTCAACTATTTGGCCGCGTATCGGTATGACGACGACAAGTTCCTGCGCCTGGCCGATGACAAGCTGCGCAGCGTGACCGTCCTGCCGAACGAACGCTTTGCCTACGGCGTGGATAATTCACCGTACGCACAGGCGGCCAGTTTTTCGGGCCGCAACTACAACGACTACTACTCGGTGGATCTCAAGACGGGCGCGCGCAAGCTGATCTGGACCAAGCGCGCCACCGGGATCGGATCCGTGTCACCGGATGGCACGAAGGCGCTGATGTGGGGCAACGACGGCCACTACTGGGTGCTCAACCTCGCAACTTACGATAGCACGAACATCACCCGCGCGGTCGCCACGAGCTTTGTGGATCGCGAGGATGATCACAACAACATCCTTTTGCGGGCCATTCCGGCGCGCGGTTGGTCGAAAGATGGCGCGTCGGTGTTGCTATCTGACAACTGGGACATCTGGCAGGTGCCTGTCGGTCAGACGGGCCGCGCCGTGAACCTCACCGGCGACGGGAAGCGTGCGCAGATCCGTTACCGGCAATTCTACAACTGGGCTGACAACGTGACGGCGGCGGCTGCGGGCGGTCGTGGCGGCGGCGGTGGATTGGGTGGTGGTGCGGCTGCACCGATCGATCTCAGCAAGCCGTTGTTCATTGGCACCTATGGCGAGTGGACGAAGAAGGAGGGCGTCTCGCGTGTGGACGCGGGGCAGCCTGGCGCCAAGAGCATCCTGTTCGAGGACGCGCGCTTCGCGATCACCAAGGCCAAGAACGCTGACACCTATGCGTTCTCGCGGCAGACGTTCACCGAGTTCCCGAACTATTGGGTGTCGGGTGCAGACTTCAAGAACGCGCGGCAACTCACCGATGCCAACCCGCAACAGAAAGAGTTGGCGTGGTCGAGCGGAACGCGATTGATCAACTACACCAGCGACAAGGGTGACAAGCTGCAGGCAGCGATGTATCTGCCGGACAACTTCGATCCGGCCAAGAAATATCCCATGCTGGTCACGATCTACGAAAAGCGTTCGCAGAACAAGAATGGCTTTGTCAATCCCAGCGAGACGCAAACACCAAGCGCGCGCATGTACACCAGCCGCGGCTACATCGTGCTGGACCCGGACATTGTGTACAAGCTGAACGATCCGGGCATGTCGGCGGTGTGGAGCGTGGTGCCGGCAGTCAAGGCGGCGATCGCGACGGGTTCGGTGGATCCGGCGAACGTGGGGCTGTGGGGCCACTCGTGGGGAGGATACCAGACAGCGTTCCTCGTCACGCAAACCAACATCTTCAAGTCGGCCATCGCCGGTGCGGCGCTGACCGACATGGTCAGCATGTACAGCTCGGTGTATTGGAACACCGGTGGCAGCAATCAGGCGATCTTTGAGGCAAGCCAAGGCCGATTCAAAGGCAACTTCATCGACAATTACGACGCGTACATCCGCAATTCGCCGGCGTTCCACGCCAACAAACAGAAGACACCGCTCATCCTCTTGCACAACGACAAGGACGGCGCCGTGGACTTCAACCAGGGTATCACGCACTTCAACACGCTGCGCCAGCTCGGGAAAGAGGTGATTTTGCTGGAGTACGTTGGTGAAAACCATGGCCTTGCCCGGCCGGTCAACCAGAAAGACTACGCGCAACGGCAAGCGGAGTGGTTTGATCATTACCTCATGGGCAAGCCGGCACCGGAGTGGATGGTGAACGGGATTCCCCGACTCCAGATGGCGGATCATCTGCAAAGCCGGAAGGATTCGACCGGAACGGCAGGGCGGGTCATCGTTCCGTAGTCGCGCACCGCGGCTGGCGCCTCCAGCGCCGCCGCGGTTGCGGATCCCGACGCGCCGCGTGAACATTGACTCGCATGGACCACGCGCCAATCGACGAGTCGCTGCGTGCGGCGTTTCTTCCCCGATTCCAACTCCTGTCGGTGCTGGGACGCGGCGGCATGGCGACGGTGTATCTGGCGTACGAGTCGGAGTTTGATCGCTATGTCGCGCTGAAGGTGCTGGCCGAGCCCTATCATCGGACCATCGAGGCTGATCGGTTTCGCCGTGAGGCGCGGGTGCTGACAACACTGCGTCACCCGAATATTCTCCGCGCGTACGACGTCGGCAGTCAGGGTCTCCACGACTGGTACTCGATGCCGTTCGTTTCCGGCGAGTCGTTGCGCGTGCGCTTGGACCGCGAGCGACGTCTGCCAATCGACGAAGCATGTCAGCTGGCCATCGACGTGCTGGCGGCCCTCGCGCATTCCCACGCGTCGGAGATTGTGCATCGTGATGTGAAGCCGGATAATGTCCTGCTTACGACGCACGGAGCGCTGCTAGCCGATTTCGGCATCGCGCGGCGCGTGGAGCTGCCCGACTCCGCGGTGCCGACTGTCGTGACCGCGCACGGCGTTGCGGTCGGCACACCCGCATATATGAGTCCCGAGCAAATCGCGGCGGAGCGATCGATCGACGGTCGGAGTGACGTGTACAGCACGGCGGTCATGCTCTATGAGTGCCTGTCCGGCACGCTTCCGATCACGGGACGGTCGGCCCGGGACTTCATGGCGCGACACATGACCGAAGCGCCCGTCCCACTGTCATGGATGGCCCCCAACGTGCCAACGTCGATCGTGGAGACCGTCCATCGCGGTCTCGCGAAAGCGCCCGCCGATCGCTTTGCCTCGGCATCGATCTTTCGTGACGCGCTGATTGATGGACTGCGACAGTCTCCACCGGCCCGGACATCAGGGTTTGGTGTTCCTGCCGTCACGGTGGCACCGCTCGACTTCTCGGGACTGCCGCAGGACCGTTGGATCGCGCTCGGCGTGGCAGAGTCCATCGTCATGGTCTTGCGAGCGGGCAAGGCACGAGTGCTTGAGGATCGCGCCCGGAGCGGATTGGCAACGACGCGATGGCGGGTCAGTGGCACCTGCGCGGTGGAGAATGCCAGAGTGTCCATCACCCTCTCGATCAGTGATCGCGAACGCAATATCGTGCGGGCTGTCGATGTAATCGAAGGGCACGCCAGTGATTTCCTCTCGCTGCAGCGCGCCGCCGCGCAGCGGGTTCGCATGACGCTCGGACAGGATGGACTGCTCAGCGGTCAGCAGCCCTTGCGCGAGGAGCATTCAGCGCTGGCGGAGGCGCTGTATCTCCGTGGACGCGCTGTCGCGACCGACGTCGACCCCGGCGCAATGCAGACGGCCGCTTCGTATTTTGATCGCGCGATCCAACACGAGCCGCGCCACGTTCGCGCGCTCGAAGCGAAAGCGGGCGCCCTGCTGCAGCTGGCCTCGCGCGAGGCGTCTGGCGCGCTGCAAGAAGCCGTCGCGTGCGCCGACCTCGCGTTGGTGATCGATGCCACCGCACCGACGGCACTGTTCTGCAAGGCCATGTACCATGCGCAACGCTGTGAGTGGACGGATGCGATTCTATGGATGGAGCGTGCCGTGGCGGCAGACCCGGAGCGCCACGATGCGCACTACGCACTCGGGCGCTGCCGCCTGCTGGAGGCGCTCTGTACGCCGGTGTGGGAACATCTGGGCCGTGCCGTACGTCCCTTCGACTGTGGCATTGCACTCGACCCCAGTCACCTGCCCTCGTATCGTGACTTGGCCGCAGCGTACTTGTACTCCGGTGACGACGAACAAGCAGACGCAGTCCTGCGAACCGCCGACGCCGTCGTACGTTCGACGCCGACGGCGTCCGCTGGCCTGCTATCGGGGCTCAGCGCGCTGCGCGCCGTCGTGCATAGTCGTCGCGACCGGCACAATGCCGCCACCACGCTACTGCACGTTGTGCTCGACACCGATACGCCAGACCATGTCCTTGCATTTCCCTCACGCGCCTGCTGCGTGTTGGGCTTTGACCACGAGCGGCTGTCGGAGTCACGCTCGACGAGCCACCACTACCACGCGGCGTTTCGCATCAGTCGCTCGCACGATTTTGATCGCGGCGCGCACTAGGCTCTGCCCCTCTGCCAGTATCCTTCGATGAGAGTACCGGATATTTTCCTCTTGGTCATCATCGGCGTGTTTCTGTCGTGTTCGGCAGGCGCACAGGCGCCGCGTGCGCGCGCACTCGACGTGACACTCGGGGTTGGCACGGCCATGCGTCGTGGGTATACCGCGACCGTAGCGCCTGCTGGGGATGCCATGCTCAGCATTCCGCTTCGGGAGCGATGGCTGGGCGCGATCTCCTTTTCGGCTCAGGCCGCCCTCGACATCAACGATTGCACCGTACCGATTGGTGGTGGTCCATGTCAGGCGTTCCAACCTTTCGTGTTGGCGTGGTCAGCACTTTTCGGTCATGAGTGGCGAGCCCATGAGACTTTGGCGTTGCGAACGTTGGTGGGCCCGAGCCTGGTTCGGGAGCTCCAGTATGGCACCAGCAACAGTACGGCAATGGGTGGCGCCACTGCTCGAGTCGACGTCGTGGCGACGCTTCCTGTGAATGTGCTCTTCACGATCCGCGCGACTCTCGCTCCGGCACTGTTGCAGAGCGCACGCGGTACGGTGGCGGTTGGGTTGGGTGTGGGATATGCGCGTCGCCGACACACCGATGACCAGCATTGACGGATAACAGCGCGCACGACGAGTGGCTCTGGGGCTGGGACCCTACACCTGGCATCGTCTCCGTGTGGGCCGAGCCCGACGGGCGGGCGTTCGTGTGGCGACGATCCGCCAACACAGGCGTACTGGTTCGCGAAGAGGAGCGCTTTCGTCCGTGGTTGCTGCTCTCGTCGCTCGACGACGTACAGCATCTTGGCGCGTCGCTCGGCACCGAATCGGACGCGAGCACCCCGTTTCGGTATCGGGAATTGCACGGCCCCGGTGAGCTGAAGTATCAACTGTCAGGGGACACGTTCGCGGCGCTCTCACACGCGATTGTACAGGGCGCGGGCCAGCGTGTCGGGTCTCCGGTACGACAGCTGCGCGACGTGACCGGCGTTGACATGCACACGCTGCCTCCCGAGGAGCAGTATCTCGTCTCCACGGGGCGCACCTATTTCCGTGATCTACCGTTCGATCAATTGCACCGGATGCAGTTTGATCTGGAAACCACCGGACTGGACGCGACGCGCGACCGGGTGTTCATGATTGCGGTGCGCGACCCCGACGGGGCCGTTGAGCTGCTCGAGGCGGAGAATGATAGCCGACGTGCCGAAGCGGACTTGATCACTCGCTTGGCCAACCGGGTGCAGGCGCTCGACCCGGATGTCATCGAGAATCACAACCTGCACGGTTTCGATCTGCCCTTTCTCGACACGCGCGCGCGGCTCCTGCGTATTCCGCTCACGCTGGGTCGTCTTGGCCATCGGTCCCTGCGCCAGCGTGCGGCCCAGCGGGGCGCCCGTAGTAGCAGTGACGCCACACGCCGCGTGCGATTCATTGCACCGGGCCGTGAACTGATCGACACGCTTGATGCCGTGCGACGATATGATTTTTCGGCGCGTGATCTGCCAAGTCACGGACTCAAGGCGGTCGCGCGCCACCTCGGGATCTCGGGTCCCGATCGAGAGCTGATTCGCGGCGATCAGATCTATACGACTTACGTCACAGATCCGGCACGTGTGCGACGGTACGCTGCGTCCGACGTGCACGAGGTGGCGGCGCTGGCCACAGTGATGGGCGGTGCCGCGTTCGCGCTCGCGCGCATGGCCCCGCGCCGGTACGAACGATTGGCCGACGCCGGTGCCGCGACGGGCGTGATCGATCCGTTGCTGGTCCGCGCGTACCTGCGCGCGGGGGAAGCACTGCCGCTGCATATGGAAGGTGATGGTACGGTGCATAGCGGCGCCGCGCTGCATCTGTTTGCCACGGGTGTCGCGCAGCGTGTGGTGAAGGCCGACGTGGCCAGCCTGTATCCATCCCTCATGCGTGCCTTTCGGATCGGTCCTGCGCGCGATCATCTTGGCGCCATGCTGGCGCTGGTTGACCGGCTGGTCGAACAGCGACTGCAGGCGAAGGCGAGGGCGAAGGCTGCGCCGCCGGGATCCGCCGAACGCCATACGCATGAAGCGACGTCGGCCGCGATGAAGTTGGTGGTGAATTCCGCGTACGGGTATCTGGCAGCGGGCGAAGGGCTGACGCGCTTTGCCGATGTGCACGCGGCCAACGAGGTGACGCGCCGCGGTCGTGAGACCTTGATGCTGATGTGCCGTGCGCTGTCGGCGCGCGGGGTCACGCTGCTGGAGGCGGACACAGATGGTGTGTACTTTGCGGTTCCGGCGTCGTGGGCTGAGGTGGACGAACGACGCGTGGTCGCGGAGGTCGCCGCGCTGCTGCCGCCGCTCGTCTCCTTGGAGTTTGAGGGGCGGTATGCGGCGATGCTCTCGCATGAGCCGAAGAACTACGCGTTGGCCACCTATGATGGCGCCCTGATTCTCCGCGGTGTGGCCTTTCGATCCAGTCGCGCGGAACCGTTTGGCGAGGAGTTTTTGCGCCGCGCGATAGAGCGACTGTTGGCGGGCGACGTATCGGCGGTGCGACGTATCTACCTGGACACGGTCGCGAGGCTGCGGAAGCAGGAGTACCCCACGCTGGCGGTCTCGTCTCGCGTCCGTCTTACGAAATCGCCCGCGCGCTACGAGTCGACGCGCGCGCTGCGTCGTGAGTTCGCGTACGAAGCGATGCTCGCCAGTGGTCGAAACGCGTGGCGTGTCGGTGATCGGGTCCGCGTCTACCGCGCCAGGAACGGCGCGGGGCGCGTGGTGGAGGAATACGACGGAGAATCGCTTCTCAACGACGCCGATGATGTCCGTGAGTACGACGCCGAGTACTACGTGAAGCTGCTTCGGCGCACGTTCGCGTCACGCCTGGCCCGGGCGTTCCGGCCGATCGACTACGAGTCGATCTTCGCTGATGCCGACCAACTGCTGCTGTTCGGGTCGGCGACCTCTGGCATCACAACGGTGCTGGACACCCGCGAGGTGGTTTAGATCGCCTCTGGCTCCAGGACGCGCTCGTTGATGGCGCCGTTCACCATGCTCACGTAGTAGACCTTGGCACCCACGCGCGTAGAGACCACGCGCTTGACTTCGTTGTCTTCGAAATACAGCCCAGCGTCGTTGTCGCAGGCGTATCCGGGTTTCATCTCCCCCGAGCTGATCAACTTCTGGTACAACGGACGTCGTCCAGCCTCGGCATCGTAGTGCGGCGAGTGACTGCCTTTCAAGAAGCCGAGGCACTTCACGATGGAGAGCGCTTTGGGGCGCGAGTCGGTGGTGCCTTCTTCAAACCAGCACAGCGACCCGGCGCTGGCACCGCCGAGCACGATGCCGCGGTCCCACGCTTGTCGTAGAATCACATCGATGCCCTGGGCTTTCCAGATGGCCTGCTGATTGAGGGTGTTTCCGCCAGAGCACACGATCCCGTCCATTGCCAGCAGCACCTCATCCCAGCCCTGCGTTTGGGTCAGGCTTTCGATGAAGACGTTTTGGACGTGCGCCTCGACGTTGAGTGGGGCGCACGAGGCGTACCAACCGATGGTTGCTTCCGCGCTGTCAGCCGACGCTGTTGGCAGAAAGCAGAGGCGGGGGCGCGGCTTTCCGGTAAGCTGTGCCATGTATCGAATGAACGACGTGCGGAACCCACCACCCGCGATCAGAATCTTCCGCGTCGCTGCAATGTCACCGGTTGGGTCCGAGGGCGCGGCGGGTGCGGAGCTAACAGCGCTGTTCGGAATGGTCGGCGTCATGTGATTGGCGATAGCGCTCGCAGTGCCAAGGGCTGACGTGACGATAAACTCGCGTCGGATCATAGTTCGCCTGCGTGCTGGGTGGTGAGTTTGCGGGGGTGCGGTGAGTATGCGGCACCTGACGCTGGACGGCAATACGGGCGACTGAAAACACTTCCTTTTATACGCAGGGAAACGGCAGTTCTTCACCCGCCGAGACGCCGAGACGCCGAGACAGGAGTGCCGAGTAAGCAAATATCAGTTCGACCTCTTCCGACAAAATGACGATGCGCTGACGCCGATCCACACATTGAGGGTTTTCCTTCACACCACACCCTCACAACGATGGACATCAACAGCATCAGTGGCGAGATCGTCAGCGCAGCCATCGCCGTGCACTCTGAGATCGGACCGAGCCACTTCGAAAGCGCGTACTCGGTGTGCCTGCAATACGAGCTCCGGAAGCGTGGCCTCGACGTGCAGTCCCAAGTGAAGCTGCCGTTGGTTTATGACGGTGCGGATATGGGCGTGACCTACCGCCTCGATCTTCTCGTCGAGCACGCCGTGGTCGTGGAACTGAAGGCCGTTCCACGCGTGCTGCATGTGCACGAGACACAGTTGCTCGCGTATTTGCGCTTGTCAGGATTTACGCTCGGCCTTCTGCTGAATTTCCATGCGCCGCGCATGAAGGACGGCATCATACGGAAAGTGAATGGGCTGTAGCTCAGCTCGAGCCCGCTCTAGCTCAGCACTGACTCCCGTTCAGCTTGCAGAAGCAGACGTCCGGTGTTTCCATATGCAGATGCTGCCTCTAAATCCCTCGATCGCGACCGCCCTGCTGCTCGTTTTCGCCGTCGGCGCAAGCGCGCAGCCATCAGCGCCCCGCACGCCGTCGCCCAAAGGGCCGGACCATGTCGACATCACGTGGATGTCGATCTCCAACATGCATTACGATCTCGGACCGCTCCAGATCGTCACCGATGGATACATCACGCGCCTCCCGCAAAGTGCGTTCTCGGGCGGCGGCGGCGGACTTGCCAGCACCAGCACGGCCTTCACACCAGACGTGAGCGCGGTGCGTCGCGTGCTTGGCGCACTCGGCGGGCCAACACGGGTGAACGTGCTGCTCACCGGACACAGTCATTTTGATCACTCGTTTGATACCGGCACGTGGGCAACACTGACGGGCGCGCCGATCATTGGTTCGAAGACGACCTGCCTCCAAGTGCGGGCTGAACGCGTCCCTGCGGAACGCTGCACCGCCGTCTACGGCGGCGAGGTCAAGCAATTGGCTGACGGTGTCACGATGTACATCATCCGGTGGAATCACAGTGGCGATCCGGCCACCAATCCGGAGCAACACAATCCCGTGGAGCTGAACGAACCGCCACACCCTGATCCGGTGACCGGTGGGCTTCGTGCGGGCGTCGCCGAAGACTTCCCTAACGGTGGCGGAAATCGCGCCTTCCTGTTTGTCGTTGACGGCGCCGGCGGTCGCTTCAGTTGGTTCTACCAGAATTCTGCGAGCGTCATCGACATCAACGTCCCCATCGTCGTCGACGGCGTTGACTACGGTGCACCGCTCGAAAATCTCAAACGCGCGCTGCGAGAGGCGCAGCTCACGTCAGTCGACCTCTGGATTGGGACTGGTGGCAGCGCGATTGCCAGCGTGCTCCTGCCGGTCCTCAAACCCAAGGCCTACCTGCCCGTACACTGGGACAGTTTCTGGACACCGTTCACGACCGGGACCGCGGCGCCATTCGCGAACACGATTCTTGAGCCCATGCTGTCCCAGCTCAAGATTCAACTCGTCCGTCCGTCGCAGTACATGGACAAGTGGCGCCTCGATCACACCGGCGTGACGCGCATCTCCAACACGGCTGTCCAGCAATCGCTCGGCTTGCCGATTCGTTAGCGCGTCGCGCGAGCGCACGCACCAACCGGACCCTCGACATGAGCACGTTCTCGGTACAGTTCCTGAAAGCGGCAGCCGAGCACGATACCATTGCCGCAAAGCAACTGCTTGACGAACATCCTGAGTTCGTCCGAGAAAGTATTCACGCGGCCGCGGCCGCAGGAAATGCGAATGCGGTGTCAGCACTCCTCGCCGCAGACGTGCGTCGTGCGATGCTCGCCGTCGAACCCGGAGGCATCACGCCCATCGTGCTCGCCGTGCAATCCGCGCTGCAGCAAGCCCTTGGCGTGAGCGAGGCTGACCGTCTTCGTACGGTGCAACTACTTCTCGACGCGGGCGCCGACGCCAACAGCTATGTCACGCTCGCGCATGATGCAAACGCGCGTATTCCCGCGCTGTACTTCGCCTGCGTGAGCAACAACGTCCCCGTCGTCCGCCTGCTGTTGCAGCGAGGAGCCAATCCCAACGACGGCGAGAGTGTGTACCACGCGGCAGAGCTCAATCATCGCGAGTGCCTCAGCGTGTTGCTTGAGTACGGGGCTCAGCTCGGTCGCACCGACCAACAGCACGGCAACACCCCGTTGTATTTCCTGGCCGCTCACAACCCGCGCAATCCCGGTACGCCGAGCGCTGATCTCGGCATGCTCTGGCTACTCGACCATGGGGCTGATCCATCCGTCCCCAGCTACCTGAACGAGCAGTCGAAGGGCAAACCGTGGTATGGTGAGACGCCCCTGCATCGCGTGGCCGCCGCCGGGCGAAGCGAGTCGATTGCCCGCGCACTCATCGCACACGGGGCACGGGTCAACGCCGAGCGCGGTGACGGGATGACGCCCTATCGCTTGGCGTACCGCGCGGGACACACGGCGGTCGCGCAGCTGCTTCAGCAGTCGGGTGCCGACACCACGGCGCTTACAGCCATGGACCGGCTGGTTGGCGCGTGCATGGTCGCAGACGAGCACTCGGCGCGGGCCGCACTGGCCGAACACCCCGACCTTGCCACCACGATGACCAATAGCGATCGACAGCTGCTCATGCAGGCCGTCGAAATGGATCGCACCGACAGTGTACTACTGATGGTCGAGCTCGGCTGGAGTCTGACCGACGAAAGCGAGTGGGGAGGAACGCCGCTGCACTGGGCCGCGTGGCATGGCAGCGAGCGCACGGCGCGCATGCTCATTGCACGAGGCGCGCCGCTCAACGTGCGTGATAGTCAATACGGCAGCTCGCCGATTGCCTGGGCCGCGCATGGGTCTACCAACAGTCGGCACGCCAGCGATGAGACCTACGCCGCGATCGTGACACTGTTGATGCAATCAGGCGCTACGCAGGCGGAGTCTATCAATCGCTGGAACGAACCGCCTGACACGATGGCGACGAACTTGGTGGCCACGCTCCTGCGTCCCTGGTTACGTGCGGGGTAGCGCCAGGATCGTGCTCCGGAGGGATGTCGTCGAAGCAGGTCCCCTCGGAGAGGTCAGGGCAGTGTCCTCCAAGGGACTGCGGGGAGTCAGGCCGGAATGCAATAAACTGGCGATCGGGCACTATTTGCTCTAACGTCTCTCTGCGTGCCGCGCGTGGACGTTCTCTCGTGCCGGTCGCGCTCACCTCATTACATCCGCCACTGGTGGTCTCGAATGCGCCGCTCCCATCGTCAACTGACCTCCGCTCCATCGCAGTTCTTGCTCACGGCGCTGTTACTGCTCGGCGCGTGCGGTGGCGGCGACTCGGCAGCTCCGGTGACCGTGGAAACCGTGAGCGTCTCGCCGGCATCGGTGAATCTTTCCCCGGGGCAGAGCAACACGCTCACCGCCACGGCACTCGACAAGGCCGGTGCACCGATCAGCGGGCGTACCGCAACGTGGACCTCGTCCACACCGAGCATCGCCACCGTATCGGCAGCTGGTATGGTCACGGGCGTGAGCGATGGCGTGGCCTCCATCAGTGCGACCATCAACGGCAAGTCAGGAAGTGCTGCGATCATCGTCAGAACACCAGTCGCCTCGGTGCTCGTCACGCCGGCAACAGGGTCAACGATCATTGGTGGCACCCCGGTGCAGTTGACGGCCGTTCCGCGCGATCCCGCCGGCAATGCGCTGACCGGACGGGCCGTACAGTGGAGTAGCGGGAGCCCAAGTATCGCGACTGTGTCGTCGACAGGACTGGTGACCGGTGTCGGCCCGGGCACCGCCTTGATCTCCGCGACCTCAGAAGGGACTTCCGGATCCGCGAACATCGCCGTCACGCAGAATCCCTGTTCGGTGATCCGTCCGATCGCTGTTGGTGAAACGTTGGCCGGAACGCTGGCCGCTTCCGACTGCAAACTCAGCGACAGTACGGCGACGCAACGCTACGAGTTCACGCTGACCGCGCCCACGAAGATGGAGATCTTCATGAACAGTAGCGCATTCGATGCGTACCTGTTCCTCGCCGATGCGTCACTCAACGTGATCACCGAGGACGATGATAGCGGTCCGGGCACGAATGCGCGCATTCTTCGCACGCTTCCTGCGGGACGTTACTTCGTGATTGCCAATGCCTACGATGCGAATCGTTTTGGGACCTTTCAGCTCACCGTCCGTCCGGCGCCCGCAGCGTGCGTGATCGGACGCAGTACCGCACTTCCGTCAACGATTGACGCCACGCTCGCTGGCAGCACCGCGTGCGTGCGTACCGATGGCAGTCTTGAAGATCGCTACGACATTGTGATCGGCGCACGAACGACGATCAGGGTGTCCATGACCACCACCGCCAACACCCTTGACCCCGTGCTGTTCGTTTTGGACCAACAGGAACTTGTAGTCATTCAAGACGACGACACGGGCGGCGGCCTGAACGCGGCCCTCGAAGTGCAACTGGAGCCCGGACGATACACCGTGTTGGCCAGCGGGTATCCGGGCGAAACGGGCGCCTATCGCTTGATCGTTGCGCCGGCGGTCAATCCGTGCGCCGTCACGCGCATGATTGGCATCGGACAGGTTATCACGAGCAACATCGCCACCACCGATTGCGCCGTGAGTGATGGGGGCGGACCCAACCGCTATGTGCAGCGCTATGCGTTCACCATCGCAACAGGTGCCGCCATGCAGTTCGATATGGTGAGCACGGCGCTGGACGCCTATCTCGTGCTTCAGAACGCGACGACCGGTGCGACGATCGCCGAGAATGATGATGCGGGGGCGAACACCACCAACGCGCGTATTTCGGTCAACCTCGCGGCCGGTCAGTACATCGTGAATACGACCACGTATAACGCGGGCGAAGTCGGCTTCTATCAGCTGACGGCGTCCGGCATCAGCTCGGGTAGCGGGGTCACGATCACCGTGTCGCCGCAGACCCTCACGCTGCAGGCAGGACAAACGCAACAGGCCAACGCTTTGGTTGGTGGAACGGCCAACACCAACGTGCTCTGGCAAAGCAACAACCCCAACGTGGCGTCGGTCAGTAGCACCGGGCTCATTCGTGCGCTTACCGGTGGTACAGCCGTCATCACCGCCACCGCGCAGGCCGATCCGGCGAGGACAGGAACCGTCTCGATGACGGTAGGGGTTTCGGACGCGATTACCAATCTGGATATCGCCGGCGTGTATCTCGTGCAGTCGGTGCAACAACTCGACGGACGCATCCCATTGGTTGCCGATCGTACGGCCGTGGCACGCGTCTTCCTGCGTGGCAATCGCACCGGACTCGCGGCTGCGACCGCGCGTGTTCGCATTTTTCAAGGCGCGACACTCCTGGGTACCTTCACGGGGACCGCCACCCCAACGCTCAGTATTGACGAGTCGTGCTGTTCGGCGAACATCGCCATCCCGCTGGCAGTGATGCGACCGGGTGTGTCAGTGCTCGCCGACGTAGATCCCAGCAATGCGGTCGCCGAGTCCAACGAGACGGACAATCAGTTCCCGTTGTCGGGCACACCGCTTGCGCTTAATGTGGTCACGGTGCCGCCCATGAATATTCGCTTCGTGCCCATCCAGCAAAACCGGAACGGCCCACTTGGCGTGGCACAGCAGTCCATTCTCACCGTACTGCAATCCGCGTGGCCGCTCAGCACCATCAATGCGCAAGCGCGTCAAGCGCTGCTGATCGACTACACGATCGGATCACAGGCGTTCGACGATTGGATTCGCCTGGTGCGCGACGTCGAGATCGTGCGACAAGCCGAGGGCAGCACGTCTTACTACTACGGGTTGATTCGTACGCGCGGCACGTCGGGTGTTCTGGGATTGGCCAACGGCATCCCGGCGCGCACCGCTATCGGCGTTGATGAGGGCTCGGACTTTGGCGCCACCGAAGCGCGACTGACGTTCGCGCACGAAATGGGACACACTCTTGGACTCCGCCATGCGCCGTGCGGTGGTGCGGCCGGACCGGATCCGGCGTATCCCTTTGCGGATGGACGCACCGGAGTGTTTGGCATGGACACCTTTAACGGCAACGTGATCAAGTTGCCAAATACCGTCGATCTTATGACGTACTGCGCCAACCAATGGGTGAGTGCGTACAACTATCGGAAGGTGCTGGATTTCCGTCAGGCCAATCCGAACGGCGCGGGCATATCGGCACCGACCGACGTCCTGCTGTTGTCAGGCAGTGTCTCCTCGAATGCGGTCACGATTGACCCGGCGTTCTCCATCAAAGCGGCGGCCGCGAAGGACGCCGCCACGGGACGGTTTGTGGTGGAAGCATTTGACGCCGACAACCGCCGTCTGTTTGCGCATCGTTTTTCCCCGTACGAGGTCAGTGACGGAGGACCGGCGAGCGGCGAAGCGTTCGTGATCGCTGTCCCGGTCTCGCCGGCCGTGCAAGCACAGATCGCCAGACTCGCCGTGCGCGAACTGCAGGGCACGCGCCGCAATGCACGACTGAACGGCAGACTCGCGCCGACGTTTGCGGCAAACGCTGACGTCGCGACGTCGCGCGCGGGCGGCGGACGACTGCAGATGACGTGGTCGAGTGTGCGTGTTCCGGCCGTCATGATTCGCGATCAGAACACCGGCGAGGTGCTGGGATTGCTTCGCAACGGGGCGGTTGACCTGTCGCAGTTTGGGTCGCTTGAACGCCTGGAACTTCTCCTCTCCGACGGCGTCAAGAGTACCCGCGCCCTCATCAATCCGATCACCGGAGCAATTCGTCAATGACTGCCCGTCTCTCGTATTCCCTTCTCGCCGTCGCCGCGCTGTCCGTCGGCATGACCGCGTGTCGCAACCGGTCCAAATCTGACACGGCAGCGATGGCCATGACACCGATGGTTCGCCTCGAACGCGGCGCGTGCTTTGGCCGGTGTCCGCAGTACGGCGTCGATCTTTTTGAGAACGGCGCGGTGCGATTTGACGGACGGAAGAATGTGGACTCGCTGGGTGCGCATCAGGCGACTATCAAGGCGAAGGCCGTCAGCGCATTGCAGAAGGAGTTTGTGAGTGCCGCCTTCGCGACGGCCGACAGCGTCTACGAAATGGGCAGTCCTGGTTGCGGCCAGTATGTGACGGACGGGCCGCAGATGGTGATGTCCGCGATGATCGGAAAGTCCATGCACACCGTGAGACTCGATACGGGATGCACGGGTGCACCACGATTCCTGAAGTCGCTTGCCGCGCGTGTCGACAGTGTTGCGCGCACGCGTGTGTGGATCAACACCAACGGAGAAAGCGCCCGATGACATACGCGATGCTCAAATGCACCCTTGCCGCCGCTGTGTTCGCCGTCGTCGCAGTCGCGGCAAATGGGGCACAACCGCCAGCCGGCTCGCCGCGTGCGGTGAGCCCTATTGCGCCCCTCGACTCTCACGTGGCGCGCCATCCCAAGACCAAGACGGCGACGGCGCGCGTGAAACCCGCCGACGCGGCGGCTCGATCAGGCGTGGCCGCGGCAGTACCGGGCACGACGCCGGTGCCCACTTTGCAGCGTCGTCCCAAGCCAGCGCCCCGCTAGGCGCCGCCCGGCGCGTAGGCCTCCGGTCGAGTTTCCGTACGTGTCCGTTGAGTCGTCGAGTTTCCGTGGCGTGTCCGTCGAGCCTGCGTTTCCACCCGCGCGCGAATGTCCACTGTGCCGGTGATTTGACGCCGGGAGATGAAGAGTGATTTCCCTTTTCCCGAGAGGCGTCTGTGTCCGTTTTGTCCCGAGGAGTTGTCCGTCGACTGTCGATCGCGGGCGTCGCATGGCTTGCAGCCTGCGGTGGTGGCGACGCCAGCACGACGCCAACGCCCAATCCGAATCCCAATCCCAATCCCACACCGACCGGCGGCTTCACGCTCGGCGTTGGGACCACGACGCCGGCCACAGTCGTGCAGGCAGGAAGCGGATCCGCCACGGTCACCATCGCCAGGACGGGCACCTTCACTGGTGCGGTGTCGCTCGTGCTTGAAGGTGCACCGACCGGAGTGACGTTGGCAACCACGCCCGTCGTCATCGCCAGCGGAACCACGTCGGCGGTGATCACCGTCAACGCCACACTCAATGTGCCCGCGGCCGTGTATCCGCTCACCATCCGTGCGCAGGCGACGGGTGTGGCCGATCAGACGGCGCCGTTGGCGCTCACGGTCGTCACGCGTCCCGCGTCCATCTCGCTGCAACGCAGCACGACGGCGGCGCTCTCGGCGAATGCTGGTGGTCTGCCGATCACGTTCACCGTCGTGATCAACCGCATCGAGTTTTTGGGAGACGTCACATTCACCGTGGTGTCGGGACTGCCCGCCGGTGTCACTGCCACTTTTACAGCGCCCACACCCGGAGCCAATTCCACCGGTGTCCAGCTTGCGGTTGGTGCGACAACAACACCGGGCGCCTATACCGCCGAACTTCGCGCGACCGGCACGGGCATCAGTCCGGCCACACTGTCTGTGCCGTTTACCGTACTCGGCCCCGGATCCATTGTTGCGGGCGTGAGTCGACCCATCGTATCCATTCTACAAAACGGCAGCGGGCTGACGTCCGTTACGGTGGCGCGCACGAATTTTTCTGGAAGCGTGATGCTTGCGGTGAGCGGTCTTCCTGCTGGCGTGACGGGCACCTTCGACACCAATCCCATCGGCACCAACGGCGCGACGCTCAACTTCAGCGCTGGGCCCACTGTCGTTCCCGGCACATATCAACTCACCATCACCGCCACGGCGCCCGGCGTGGCGAGCGGTGTCGTGGGCATGACGCTGATTGTGTCGGCACCGCCAGTCGGAGGCAACACCAGCGTTCGCTTCTGCGGGCCGGCGTCAGAGATTCCGATCTGGCTTGGTGTACAGAATGGCAATTCCTGGACACGCGTGACAATGGGCGCGAACAATACGTTCACGTTCGACTATCCCACCATCGGCTCGGTGGCATGGGTCAAGCAATACGGTGCCGACGACTTCCGCGTCAGCGTGACATCGGCAACACGTGATGAAGTCGCGCTCGTTGCGGCCGGCCAATGCCCTTCGCCCTCGAACCGTTCGGCCACGGGCATCGTTGCGGGCCTCAGCGCGATCGATCAGGCGCAGATCACATTCGGACCGCGCGCGCCAACCGTTCCGCCAACGTTCGCCTCACCCGGGTTTTCCATCACCGGGCTGCCGGACGGCGCGCTGGATCTGCTTGCGACACGCTCGACGATCGAGTCCGGCGCCTTGGTGGTGAATCGCGTGTTGGTGCAGCGTGCGGTCAATCCGGCCAACGGCGCGTCGCTGGGGACGCTGGATTTCGGTAGCAGCAGTGCCATCACACCGGAAACCAAGTCGATCACCATTCAAGGCGGTGCAGGTGGTGAACAGCTGTTCTCGTCGGTCTCTCTGCGCTCGGCGGGCGGGGCGACGATCTCGCTTGGTACCACGCTCTTCTCCAGCGGCACCAGCGGCGCCTATCGCCATGTGCCGGTGTCGCAGCTGCAAGCCGGCGATTTCCATTCCCTGCAGGCGTCGGCCTCGCGCACAGCGAGCGGTGTCACCACGACGCGTAGCGTGACGCAAACGGTCGCGTCTCCTGGCGTACTCACGGTGCCGCTCGGCATGGTACCGGGAGAGCCAAACGTGTTCATTATCAGCTCCGACGCGCTTCGCGCACGGTTTGTGTCGTTCATCCCGTTCCAGACTGACTACACGCGCCTCTATGCGTCCGGTTGGTTCCAGCAGTCCGGGACCACACGTCGCGAGATCGTGGTGACGGTGACCGAGCGCCTCGTGTCCATCTCCACGGGAAATCTTGGGACGAACGCTGAGGTCAGGTCTCCAAACTTTACCTCGGCACCGGGCTTTGATCCGTTGTGGGAGACGCGCCCAGGCATTCCGGCAACGTTCTTCGTGAGTGCTTCCGGGTGGGCCGCCGACGGCGGATTCGGCGCCCCGCTGGCCGACGGCGTGTTGACGCGGAGCTACACCAAGTCGGGACCAGTGCCCTGATCATTGCTCGGAGGCGGATTGCACGCGGATTGCACGCAGATCGCACGCGGATTGCTCGCGCCTTGAGGGTTTTGCGGTATCTTTGGCCGTATCGCGAAACCTGAGGGCACCAGCGCGCCGTAGGGATCCGATCACCTTCCAAGGGGTTCCCGCGTGCTGAACTTGCTGCTCAAACTGTTGGCGCTGCGTCCGCTGCTCTCGATGGCGGTGTTCGGCGTTCCTGTGCTCACGCTGATCGCGATCGCCTTTTTCTCCGTGCTTGCGGTCAAGTTGATTGTGGTCGTCTCGCTGTCCATCGCGCTGGTCGTCTGGCTCTTTCGACGGAATAATGACACCTGATCTTTCGTGTGGTCGTGCTGGCTTTGGCCGCGCGCTCCACGCTCGCTTGTTGGGGATCGCGCTCACGATGGTCTCGGTCGTGAGTGTTCCGGTGGTCGCGTCGGCACAAGCGCTGACCAGCATCACTTCGCTCTACGTGACGTACAACTCGCGGAAGGTGAGTGCTAAGCCCACCGGTGACCTGAAGGCCAAACTCGATTCGGTTGACCAGGCGCTGCAAGTGGCGAGTCGACTGGGGCAGTCCAGTCAGGTGCGTCGACTGCTGGCCAAGGGGAATACGCTGCTCGCCGGTCGGCCGTGGACAGATGCGGCCGACTTCAACGGCTCGCTGTTACTGCGAAGCGAGAAGAGCCTCGTGGAGTCGCAAGTGCCATTGAACGTGCGGCTTGAGCAGTTGTACGCCCCATCCATCGAACTGTCCCATGCGTTGACAGCCCGTGCCGTGCTCACCGCGCGCGCTCCGGGCGCGTCACCGAATAGTGCGCCCACCGTGGTCAAATCGTTCGGGTCGCTGGGTGGTGTCTCTCGCGACCTCCGCGAGGCGCCCTTCCAGATGGAGTTTGATGTTCGCGATGTGCCGGATGGCCGCTATGTGCTTGCTGTCGAGGTACTGGACTCGGCGCGCACTCTGGGGAGCGCATCGCTGCATCTCGTCGTGCGCAAAGGCCTCGAAGAAACCGTGCGCACGTTGGAGACCGCGGCAGTACGGGCTCCCGCTTCGCTCAAAGCCGAGTTGTTGTTTCCGGTGGATCGCATGCGCAAGGTCAATCGCGGAGAGCTTGAGTTGCGCACCTGGGACTCGGCGAAGGATTTCGCTGCAGCCGATTCGATGCTGACAGCGATTGCGAAGAAGAAGGATCCCTTTGCCGGGCGCACCGGCGATATGAAGCGGCACTACGTGCTGGATTCCGCGCGCGAGGTGATGCCGTACCGGTTGTATGTCCCGCGCGCGTACTCGGGCAAGACACCGATGCCGCTGATTGTGGCGCTGCACGGACTGGGCTCGACAGAAGACACATTCTTTGACGCGTATGGCAAGAAGCTGCCGGAGCTGGCGGAGCAGCACGGGTATATCGTCGTCTCGCCGTTGGGTTTCCGCGTTGACGGTGGGTATGGCTCGGGCGTGGCTTCGCCGCCAGCAGATCCCGTCGCACGCCGCAATAGCGACATGAGTGAGTTGGACGTGATGCAAGCGCTCGCGCAGGTGCGGGCGATGTACAACATCGACGCCGACCGCATCTACCTGATGGGACATTCCATGGGCGCGATCGGCACGTGGAAGGTGGCGGCCAAGTATCCCACCATGTGGGCGGCGATCGGCATGTTCGCAGGCCAAGGCGCGCCATCGACGATGCCGCTGATCAAGCACATCCCTGCCTTCGTGGTGCACGGCGACAACGATCCGACGGTGAATGTGCGCGGCTCACGAACGATGGTCGAGGCCATGAAGACGAACGGCGTGGACTATGTGTACATCGAGGTTCCGGGCGGCAACCACAGCGACGTGGTCGAACCGAACTTCGAGGGCATGCTGAAGTTCTTCGACGGCAAACGACGGGCTCCGCGCTGATTCTTTCGCACTGAGGCGCGGAGGCGCGGAGGGGAGAGCGAACGGACTGTTTCCCGCAGAGGCGCGGGGGGCTGAAAACGTCTACGCGGCCAATCACCGACCAGCGCTATCGACATGAGTTGCTCATTGGGCTTGACCAATCCCGGGGTATGGAACTCGGACAACAGATCGCTGAACTCCAGGGGCGTGCTCTGTCCGCCGGCGCGAAGAATCCGCGCGTACACCTGATCGTTGGTCAAGCGCTGGCCAACACGCCCCCCGAATGGGGTGGTGGCATCGACAAGGCGCGTGCGCTCATCAGCAAGGCCGTGGAGTTGTTCGCCACCGATAAACCGGCGCCACTGGCCCCAGCGTGGGGACGCGAGGAAGCCGAAGCAGCGCTCGCTCGATTGAACAAGGGCTCGTAACAACACTCGGCGGGGCGGTGTCCTGCGCGTATCTTTGGGACGGGGCACCCCTTCTCCGCCAACGCTCCGCCAACGCTCCGCCAACCTCTCCGCGATATGCTGTTGCCGATGGTACGATCTGTACGCGCTGTCTGCGGCGCTGCCGCGTGCGGCGCTATGTTCTCCGCCCACAACGCAGCGGCACAACCAGCGCGCGATATTCCGTCGGCAGAGTTTGCGGCACGCCGGGACGCGCTCGCCGCAAGGATCGACAGTGGGGTGGTGTTGGCATTCGGCGGACGAACACTCGTCCACGACTTCAACACCTTCTTCCAACTGCCGGCCTTCCGGTACCTCACCAACCTCGACGAGC
>JANOPS010000170.1:0-4934 GCA_031421995.1 Gemmatimonadaceae bacterium
GGCATCGCGAATCTCGCCTATAGCTGTGTCTCCTTCACGCTCGCGATGCGCAGCCATGGCGTGACCGTGCCCTACCTTCGCGTGATTGCGGTCGCGAACGTCGCGTGGGCAGTATGCTGCGCGGTCTTCACCGTGGTGTGGTTCAACAGCGCAAGTGTGTTCGGGTTGGGCCAGTTGGTCGGCGAGGCGGTGTTCGTGGGAGGGCTTGGCCTTCTGGAGTGGCGTGCTGCAGGGCGCGCCGGGTGACGACGACCGTGCTCGCGCGGCGGGCTACGCGCCCAGCAGATCCCACTTGTTGCCCTCGCAGTCGCGGAACACCACCACGCGTCCGTACGACTCGGTGCGTGGCTCGGTAAGTATCTCCGCACCGGCCGCGCGCAATCGCGCGAGCGTTTGGTCAAAGGCATCCACACGTAGGAAGAAGCCAACGCGTCCGGCCACCTGATTCCCCACGGCGCGCGACTGCCCGTCGCCGTCGGCGCGCGCCAACACGAACCCCGTTTGCGCACCGCGCGGGCGCACCACCACCCACCGCTTCGGACGGCCATCGTTGGTGAGTGAGGGCGCGTCCTCAACCAGAGCAAAGCCAAGCACGTCAACGAAGAAGCGGATCGCTGCGTCGTAGTCGCGAACAATCAGCGTCACCAGTTCAAGATGCGTCATGCTCATCGGCAAGCGAGTATGAAGCGCGCAGCGGCGACGACACGTCCGCGTGGTGTTCTCCGAGTGCTCCGGTCACTGGCTCCGACGCATTCGTCGGCCGCACATAGCGAAAGTCGCAATGCGTCGCCCCGCCCATCAACGTCTGCGTGCGCCGCAGCGTCACGTCGGGATTAAACCCCTCAATCAGCGCGCCGTCGCGGTTGCACGAGAGAATCGCGCCCAGCTCCTCAATACCCAGCGCGCGATACATCTCAGCGTATCGGCAGCGGGTGACATCGAACGACAGCGCCGTGTCGCTCACCTCGTGAACCGTCAGTGTCAGCGCGTCGTTGGCCGTCCACCGATCAAGCGTGCCATGCAGTACCGGCAACGAGCGGCCCCCGCTGTGCTGCGCCAGCTCGTCGCCTTGCTGACGCGCAATCGAGGTGATCACGTCGCGCGCGATCTCATGCACGCGCTCCGCACCAAACTCCGCGGCGAACGCCTTCAGCAACGGTGCAACGATGCGTGCTTCAATCAGCCGTCGATTGAGTACGCCGATCTGATTCAGCTCGGCGTCGGAGGGAAGGCTCATGGTGGGACTGTCACGTGGCGCGCCTACGGCAGCGTCCCGCCAGTCGCGCGTTCAAGATCCGCTCTCGCGGTCCAGTAGCGACGTCGGGCGTCGAGATAGTGCAGTCCTTCTGTTCGCGCCGACAAGCGCAGCGCACGCGCCAGACGCTGCGCGTGCTGGTGCCGTTCCCACGTGCTTCGAAGCTCGGTCGTTGCGTCGACCTTCGCGAGATCATAGTCAAGGACACACTCGATCATGTGCAACTTGGCGCCTTCGCTGTCGAGCAGCATGCCGTTCGGCAGAGGCGCGACGAACTGCGGGCCGATATCGGCGACTTCGCGCTGCAACGAGGCGATCGCGGTGCTGATCGACGGATCCCACCTGGCTCCGCCCCCGCCTGCGCCGTAGTAGACGCTTAATGCCACACGGGCGCGATAGCGCATCGCCACCACATCTGGCCGACGCGACAAGGTCAGCGCTTGCAGCGATGCAAACGCGAATTGCTCCGGCCGCGGATCGCCGAGCCGGTTTGTCACGGTCCACGCGTTGCCGGAAGGAACGCCGCCGAGTACGTGGTCAAGTGCTGCCCGGGTCGCCACCACCGTGTCGGCCAATAACGGAAAAATCGCAACGCCTTCCTGCGCATACTGCACGTCCACATAGGCGCGCTGCACGCCATGAGCAACGAGCAGGATCGCGTCTGCCACGCGTTGTTCCGCGCTGGCGAGGTCGTGATCAAAGACGCGCGCTCGCACAGCGGGATTGAGCGCGGTGATGATACTGTAGGCAACGCCAACGGCCGACGCGTGCCGAGCGGGTACGGTTGAGGAATCCGCGGCCCGGGAAGGCCCTCTGCTCTGAGGTTGACTGGCGCGCCAGAGCTCCGCCTCAGGAACGCCGAACTCGGCGAGCACAGCGAGCACCTCCGCACTGTGCGAGAGCGCAACCCGAACGGCCGCGTCGATGGACAGCGCGCCAGAAGGGATCTCGGGACGACCGAGCAAACTGCGCGCCGCGAAAGAGGACGGAGCCATGCCGCGGAGGTCAGACGGCAGCGCTCCGACGGGCGTCGCCCGCTGGTGTGCGCCGGGCCGCACGCACGCCGCGAGCAGGCCCGCAACGGCTGCAGCACCAGAGATGGAGCGGACCGCAAAACTCCGACGGGAGGCGCGCATGTGTTAAAACAGACGTTCCCCAGGAACTTCTGTCAAGACCGCATGTCCCAGCAAAACCCTCTTGTGCATTCCCCCCGTCGACTATAACTAGGCACGACCAACGCGTTTCCAGATCACCTCATGGAGGCACGATGCCCAAGAAACAGCGTACGAACGTTCCGGATTTTTCAAGTCAGAAGTCGCCAGCGAAAGGCAAGCCAGTCGCGACGGGGAAGCCTGCGGTGCCAGTGGCCGCGCCGCGTGTCAAACCGCAAGCCACGTCCGCGAAGTCTGGTCGGCGCGGCGGCTGACCGTGACGTTCTATCATATCAGCGTGATGTGGGCCGTCGTGCTCTTCGGCATCCTGCTCTGGACGACCGTGTCGGTGGTGCTGAATGCGGCGTTGCGTCGCGGAATGGGGATCCTGGGATTGGTCCTCAGCTACGGCGTCCTGGTGTGGATGATGATTGATCTGCCGATCATCGACGCGCTGGCAACGTGGGCGTTTTTTGCGGTGGCCGGCGGACTCGTCACGATGATGTACGAGCTGTGGGCGCGTCGGCGCTACGCAGCTACGGGACGGGTCGCCCGCCCGCTGGTGCGGCTGACCGGACTGTTCAGTTGGCCGGCGATGATCCCCGATGCCTTCGGTCTTGTGCTCAACGACGCCGGAATCCTGCCGGCCGATGATCGCAGCGAGACACACCAGGAAGACGCCATCCGGGTGACGGCCGAGCGGCCCATCAAGACCTCCGCGTAGTCCTCCGCCCCTCGACGATCTCTGTGCGGCGCGCTCCGCTAGTGGGTACGTGGACGCCCGACGGCTATCAGGACACTGGCCGCCGCGTGACAGGCACCAAAGGCCAGGGCTAGCGCCCACACGCTCAACCACCCGGTCGCGCCAAACACGTAGCCGGCCGCCGCCGCGAGCAATGTGGATACGATGACGATCGCGATGGCCTGCACCTTCACCGCGCGGTGTGAGCGTCGGCGTCCGATGGCCGCGACAAGGGTACCGACCGTGAAGAGCGACGCCGCGACGGCCATCCAGAACACACGGTAGTCCGCGTCAACGGTCCAGGCACGGAGCAACCCGACGACGAGCGGCGCCGCACCGAGAAGGATCGCGCCGACGGCGCTCAGGTTCTGCGTCGACGACCGGGGCGCGGCAGGCGCGTGACGTGAAGTCGCGTGGGCGCCATGCTGGTTACGTCGCATAGGTACTCTGGGCTCTCGCCGGGAGAGGAGGTTCGATCAGGGTAGATCGAGTATCCGGCGCGGTTCCCCGCCGCGCAAGGGACTCGGCGTAACGTCAGGAGCGAAGGCGCTGGCGAATCAGATTGACAGGACGCATTAGTACATATATGGTTACCATATGGACGATCAAGTCAAAACCACCGTCTACTTGGACGCTGCCGACTATCGGCGCCTCAAGCTCTTGGCCAAGTCCCAAGGGCGGCCTGCGGCGGAGATGGTTCGTGAAGCGGTAGCTATTTATGCCCGCTCGCAGCCCCTGCCGGTGAGGCCGTCGAGCATCGCAGCAGGACGCAGCGGACGCGGCGATCTGTCTGAGCAGGCCGAAGCTCTGCTCAGCGGAATGGGTCGCGACGAGTGATCGTCGCCGACACCGGGGCGATCATTGCTCTTGTAGACGCGGACGACCGGCATCACGACGTCTTGGTGCAGCTGTTCGAACAGGATCCTTCGGCGTGGATTCTGCCGTGGGCCATCCTCCCCGAGGTGGACTATCTCGTGCGACGTCACCTGGGCAACGCCGTCGCGGAGGCGTTTCTGCAGGACGTGGCCAGCGGCGCGTTCACCGTCGACTACGGTGACGACCCTGATCTTCGCCGCGCTGGCGAATTGCGTCGGCAATACGAGGCGCTTGAGCTTGGGCTGGTGGACAGCATCGTGGCCGCGATGGCCGAGCGTGTGCGTGCGAAGGCGATTGCGACGGTGGATCTGCGCGATTTTGGCGGACTGCGGCTGGCCGGTTCGCCCAAGCTGCTGCCACGCGACGTGGGAGTGCGTGGCAGCTGGTGAGTGAATTGTCGCGAGAGCCGAGCGTGACGTACTACGGCACAATCTTCGCCGGCGGCACCGTCTTGATGCCATCCGCAAACGTGGCCGTGAGCAGATACAGCAGCTTGGTGGACGGCAGGGCGCTCGACGCAATCGCGTATTCGGTAAGCTGATGTGCGCCGTTCGCCTTCGACCCACCAATCGCAATGCTGGGGATTTTGCGCACGACGCCCGGATTGGCGTCGGTGGCACCGGTGGCGACCGCTTCTTGGGCGCCGGGCATTCCAGGGCTCATCCCTAACGCGCGATTGATATCGACGGCGGTTTGTACCAACGGATGCGCACGCACGCCTTCTAACTGCTTCTCGGTACCGCCGGCACCGCTCTTCTGTTCGATCTCCACGCGAAGCCCAACTTTTTGCGCCTCGGCGACCTCGCGAACGGTGCGGGTGATGGTGCGATCGAGTGAATCGAGTAACGCCGGATCGGAGCTGCGCAGGTCGACGGTGAAGTACAGTTCTTGCGGCACCGCGTTGAAGATC
>JANOPS010000171.1:0-7643 GCA_031421995.1 Gemmatimonadaceae bacterium
TGCCGGGCGGGTACACCTTTGACAGCAGCGGGACGATTCACGATCCCGATGGGGCGGCGTTGTCCGCGCGCTCGACCGCCAACGGCGTCACGTCGATGTCGTTGTCAAAGTCGATGCCGGCCGGTTCGTTGCGCATGCGCCGCATCAAGTGGTCGGGGCGCATGAAAACGCAGGACGTCGAGAAGTTCACATCGCTCTGGCTGCGTGTGGATGGATCCACCGGCATGCTGGTGTTGGACAACGGTGTGTCACGCGGTCTCAAGGGGACGAATGACTGGACCCCCTTTGAGGCCACTGCGGTGGTGCCGTCGCGGGCCACGCGCATCGTCTTTGGAGTGCTGTTGACGGGAACTGGATCGGTGCGTGTCGAGGGGCTCAAGATCACGAACGACGGCGCGCTCGATCCAAACGCGCCACTTGCCGATTCGCCGCAGAAACTGCTGGATGCGGCCATCGACGTGGTTCGACGCAACTCGGTCTGGCGCGATACGATATCCTGGACGCCGGCAATTGCCGAAGTCCGTGAGCTTGCCGCTGGTGCGCTGCGTGATGAAGACGTCTATCCGGCTCTTTCATACCTCGCGCGACGACTCGGCGACAACCATAGCGGCTTCTTTCCGCCGGTCGCGAGCAGCGGTATTCGAAGCGGCGGAGCCACGAATCCCATTCCCGACGTGCGTATGGTCGACAACAACATCGGCTACATCCGCATGGAGGGATACTCGGGCATCGAGCGAACCGCGATGACGGGATACGCCACGGCGGTGCACTCGCGATTGAGCGCAACGAAGCCGAAGGTCACCTGCGGATGGATTGTCGATCTGCGCGGTAACACCGGCGGGAACATGAATCCCATGTTGGCCGCCCTCCGGCCGTTCCTTGGCGAGAACGCACTGGGGTATTTCGTGTCGCCGACATCGCGAAGCGAATGGTCGGCCCGGACAGCGTCCGACTTCAACAACATCCCTCGTCCCGATCGGACCCTGGATGACTTGGAGAACGCGCCTGTCGCGGTGCTCACCGGCAATCGCACGGCAAGCTCCGGTGAGATCATGGCGATTTCGTTTCGCGGCCGTCAACGTACGCGCTCGTTCGGACAACCGACTGGTGGCTATTCCACCGCAAACGCCATGTTTCCGCTGCCAGGCGGAAGCATTATGAATGTCACCACCGCCATCGATGCAGACCGGAATGGCGTGAAGTTCGGCCACCAGATCGCGCCGGATGTTCAAGTTGAGGGCGCTTCTGTTATTGGCTTGGATGCGGTGCAAGCAGCGGCCATCACGTGGCTGCGCACAGAGTCGAAGTGTCCCAATCCCTGAGCTGGCCAGCGCGCTCTTACGTTTGGTGCTTCGACGCGGCAGCGCTAGCGGATGCAGTACTCGTGATCAGGCCAACATGCCCACGACGCGCGACCGCTGCCGTGCTCAGCGCTGTGGTCGCACTGCTGCCGCTCCATGGATGTGCGACCGAGCAGGCGAATAGCGCCGTCACTGTCACCGACTCGTCGGGCGTAAGCATGGTCGTGAATCGCAGGCCACAGTGGGGGGCGGCCGACGGTTGGCGATTGGATAGTGCGCCGGAGACGGTCGTGTACACTGACGAGCGCAGTGGCGGCGAACCGTTCACCTATATCACGAGCGCCCGTCTGCTGTCTGATGGACGCGTGGTGCTCACCACCGAACGAGCGGAGATTCGCGCCTACAGTGCCAACGGACAACTCGAACGCCGCTGGAGCAGAAGCGGTGATGGTCCGGGCGAGTTGCGCGATGTATCGTCCATGCATCGCGCGGCCGGCGATACGGTGATCGTGGCATCGAACATGGGATTTCGCGTGCTGACTTTCGATGCGCGCGGCACGCTGGTGCGCGACGAGCGTCCCGACCGCGCGCGGATCGCGGCACTTGGACGATGGGCCGAGTGTTCCTCGCGCTATCAGGCTGACGGATCGCGGATCAGTTGTCAGCACGACAACACCATTCCAGCTACAGCGACCAATCGTCCATCGCGCATGATTGCGCGAGGGTTTACCTCGCCCGGGCCTGGCCTCTTGCGACAGTTGCGTCGCACGTGGATCATGACGCCAACACTTGACAGTGCGTTTCCACTCGGGATCGAAGCGGGCATCGAACAGTACGGAGTCAAGCGGGGAACTGGCGAATATTTCCTGAGTCATCCGCACTATTCCCGCTCCATTGTAACCGCGGGCGGCAGCCCGCTGCGCGTGGCAATTATGCGGAATCCCGAATATCGCGTGGAGCTCTGGTCGTCACGCGGACGCCTGGAGCACGTGATCTCTCGTACGCATGCGCGCCGCGCGCCGACCGCGGCGGAGCGGGCGTATGCTCGCGATCAGCTGCGGCGCCGCGAGGGGTCGCGTATTGGCGCGCAGGAACTTGCGCAGATGCTCGCGCAGCTCCCTGAACCTGATTCGCTTCCGGCGGCGAGTGACGTCCAGCTACTGAGCAGCGGCAATCTGTTAGTCCGCCGCTTTGCGGGGCTTTCCACGGACAGTGCGGCGGTGGATGTATTTTCCGATACGGGTCGATGGTTGGGGACGATGACGCTTCCGCCGCGAAGCTACATACTCGATGTCGTCGGCTCGCGGGTACTGTTGCTGCGTATGGACGTTGATGACGTGATGTCGCTCGAAGTGCATCGTGTGTTGGGCATAGACAGACCAGCGCGATGACTGAAACGCGTGGCGGTTCAAGAATCCTTCGTGAGGACGGGTGAATGCAGCGAATACTGTACGCAGTAGCGGCGGTCTTACTTTGTGCGAGTCGTCATGCCGACGCGCAGCTGCGTCCGGTTGAGCCGTGTACCGCCAGCGTGGGGCGCGGCTTGGCAGCAGAGCCCAGTCGGATCACGCGACAGCGCTAGCGCACGCAATTGAGGTTGTAGGACAAGCCGCTGAGAGATCATCCAACCGCGATCGTCAAGTTGAACGCCCACTCCTGGTTCCCGCCGTCCGGCTCTCCACAGCACCAAGCGCTCGCCCACGTAGCGGCGCGCAGCAACGATGGCGCGCTTGATCCGACCCTGCGAGTAACGGTCAACTTTCATCCGGCCAGACTGCACCTCGGCGTTCCCCTGCTTCGTTGTTTGGCGGACGATGGCGAGTACCGCTCGCAGTTCGAGACCGGCACTGGCAACGGCGGCCTCTCGGCCTACCCGGGAGGCGAACGCTGGCTGTGGGAGACTCGGCTTTTCGGCGGCGCTTACGACACCGTCTCCGCGAAGGATCGCCCGAAAGTGGGCGCGCTGAACTACCGTCGCCGCGCGACCGGAGCGGCCCCGCGCTTCGGTTCCGCACATCTACGGCTGCGTCCGGACATCGCGTCGCGCTGTACGTTCTGTTATCCCGATGCGTCCTTCGAACCGTCCGCGTTCGGGACGGCGTCTCGAATGCGTCTCATCGATCTTGCATCAGCGGATCAGCGGGACCGCCTTGATGACTACATCGAAGCGCACGTGCACGGCCCCCTTCGCCTTGCCACCGACGTGGAGGCGCTCGTGCTGGACCCGTGCTTCCGCGATACGGAAATTGAGACACTCGCGCTCGCGTTGCCGTGTTCGCTCGAATGGCACCCGGGCTTCCGCCTTCATGTAATCGAGATGGCGCGGCATCCGAGCTATCGTGGTCCGGAGTACGTGGCCCTGGGACGGACGTTGGCGGTCGATGGATGGCTCACGCCGTCCGTCCTTGAAGTGGCGGTGCGCACGGAACGTCATCACCCGCAAGACGTCAAGAAGGTCTGGCACTATCTCGCCCGATTCGGTGATCACTCGTCACGTTGATTGCAGTCCGCGGCTCCACCCTCGCTAGCGGCATGCGTCCTCGCTCCACGCGGCGACGCGACGCACCGTCAGAACGGTCAACTGCCGCTGCGACGCGTTGAGATGTCCAAAGGCACCGCGCTTACTCAATCGAGCGCGTACCTCCAGGTAGAGTGTGGTCGCGCGAAAAAATCCTGTGGGTCGCGATGCGCACGCAGTGCACTATCCAGCGACGCCGACTGCTGCGCGAGCTCAAACCCGGTCCACCACCCAACGGTGCCCTCTGGTTTTTCACACGGGACAAACGAGCTAGCCTCGAAACCCGAGGTGTAGCGTCCGCGAAAATCTCGAGTCCCGGGGGCGTCAATCCCGGTCAGGTCCGAGCATGCCGACAGTGCTACGATGCCGGCGATGGCGGTGAGTGTGACGCCGGAGTGGATTACTCGGCGTTGGCGTGGACGCGTGGTGGGGAAGCGCATGTAAGGAGTTTGCGGAGCTACGTTACGCGCGTCAATGCGCGCCCAGAGCGAGAAGAAGGACCACTCGTGGCTGACAGAGTGGTTCGGCAGCTGGCCGAGGATGCGAATCACTCGGCGCGCGAGCGGCGCTACAACCTGCTCGGGCTCTCGAACGGGGCGCGCCTGCTCTCCGTCATCGTCACCGTTCGACAGCATCTCGTTCGTGTCATCTCGGCCCGGCCCATGAGTCGGAGGAGCGTTCGCACTATGCCAAAGTCCCGTTCGACGCGCCCTAGCGCGAAGCCGAAGGCGCGCGCGAAGGCCTCTCTAAAGGCCATTCCACACTTCCGCTCCGAAGTCGAGGAGCGGGAGTTCTGGGCGACCGCCGATTCGACGGAGTACTTCGATTGGTCCAGCGCACGACGCGTTGCCTTTCCCAATCTGAAGCCATCCACCGAAACGATCTCGCTACGATTGCCGCAGGGCCTGCTCGACGACCTGAAGGTGCTCGCGAATCAGCGCGATGTCCCCTACCAGTCGCTCTTGAAGGTCTACCTGGCCGAACGCGTCGCGGTCGAACGCGATGCGGCCGCACGGCCGTCTCGGCGCGCGAGTGCATAACGGGCGTTGCTGCTTATATCGCAATTCGGAATGCGCGCTTCGCTCGCGCCCTATTTGATCGCCCGCTGCAGAAGCCGCGTAGCCCAGAAGCCATGGCGCGTCGGGCGCATACAGATCAACCGACGCGGGCAACCGATGCGCGGAGGGTCCTATCGACCAATGGGGGCGGCGCTCGCCGTCTTCGCGAGTGCGCCGCGCAGGATCTGCGCCAACCGCAGCGCGTCGTCGTTGGCCCAGAAGTGCATAAAGAACAACCTTGGCTCGTCGTTGAGCAGGTGATTGTGCAGCGACGTGACTTCAATGCCACCCTCGCGCAGCGCGCGAATGACCGGATTCACTTCCGCGGCAGTCAACACGAAGTCACCAGTAATGGCGGCCTTGCCGTCACCGGTGGGCTGGAAGTTGATGGCCGTGCCGAGTCCCATGACAGCGGGAATGATCATGCCGCCGTCGCGAATGACTTCGGTGCGGGGCACGGCGACTTGGTACACGCCACCGTTGAGGCGACCTGAATGTCCAAGTGCGCGGGCGAGGGCCGCGGTGTCCAGCGCGAATGCGGCGGTTGGAGCGGGCGTCGCTGGTGCCGCGACTGCGGCCGGCGTGGCGGTGAGGGCGATGGCCTCGCGCACGGCGCGCGCAATCACGAGAGGGTCTCCGTGGGCGTGCACATGGACATAGAGCACGCGCGGCGACTCGCGAATGACATGATGATGTATCGCGGTCTGTTCAATGCCGCCGGCTTGCAGTCGTGAGAGCACTGGACTGATTTCAGCGTCGGTGAGTACCAGGTCGCCCATGGCCATCACGCCGTTGGCGACGGGCTTCATGGCCAGCCAGCTGCCCAAGGCCAACGACGGTCGCAGCACCACGCCGTCGACCGTGACGCGCAGGTCGGAGCGCGGCATGTTGAATCGGTGCACGTCGTCCGACTGGGCCACGCTGGGTCTGCCCATGGCGGCGTCGACTGCCGGCCAATCGACCGTGGCGGCGCGCACTGTGGACGCTGGCGGCGCGACCGCCGACCGCGAGGAAGCCGTGTTGCTCACGCACGAGGCGATGCCGGCGGCCGCGAACACTATTGCCAGCAGCTCGTGGGTGCGGCGGAAGACGCGTGTGTCCAAGGTGTGCTCCGGTGGGAGAGAGATCAGCAATCTATCGATTGGACAGCCGATATCGCGCGATGCTGAGAATGTCGTCCGCATCCCGCACCGCAATCCACACATCGTTTCCGCGGGCCCGGACCGGCAACCACGTAGGCCCCGGTCGCTGCGGAATGAGCACTCGAGCCAGATGTTTGCCGCTTGGATTATGCACGTCGAAGGTGACCGTGGTACCGCCGTACACGTGTGCGTGCCGCACCCAGAGCCGACCGTCGTCGTCCACCGTGAGTGCGTCAATCCCCGACTTGAGCGTTGGCACCTTCGCAGGGTCAAAATCACTCGTCGCGTACTCGGCAATCATCTTCTTTACTTTCGCAATCTCCTCGTCTCGCTCCGACTTCCCAATTACGATGCGGGGCAGCTCAACGCGGGTTTGGAATACAGTGTCCTGCGCGCCAATGCGCACGCGCGCCACGCGAGTCGATGCCGGCGACGCGCACCACACGTTGCCCGCGCCATCAGGCGTCGAACCGCCGCCCGTGGCGAACGGATACGTGGTGACCATGTTGCCCTTGCCCTTTGTCTCGGCCAGAATTCGTGTCTCTTTAGTCAGTCGGACAATTGCGCACGCAGGCATGGGAACCGTGTCGCGGATAGCGCCGGCGGCCGTCCATCGCCGCCATTGCGATTCGCCTTTCGCGGCGGCATTCAGGAATTCATCGATCAGGTCGCCGGTCCTGCGATCCATCCACCCGTTCCATCGCCAGCCATACCCTCCCGTTACGGCGAGATGCTGTCGGGTGAACGTGCCGGTGGCACTGAACTCGCTCAAGCGGCCATTGCCTGGGTCGTTAACCCATACGCTGCCGTCGCGCCGTACCAGCAGGCCATTCGCTCGCCGCATCTCGCCCGGCCCGCTGCCCTTCCGCCCCGCGGTGGCCAGCGCCTTGCCATTGCCATCGAAGCGCCGAATGAGCTGATCCTTCGCTTCAAGCAGCCACAGCGTTCCCTCTGTGCTGACCACATAATCGCGCACGTCAGCGAACGGTTCACCGCTTTCGGTCCCGTCGATGCGCCAGACGGCGGTGGCGCGCCACGTGGGAAGTCCGCGCTGCGCGGTGAGGGGCGGAACCGCTGCCGCTCCCAGCAGGACGGCGAGGAGTATCCGCATTGCTCGCATCAATTGCTCCGAGAGTTGAAATGGTCTGAGCATGGCGCCTTCGCCTTTGCAATCTACGGGCAAACCGTACGGACGCCGACGGAGTGCACCCACACGTCGGTCCCGACAGCCGACAGGCATGATCACAAATTTCGCCGGCACGGATTCGGCCCTCCAGTCCCGGCGGTAGAATTCACGCGCTGACCTTTCCTCAGGCGCAACTGGCAGCGCATCGATGACGGCCTGCTCCTCCCCTCCACCGAACCCGCCGAATGGCACTCCCCAAACGTCTCCGTCGCATTGCCTCCCGACTTTTCGCAGCCGCGGCCGCGCTTCCCATGCTCGTTTCCATCGCCGACGCGCAACGACCTGTTGACCGCGACGCGCCGACCCAGACCATGATCGTGAATCGCGCGAACTGGGCACTCGCGGCGCGTTTCTCGCCGGAGAACATGCGCAACTTGACCGGCAGCGTTGCCGTGGCGCCGCGCTGGGTGGGCGAAACGGATTCCATGTTCTACAATT
>JANOPS010000172.1:0-2255 GCA_031421995.1 Gemmatimonadaceae bacterium
TCGTCCGTCACGTCGCGCGTGCGACGCTAGACAATGAACGGATCGACGATAGCCAATACCTGGGCCATCGTGAGCGGCTCATCAAAGGCTTCCGTAATCGCCTTGATGCTCGCGACGGACGTAATGGTCGTGGCGTTGAGATCGCCGTGTACGGTATTGTCTTCGCCCGCGTACACCGCAGCCGTACCCGGAATATCCGTGATCGCCTGCGTGATCCATCCCTTGTTGGGCTCCAGATCGTTAAACGCCCCGCGTAGCCGCCGCACTTCCGCGGCGTGCCGGGCCTCCACCGAATGGATGCTCAGTGCGGCCTGTAACGTGTCCTTATATGGCTGTAACGTGGGTGCTTGCCCCTTGTACGCGCGCACGCCCGTGTCCTCAAATGCTTGGGCAACCGCGGTAAACGTGGCGTAGTTGGAGAACACATCAGCGTACGGCCCGCTATTGCTGCCGTCACCCGCAGTAAAGTCAAAGTTTGAAAGATCACCCGATCCGCTGACGGGATGAGACCGGCGGTGCCTACGTGCAAAAACGTGTGAGGGCGATCACACAGGGAGTCGACGGTCCGGGAACCGTACGTTGCATTAGCAGTATCAATTGTTGTTCGCCTCAGTGATTCAGACGTCACCTCATGTCGAGAGCCAAGGCCATGTCTGCCGCATTTTCGCGGTCCGTGCGTTCGGCGTGCGCGATCGCGGTCCCACTTTCGCTCCTCGGCGCATGTAGTGGTGATGGTCCGCAAGTGCCAACCACGTTTACGCCGACCGCAAGCACGCAGGTATCGGCTCTTGTCGGCAGCACCCTATCTTCGGTGCCTTCGGTTACGATTGCCGACGCGAAGGGGCGTGCTGTCGAGGGCGTATTGGTGCGTTGGAAAGTCCGCGCAGGCGGGGGACACGTGGTGAACGACACCGTGCGAACACGAGCCAGCGGCGAGGGAACGTCTGGCGGATGGGCGCTCGGTGGGCTTGCCGGTGTGCAAATGCTGCAGGCGACGGTGGACGGACTGGCGCCGATCACCTTCACGGCTGTAGCGGCACCTGGACCGGCGGCGATGCTGGTCAGCCTCAGCTCCGACGCGCAGCGTGCCACCGTCAACACGGCCGTAGCCGCTCCACCGAGCGTGCGCGTCGAGGACAGCTTCGGCAACGCCCTTGCTGGGGTTCCAGTGACGTTCAGCGCTGCCTCTGGTTCCGGTGTGATCGTCGGAACGGAAGACGTCACAAACGCCGCAGGCATCGCGAGTGCGGTGAGCTGGACACTCGGCACCACGAGCGGCCCGCACTTTGCGCGCGCAACGGTGGCCCACACCTTGCAAGCGACGATTGTTGCGACAGCCGTCGCGGGCACGCCAGTGACGCTCGTCAGACTTGGTATCGACAATCAGCAAGGCGTCAGCAATGCACCGATTGCGGAACCACCCGGCGTGCGGGTGAGCGACCAGTATGGCAATCCGGTGGGCGACGTTCCCGTTTCTTTCAGGACACGACCCGGCTCAGGCAGTGTATCGACCGATCTCGTCGCAACTGATCCAGCGACTGGTACTGCCTTTGTCCGCAACTGGACTCTCGGCACGGCGACGCAGCAGACGCTGATCGCAACCAGCGCGATGCTGCCGGACAAGTCGGTCACCTTCCGCGCGTCCGTGGTGGCGTCGTCGTTTGATATCGACGTGCGTTTCATCGGCGACGGCGGCACGCCACAACAGCGCAACGCCTTTATCAGAGCCGCGGCAAAGTGGCGTCGCGTGATCGTGGGCGATGTGCACACCATGCGCGTCAGCGAAGTGGCCGGCTACTGCGATACATGGATTCCGGCGATTGATGAGACGATCAACGACGTGGTCATCTTTGCGCGCATTCGTTCCATTGATGGCGTTGGGAGAACGCTCGCGCAAGCTGGCCCGTGTTCGTATAGCACCGTGTCAAACCTCACGCTGTACGGCTTGATGGAGTTCGATGAGGATGATCTTCCAGGGATGATCGCCAACAGCACCCTTGATGATGTGGCGCTGCACGAGATGGGCCACGTGCTCGGCATCGGCACGCTCTGGAGTTTTCGTCGCGATCTGCTCGTTGATCGCGGTGGAGCAGACCCCTACTTTGTGGGCGCCCGTGCGCGCGCGGAGTTTGCCGCAGTCAGCGGGCTCACGTACGCTGGCCTGTCAGTTCCTGTCGAGAACAGCGGTGGTGCGGGCACGCGAGACGCACACTGGCGGGCCAGCGTGCTCGGCCGCGAGCTCATGCAAGGGTACG
>JANOPS010000173.1:0-2832 GCA_031421995.1 Gemmatimonadaceae bacterium
CGAATCATGTCTGCATCTTTGGCGAAATACCCGCGTCCCGGCACCGCGTGTTGGTCGTCGCCAGTCAGGTGCGATAATTCACCGAATCGCTTCGCACATGCCAACCCCACAAAGAAGAACAACGCGAAGGCGATCAGCCACGCCGTGGGCGTAATGGTCAGCGCGGCGCTGCCGATCACGATGCGATTGCAGTAGAGCAGCCCCAGCCACATGACGTCGAGAATGGGGGTCGCCTTGACTCGCACCGTGTACCACAGACTGGCGAGCACCTGTCCGATCATGAGCCACGCGGCGGCACCACCAATCCACGCCACGCCTGCCATCCAGCCGGCAGCTAGCACAGCAATGGACATCCAGGCCAGCGGTACCGGCAGCGCTCCGGCGGCGAGCGATCTGAACTGCTTGACGGGGTGCTGCCGATCGGCATCGAGATCACGGAGGTCATTGCAGAGATAGATCATGGATGACCCCATGCACAACGTGACGAACACGCGAGCTGCCGTAAGCCACGCGTGTTGATCGCCCCACCTGTGCGCCGCAAGAAGTGGTACCAGACACAGGAGATTCTTGATCCACTGCTGCACGCGCAGCGCTCGCATCCACGGGAGCACGCCGGATGATGCCTGCGAGACAACGTCCAGACGAATGCCGTCCTTCACTGCGAGCGCAATGACCGACGGCTTCACGTTGACCGCGTACGCCAGCCTGGCACACTTCCACACCGGCAGGTCATCGCGCGCGTTGCCGATATAATCGAAGCCCGCGACGCCGAAGGTCTCGACAAGCAGCTCACTCTTTCGCGTGGCCGTCAGATTGCGACCGGGAATGCTGCCCATACCGCCCGCGAACGTGCTATCGGCCGCGACCCATGCGTTCACCAACCCCTGCGGCGCACCGGATACGAGGTACACGGGACGCTGCGCGCTCTCGCGTCGAGCCCATTCCACCACGTCCGCATTGCGGGGAAGATGCCGCAGGTCAATCGGTGCCGTCTGCCAGAGCGCTGCCTTCAGCGTCTCCCGACCCTTCGCCAGCCATCGTAACACGCGGAACACCGACCACGGCGACCGAAGGAGAAAATGGCTCAGCATATCCCACGTGGTGTCTGACCGCACGAGTGTGCCGTCCAGATCTACACACAGTGGAACGGTCGGTGTGTCGTGCATCGCGTGGCTCACGCGTTGACCTCCGTTCGGAACTTGCGGACAAAATACCCACCGTGTGCGACCGCGAGGAATCCGAGGATGGTCAACTGGGCGAATGCGACCACCTGCAGCGGTCCCTGCAGATGCCAGACAACGAGTGGCATATAGAGCACTGACAGCCGAGTACACCATTGGCGCGCTGGCAGGCCTGGGCAGCACAGCGCGAAGCACATGGGCCACAGCACGTACCACTCCGCCATACTCGGCATGACGAGGAACTGCGCAAGGATGAGCACCTCGAAACTGCTCACCACGACGAAGACGGACGGCTGCTCGCGGTACCGGCGCGCATTGAGCCAAAGCAGGCACGCCCCTGCAATAGTGAAGACGATTTTTCCTATGGCCATCGAATCAAGTCCGAGCGGGTTGCCCATCGCCGTCGTGAGTGGCGACACCAGGATGTGAATACTGCTGCGAAACCGATTCGACTCATGTCCGACGATCGTCGTGAAGAAGCTCCATGAAGACGCATCGACAAGAATCCCTGCGCTCGCACCCATCACAACCCCTGCCAGCGCCGCGACGAGCGGTCCCGTCGCCTGTCGCCACCCGCGCGCAAGCAGCAGGTACAGCGCAAGCACGGGGAGCAGGAAGACGCCAGCCAGTTTGAAGCTGATCGAGAGTCCGAGGAAGAGCCCCGCCCACAGTGTGTGACCTCGAAACAATGCCAACACTCCAGACAGAATCAGGAGCATCAGGAGCACGTCGTTGTGGGCCGCCGCCAGGAAGTTGAAGAGGAGAATGGGAGTCAGGAGAAACCACTTATCCATTCCATCGACGACTCGCGCGGTGGCGCCCGCGATTCGGCGCACCAGCGTGTAGCATCCCCACAGCGCCGCGGTGAAGATCGTCTTGAAGAGCACGAGTCCGACAACAGGACTGCCAAACGAGAGCGACGCGACGAGCGCACTCAGTTTCTGAAACACCGGTCCGTAGTTTCCAAGTTGCGACGTGAGCGACGGCGCCATGCTCATGAACATCGCATCTGATGCAGAGCCCGGTACGTCCACCACCGTCACCACATACGGATTGAGGCCGTAGTGTGCCTCCATCCACCCTTTGGAAAGATAGAAGAACACGTCCGGGCTGATCCAGGGAACGGCGGCGAAGTAGATGGCCCAGACCGCGGGAATGAACCAGCGGGGCAGCGGCTCCTTTCGCCGCGTGATCATCACGTACACGAGACCCAACGCGAAGAACAGCACCGTGTGAGCCACTTGGCCCGGCCAACGAACCGGCAACAGTGCAAACCATGGATCGAACTCGATCGCACCGATGTCGAACGGACGCCGAAACCACGCGACGTAGGACGGAGCGCAGAGGAGTAGCGACACCGCGAGGAAAGTGGAAATCAGTCGTCGCATCAGCGGCGATCAGTCACTGGCCAGGAACTCCGCTTCGCAGTCGATCGTCCGCCAGTGATTCATCTCCTTGCACCGATAGTGCCACGCGCAGCGAGGTACCGTCCCGTACACGGTGCACGGTTGGCAGTCGATATCCATGCGCTTGATGATCCGGCTTCCCTCGCTCCACGGCAACCACTTGCGGTGACGGCCTGCCGAGAAGACGGCGTCGACCGGCACGCCGTAATAGGATGCCACGTGTACCATGCCGCCATCGACCGTGA
>JANOPS010000174.1:0-5971 GCA_031421995.1 Gemmatimonadaceae bacterium
CTTTTGCAGCAAACTCCGCGTCTCGATCGCGGACGTCCGGTGCCCCGCCAACGCCGGTCACGATCCACTGTTGCACGTTGCCCGTGAGGTGCAGCAGCAAATTGCCGATACTGTTTGACGAGGCGTTGGCGCGCCACCAGAGCTTGTCGGCGGGTACAGCGCGAACGGCGACCCCGATCTTGGCCGGATATTCCTTGCCGAGATAATATTGGGAGCGCTCCAGGAACCGTGACGCGAGATCAGGAGACATGGTGGAAATATGCGGACCTGCCAATGGCTTGCGCCATGGCAGGCCACCCTGCAGGATTGGCGAGACGCGCGCGTGGTCAGAACTCGCTCGCCCCAGACTTTCTGCCCCCGAGGACATCGTGCAACGTCGGAGTTTTGTTGTTCGTTCGGCACTCACTGTTGCCGCGCTCCCATTCGGACTCCCCACGGATCTCCTTGCCATGGCACCGCCATTTCGCATTTCGTTGGCTCAATGGTCGTTTCACAAGGCGCTGTATGCGAAGACCATGGACCATCTCGATTTCGCCAAGGTCGCGCGTCGGGACTACGAGATCGACGCGATCGAGTACGTGAACTCGTTCTTCAAGGACAAGGCCACCAACGCGCCGTACCTCGCCGAGATGAACGCACGAGCCAAGGGTGAGGGCGTCTATCAGCATCTCATCATGATCGATGGGGAAGGGGCGCTGGGCGACCCGGACGATGCCAAGCGCGCGCAGGCGGTCGACAACCATCGTAAGTGGCTTGATGCGGCGAAGACGCTGGGGTGCGCCACGATTCGCGTGAATGCGCAGAGCACGGGAACGCCAGAAGACCAGGAGCGGTTGGCCGCCGACGGCCTGCGCAAGCTGGTGGAGTTCGCCGCGCCACTCCAGCTCAATGTGGTGGTGGAGAACCATGGCGGCCTGTCATCGCATGGCGATTGGTTGGCGCGCGTCATGAAGCGCGTCAACCATCCCCGTATGGGCACGTTGCCGGACTTCGGCAACTTCTACGAGTATGACCGCTACCAAGGCGTGACGGACATGATGCCGTTTGCGAAAGCGGTCAGCGCAAAATCACACGACTTCGATGCTACCGGCAACGAGACGAAAACCGACTACAAGCGCATGCTGCAGATTGTCTTGCGCGCCAAGTTTTCGTCGTGGGTGGGCATCGAGTATGAAGGGACCGTCCTCCCTGAAGCCGACGGTGTCGCGGCCACGCTGCGTCTGCTGCGTCGACTACAAACTGAGCTCGCGTAGCGCGCTGCTCCGCGCTCGGTTAGCGGACGAACGTCGTTGCGCCCGCCATCGACCACGTGCTTGCGGGTGCGGTGCAGATGCTGGAGGTGAAATTGTCCACCCGTTTCACGCTCAGCGCATTGGGACCCGTCATCGACAACAGCCAACTCACACCAGGGCGTCGAAGGTCCGGTCCGTAGCAATACACAGCACCATCGGCCGTCACAAATTCGAACGGCCGGTTCACGCGGTCCGTCGCCGATCCGCGAGCGACGAGCCCTACATTGGCACCAAGCGTCTGCGGGCCGAGGCTGAGCGCGAGCTCGTCCTCGGGACGGTACGGGTTGTTGGCGAGCGTGATGTACTCCGTTTCGTTGCCCTGCAGCCGCGATGTGGCTGACGGCGGCGCCCAGACGCCTTTGGCGGTGTTGGCGACGTCCACCTTCATGGTGCCACAGCGGGGCTCACCGGCGGCAACTGTCGTGGTGCGACTGGGGTCCTTGAGTTTTGCATACAGTTGGGCGCGAACGGCCGGCTCAAAACGATCCCACGAACAAACGGCTTGGCGAACAGGATCTGAATGGCGCCAGTTCGCAACGAACCCGTTGTCGACTCGCGAGTCGGTCACACCAAAGTCCAATCCCATCAGCCCCAGTGCTTTTGAGAGCCCGCTCGTGCCAAGTTCCTGGCCGGCGGTGACCGTCACTCCTTTCAGCTTCGCGGTGCAACTCTCAACCGTTTCGATCGCCGTGCTGTAGGTCTCGCACTCTTTCCAGCCGCCGGTTATGGGGATGGATGCCGAGAGCGTCGTCAAATGGCCGAACCACCCACCAATGTCCTTACAGACCTGAAAGTTCGTCGAGTAGTCTTGTTTCCCTTGGCGGTTGGGAGAGCGCACGTAGGTGGTACGCCGAATCGTCAGGATCTGCATCGCAGACGGCGCGCGCACGACCGCGCCTTCGGTTTCAAGATAGAAGCCCGCTTGCGGCGTGGGGAGCGTATGCCCTGGCGCGCCAAGGCTACCGACAACGGTGATGAGTTCAATATCGCGCATCTCCACAGGACTGACGGAGAACAGTGGTGCTGTGGTACAGCCCTCCTTTGCGGGCCCCACCAAGTCGACGCCACCGCATGCCGCGAGTGCCGCGACGCATAGAACAGCAAGCGCAATGGCCGCGTGCGATTTCATTGGATCCAGCTCCTGCCGCCGAAGCGACGGTGTGGTTACCAAACCTCTCCCGCTCGCCACTCGACCGAGATCGGTGAGTAGAGGTCGAGGCCAACTGGTGTGCGCGGCAAGCGAAGAATCATGACCTGCTTATCACCTGGCGACGTCACCTCACCGTGAATGGTACGCTCGAAGAGCGGGCCGCGCCACAGGTCCCAGCGTAGGCCCTCGAACCGTGTTGCTCATTCGCGCGGCCCCCTCGCGCCCGGCCGTTCGCGCGTGCAACGTATGCCACAGACCGTTCGTCCCAATCCCCGCGTGCCCTTTCGCCTGCCGGAGCTCCGATGTCGTTTCGCGTGCCTTCCCGTGTTCTCCTCGCTTGTCTTGCGGCCACCTCAACGGCGCTCTCGGCGCAACGTGCGATATCGTCCGGAGGTCCTGGCGGCACCATCGCCACAGAATTTGAGAAGCTGCATTTCCGCTCGATCGGGCCGGCGACCATGTCGGGACGTGTTGCCGATCTCGCCGTCTACGAGGCCAACCCGGCGATCTACTACGTGGGCACCGCCCACGGCGGCGTGTGGAAGACCACCAGCAATGGCGCGATGTTCACGCCCCTCTTTCAAGACCAGGGGCTGATCGCGATTGGTGATGTGGCGGTCTCGCAAACCAATCCCGATCTCCTGTGGGTCGGCACGGGCGAATCGAATAACCGACAGAGCACCTCCTGGGGCAGCGGTGTCTACAAATCGGTGGATGGTGGGAAGACCTTCGCGTTCATGGGACTGCCGAACTCGAAGCACATCAATCGCATCACCATCGACCCGCGCAACAACGATGTCGTGATCGTCGCGGCAACGGGCCCGCTCTTTGGCGCCGGCGGTGATCGTGGGTTGTTCAAGACGGTGGACGGAGGCAAGACGTGGAAGCAGGTGCTCAAGGTGGATGATGACACCGGGGCCAACGATCTCTCCCAGTCGCTGAGCGATCCGAACATCTTGTTCGCCACCACGTATCAGCGCCGTCGTACCGCGTGCTGCATGAATGGGGGCGGTCCCGGAAGTGGTATGTGGAAATCGATCGATGCCGGCGACACATGGGCCCGCGTCAGTGGCGGTGGTTTTCCCGGTGGCCCGTTAGGTCGAATCTCCGTCGACGTGTTTCGCACGAACCCCAACGTGTTGTACGCAGCGGTTGAGGGGCCGTCGGGCGCGGCGGGTCGCGGTGCTGCAGCCGCGGATGAAAGCACACCGGCAGGAGGCCCCCCAGCGGGTGGCCCACCGCCTGGCGGCCCACCGGCTGGCGGCCCACCGCCTGGCGGTCGCGGAGCAGGTGCCGCTGCTCAAGCCGGCACTACCGGCGTGTATCGCAGCAATGATGGTGGCGCGACGTGGACCAAAACGGCCAGCACCAACCCTCGGCCCATGTACTTCAGTCAGATGCGGATCGATCCGACCAACTCGGATCGTGTCTACATGGCCGGGGTCGGATTGCACTTCTCCATCGACGGTGGCAAGACATTCGAAACCGACGCCGCGCTCGTCACGCATGATGACGTGCACGGCATCTGGATCAATCCCAAAAACCCCGACCACGTGCTGATCGGCAACGACGGCGGTTTGGCGGTGTCGTACGACATGAACAAGACGTGGTCCTTCATTCCGAATCTGCCCGTGGGATTGTTCTACCACGTGGGCTTCGACATGGAGACGCCGTTCAATCTGTGCGGTGGCATGCAGGACAACTACGACTGGTGTGGCCCGAGCGCATCGCGCATGGGTCGTGGCATCTTCAACTACGACTGGTTCCAGATCCTGGGTGGCGACGGGTTCGTCGCTATTCCTGATCTTCGCGACTCGCGCATCGTGTATACCGAATCGCAAGACGGCAACATGATCCGACGCAACAAGATCACCGGTGAATCAAAGTCGATTCGCCCCACGCCGCAGAACGTCATCAATCCGACCGCCGGCGAATCGTATCGCTTTCACTGGGATGCCCCGCTGCTGTTGTCGGCGAACAATCCTGGCGTGCTCTTGGCGGCCGCGCAGCGCGTCTTCCGCAGCACCGACCGCGGAGACTCGTGGGAGGCGATCAGCCCTGACCTGACCAAGAACGAAAAGCGCGACGACATCATCACGATGGGCCTCAAAGGCAGCGAAATCGGGATTTCGCGCAACGACGGCATTTCGCAGTGGCCGACGATTGTGAATATGGCCGAGTCGCCGATTCAGGTGGGCTTGTACTACACGGGGACAGACGACGGCACCGTCAGCATGTCGAAGGATGGTGGCAAGTCGTGGCAGAATATCACGGCGAACATCCCGGGTTTTCCGGCGGGTCACGCCTTTGTATCCGAGGTGGTTCCCTCGCGCTTCAACGCCGGTACGGTGTACGTCACCGTCGCCAACTACCGCCTCAACGACTACGCGCCGTATGTCTGGGTCAGCACCGACTTCGGCGCGACGTTCAGAGCCATCACCAGCGGCTTGCAGACCGAGGTGATTCGCACGCTCACGGAAGACACGCGCAACGCCGATGTGCTGTACGTCGGAACGGAAACAGGAATCTTCGTGACGCTTGACCGCGGGATGTCGTGGCGTCGCATCAAGGCCAACTTCCCGACGGTGCGCGTGGACGAACTCACGATTCATCCGCGTGACAACGCAATGCTCGTGGCCACGCACGGTCGCGCTATCTGGATTCTCGATCATCTGGAGCCGATTCAGGAGTACTCGACGGCGGCTCGCGCCGACGCAGCGATGTTCACGCCCGGCCGGACGATTCAGTGGAAAGCCAAGGACGATCGCAACGATGAGTTCTGGGGGCATCAGTTCTTCACCGGTGAAAACCCGCCCACAGAAACGGTGTTGCAGTTCCATTTGAAGGCGCCGGCCACGAAGCCCATGCTGCGCATTACCGACGGGAAGGGGGCATTGGTGCGCGAACTGGCCGTGCCCGACGCACGCAATCAGGCGGGATTGCAGACCGTGTGTTGGGATCAACGCGTTTCGCCCATCGGTGGCGCAGGCGCCGCAGCTCCGGCGGGTGGTCGAGGTGGCGGTGGCGGGGGTTTCGGTGGCGCTGGCGGAGCGCGTCCCGTCAGCGGGCTGCCCGTGCCGCTGCCTGAGGTTGGCTACAAGCCGGACGACCCATGCGCGCAGCCCGGTGGTGGCGGGGGCGCCTTCGGCGGCCGCGGTGGTGGGGGAGGCAACCAAGGTCCGCAGGTGATGCCGGGCACGTACACGGTGGCACTGACCATCGACGGCAAGACGATGGACAGCAAGCCACTCACGATCGCGATGGATCCACTGGTGCAGATGACCGATGCGGCGCGCGCGAAGTACAACGCAGTGCTGATGGACTTGCACGCGCTGCAAGGGCAGGGCACCGAAATGACGTCGACGCTCACCTCACTCGGGACCGAAGTGGGCAAAGCTGTAACGAAGCTGGACTCCAGCACAGCACCAGCAAACGTGAAGGCAGACTTCGCCGCATTTCGAAAGGACTTTGACGCCGTGCGTGCGAAGTTCGGTCTCGGCGTTCCGGCGGTCACCTTCGGTGGTCCCGG
>JANOPS010000175.1:0-6935 GCA_031421995.1 Gemmatimonadaceae bacterium
CTACGCGCGTGCGCGCAACTTGCACAAGCTGGCACGGCACGTCACTCGTGAGCAGGATGGCATCATCCCAGCGGAGCCCGCACAATTGCGCGAGCTTCCTGGCGTTGGGGCCTACACCGCGGGCGCGGTGGCATCGTTTGCATACGAGAAACGAGCGGCGCTCGTGGACACCAATGTGGCGCGCGTGCTGAATCGCGTATTTGCCCCGGCGTTGGCACCGAAGAGCGGGCCGGGGCTCAAGGCACTCTGGGTGATCGCCGAGCAACTGCTTCCGCGGACGGGGAAGCAGACGTGGACGCACAATCAGGCGCTGATGGAGCTTGGCGCGTTGGTGTGCAGCGCGCGGTCGCCGAAGTGCGACATCTGCCCGGTACGCCGCAGCTGTCGCAGTCGCGAACGATTCGAAAAGGATTGACGCCGACTGCTTAGCGTCCTTTGCTGAGCGCCTGCTCTCGGCGTGCGCGAAATTCTGAGCCGACGTTCCACGTTGGCCATACGGCGCCGTTCGCGACCTCGACCGCCACACGAAATGTCAGTCGCGTGTCGTCAACGATGCCGGCCAAGTCCCAATCGGCCTTGACCTCGTCGGTCGGCTTGTGGTAGTCGTTGGCGATGTAGTCGCCTCGCACCTTCTGTTCGTAGCCGGACGGCTTGCCGAGATAGTCGGTTCCGGGGAAGAGAAACGAGAGGGCCGGCACGCCTTGCCGCGCGAACTCAAAGTGGTCGGCGCGATAGAAGTAGCCCTTCTCTGACTCGGGATCTGCTTTCACCAACCGCTGGTCCTTCTTCGCCTCGCGCGCGAGGATGTCTTCCAACGAGGATTGCCCGACACCGAGACTCACGATCGATTTCGTGCGACCGTAGGCGTTCATCGCGTCCATGTTGATGTCGGCCAACGTGGTGTTGAGCGGATAAAGTGGATTGGCTCCGTACCAGCGCGAGCCAAGCAAGCCTGCCTCTTCGGCGGTGACGGCAAGAAAGACGATGGTGCGTTTCGGCGCGATGGCCAAGGCTTTGAAGGCGCGTGCTTGCGCCAACAGCCACGCGACGCCCGTCGCGTCGTCCAGCGCGCCGTTGTAGATCGAATCGCCATTGATCGGGCGCCCGATCCCGAAGCCGTCCCAGTGCGCTGAGAGCACCACGTATTCCTGCTTGAGCTTCGGGTCGGAGCCGTCGAGGCGCGCGACAACATTGCGCGACGCCATCCGTCGCACGGTATTGCGGACCACCATCGACATCGTGCTGCCAAGCGTGACCGGGCGGAACGCCCGCGTGCGCGCTGCGCGTTCGAGCGCGAGGAAGTCGTGTCCGCCGTCGGCAAACAGGCGCTTGGCGTAGTCGAGATGAATCCATCCTTCCACTGCACTGTGGGCGGGACCGTTCGCGATTTCCAGTTTTTCGCGCGCGTTGCTTTGCACGGTCGTCCATGGGTACCCCGCGGGGCCTGTTTGATGCACCAACAGGACAGCAGCAGCGCCGCGTGCCGCGGCAGTTTCGAACTTGTACGTCCACCGACCATAGTAGGTCATCGCCTTGCCGCGGAACGTGGCGGCATCGAGCATCGTGCTATCACGCGAATCCGGAACGGGCGGATCGCCGACCAACATCACGACGACCTTGCCGCGCACGTCGACGCCCTTGAAGTCATCCCACTGATACTCTGGCGCCACCACGCCGTATCCGACGAAGACGATCTCAGCGGGTGCGACACGCACCATGGTGTCCGGTTGAAACGACCACGCGACGATCTCGGTGAGCGCACCGAGCGTCGTGGACTTCCCGTTGCTGGTCGCGCGAGCGTCCACGACCGATGTTGTGCCGACCAATGGGACGTCCTGGATATAACTCCCATCGGGATTGCCCGGCTTGAGGCCGATACGTCGGAATTCGCGCTGCAGAAACGCGACGCTTGAGTCTTCGCCGCGCGTGCCGGGCGATCGCCCTTCAAATGCGTCTGAGGCCAAGACGCGGATGTCTCGGAGGATTGGCGGTGCCGAGATCGTGGCGGACGCGCGCGCGACGTCTTTGGAACGAGCGGTTTGTGCCGCTATGCCTGTTGATGCAAGCGTAGCGAGGGCGGCGCTGAGGAGCACGTAGGTAGTCAGGCGTGTCGGCATGATTGGTCGAATCTGCCTCACATCCGTCTGGACGAGAAGGGGCTAGACCGACCAGGTCGGCACCTGCGGCGTGAACCCGAGGCTAGCGTGGTCTGAACCACTGCGACGACATTTTTGACACGGGAATTCAGGGCGCCAAGGCCGACTTCTCCTGGGATGTTGGACCAAGGACGGGCGGTTGTGCTTCCGCTACGATGGCCCGGACTATCGCGGCTTCATGATGGCGAGCGGAGTCCTCGAAGTGCCCGTGCCGCGTGTCGCGATTTCCGCGAGTGGATTGCTGCCAGTTGCGGGAAGCGAAGAGCGCTTCGAAGGCCGGAAACCCGCGCAGCGGGTCGAGCCCGAGATCCCACGTCTTGTGGTCCGTGTCGCTCTTACGGCCGATTGTTGGTGCTCCTCCCTACGACGCAGCTTGCATGGTGGTTGTGCGGCGCCCTGCCGGTCGACCATCTGCACTTTTCTGAGAGGAGCATCAACATGACGACCAACACAGAGAGCACCACCAGCGCCATGCTCACGGGTTCGTTCCGTGATCGCGCCGAGGTTGAGCGGGCGTACAACTCGCTACTTGAGCGCGGCTACACCAAGGACGAGATCAACGTCATCATGTCTGATGACACGAGAAAGCAGCATTTCTCTTCGACGTCCGAGACGACCGAGCTGGGTACCAAGGCTGCAGAAGGCGGTTTGACGGGCGCGACGGTTGGCGGCACGATCGGCGCCGTTGCCGGCGCGCTCGCATTGGCAGGCACGTTGGCGATTCCCGGCCTCGGCCTCGTCCTCGCGGGTCCGGTCGCGGCCGGCTTGGTCGGACTCGGTGCGGGTGCGGCCGCGGGCGGTCTCGTGGGCGCGTTGATCGGCGCCGGGATACCGGAGGAGCGTGCGAAGACGTACGAGACTGACCTCAAGGCCGGTGGCATTGTCGTGGGCGTCACTCCACGGTCCGCCGAAGACGCCGAGCACATTGAGCGTGAATGGTCGGGGTTCCGGGCCGAGAACGTGCAGCGCTAGCACATTGCAGGGGCGGGGGGTTTGCGGTCCCGCCCTCCGCTGCTCGACGACCGCGGCTATACCGCGACGTCGAGCAGCTGTTCACAGATCCCGGCTGCGGTACGTGTCGCGGGCGAGTCCGCCGATGCCAGCCATCGCAGATCCTGCTGCGCCCTGTCCAGCGTGTATAACGGCTCGCCACCGTTGCGAATGACACCCAAAAAGTCTTCGTGCATGGTTCGATAGCCGATGGTGTCGCGCAGGTGCAATCGCATTCGACGTCTCGCCCCAGTACTGAGGCTGGCGAATCCGTTGGACTCGAAGGTGATCGTGCCCCGCGTCCCCTGCACCCGGGAGCAGCGGGCTCCGCCGAACGGCGCCCGGAGCTCCCACGAATGCGCGAGGGTGCCGACGGCGCCGCCACGATAGCGGAACACCGTGAGTGAACTCAGGTCGGCACCGTGCTGCGCGCCGGCGCGGTACCCGTGCACCTCTTCGACGTCGAGCCCGAGGTGCGCGGCAAACGCAATCCAGTGCACGCCCGCTTCGAACAGCGCTCCACCACCCGAGAGGGTGGGATCGGCGCGCCAGTCGCGTGGCGGCTGCCATTTGGCAGCATGCAACATGACGAAGCGCACGTCGCCGAGTTCGCCCGAGAGAATGCTCTCCCGCAGCATGCTGGCGATCGGCTTGTACACATAGTTCTCGGCGACGAACACCTGTCGACCGGCGATGGCGGCGGCCACACGCACCGCATCGACGTCGTCCGCATTCAGAAATGCCGGCTTCTCCACGATGACATGACGAGCGGCCTTGAGCGCCATCAGTGCGAGACCGATATGCGTGAACGTCGGCGTCGCAACCACGGCTACCTGCACCTCAGGATCGGCGAGTCCCTCCTCGTACGAGCGCCAGGCCGCCAACCCGCCGAACTCGGCGCGGAACGCTTCCGCACGAGTGCCATCGCGGCTGGCGTACGTCAGCTCAACGCCGGGCGTCTTGCGCAGGACCCGACTGTGAATGCGGGTCGCCATGCCGCAGCCGAGGAACAGGATGCGTATGGGAGCCTGCCGCGTGCTCATGGATGCTCCCGCACAAACGCGTGCGCCGTGGTCCGCCCGCACGCGCGCGCGCTCAAGGCGCATCCATTGGGCGCATTAAATGCGCCGACGGCGAACCACGCCAGCGCCAGACGAATCGCGACGTAGGCTGGCACGAAGCGCTGACGACGCAGCAGCATCTCCGGATGTGTCACCGGCTTTCCCGCAAATTTCCCGCGCGGCCGCGACGGGAAGAAGAACGTTTTGTAGTTCTCGGAGGTCGCGCGCTCATAACCGGCCGCCGCGATGGCCGCCACGAGCACGCTGGGCGCCAGCGGGAACAGCAACAATGCGAACACGGTGGTCAGTGCGGGGCTGCGAAAAAACTTCAGGCGTTCAAATCCCTCGATCGGCGCATCCTTCCACGCACCACCAATCGCGATGACGAGCCCGACCAAAAATCCGACCGCTCCCGCCCGCATCCATGTGCTGTTCTCGCCCACTAGGTGCCTCGCGAGCGCAACCGCACCGGCGAGCACGGCCACGTACAGCACACCCGCCACCAGTCGGACCGCGCGGCGCTGCACCGGTGCCCCGGCGATCGCGAACTGCATGGGAATCGCATATTTCGATTGATCCTCCACACGAACAAACGTCTTCCACGTTTCGACCAGCGCGCGCTCAGCCGCATACGCGAGGCCGAACAACACCAGCATGGCGTCGGGGCGGGGCACGTCCAACGCGAGGAGCTGTTGGATGGCGACGGCCGCCGCCGCACCAATCACGATGCTCCTGGCAAATCGCGACCATCGGAAGCCCTCGTGCACGGCGTCTTTGTACATGCCCCAGATCGCGGCGTCCGCGCCGGCGGCGATCCCGACGAGCGCCGCGGTGAACAACATCATCACGTGATCGTTCATGTTGACCTCAAGCGTAAATGGGGAGGCGACGACGACGCGGTCGCGCCGTCGCGATGGAACTGGCCGCGAGCAGGTCGCCGATGCGCAGCGCGTTCGCGGCAATCGTGAGACTCGGGTTCACACCCGCTGATCGGGGCATCGCGCTACCATCGGACACGAAGAGATTGTCCAGGCCCCGGAAGCGACCCTCGGCATCGAGCGGCGCGGTGCACTCGTCGGGCCCCATTCTCACCGTGCCCAGCGTATGTGAGAATGTGTTGATCGGATGGACCCACGTGCCGAACGCACCGGCCTCCGTGAGCACGGCCTTGCCGCGTGCTGCCAGCGCACGGTTCGCCGCGCGGTCTCGTGCGCTGTATCGGTGCCGCACGGTGAGCCGAGGGAGACCGAACTGATCAAGCGCGTCTGGATCGATGTACACACCGTTCGCCTGGTTCGGTTGATCTTCCGCCATGGCCAGCAGTCCGAGCGCCCTCGACAGGAACATCGCGGCTGGCCCGCCGAGCACCGCGGGTATCGAGGCGCGCACCATGCCGATCGGCGGCGTCATTTGCTGCAGGCTGCCGAGCGGCCCGTCCGGAATGTCGTCGCCGTTGTCGCCGTGATAGAAGTCGTTGATGATGACTTGCTTGTCGAACACACGCGTCGCGTTGGGTGACTTCCAGAAGAGGCCGAAGACCACCGTATTGCAGTGGCGCGTCAGGTATCGGCCCACGGCGTCACCAGCGGGATTTACCCGATCCAAGCCCGATGCCAGCAGCAGGTGCGGCGTGGCGAGCGAGCCGGCAGCAAGCACTACGGCCCGACCCTCGAACGTGCCGCGCTCGCCCGTGATGCGATCCACGTACGCGACGCCTGTCACACGTGAACCGGTGCGCAGCAGGCGTACGCAGACAGTATTGGTGCGCAGGGTCATGCCGGCGGCCACGAGTGCCGGGATCAAGCTCGTGGCGATGTCATTCTTGCCCTCGGAGGCGCAGGCGTATCCGTCACAGGTGAAACACCGAATGCATCGACAGCGGTCTCGATCCCCGCGAGCGATAACCCGGTTGACGTGATGGTGGCCATGCCCACCGCGGTCGTGCGCAACTCGTCGCCGTTCGCGGCGGTGTAGGTGGCCGTATTGGTGTACGCGAAGCCGCCCGGTACCGCCGACACTGTTTGATAGGCCACGACCGTGGTGCGCCCCAGGTGGGCCATCTGGCAGGTTCCTTCGATTGTGAGCGTGCTGCCGCTGGTGAATCGTGCATCGACCGTGCAGTCTGCCTTCCACGGTCGTTCGACGCCTGCGGACGCAGCTCCTCGTTGACGCCGCGCGTCCTCCGGCGCCGCTAGGTCGCCCGATGAGCAGGCGGTGATGGAGAGCGCCAGCAGAGTCGCGGACGCCGTGATGATTCGAATCATGCGCATAGGGTGGTCCAGATGAAGGGAATGGCGGGGGACGGCGTTGTGCCGCTCCGTGCAATCAGACGCGGAAAGTCAGCGCAGATCGGTCGAATTCGGCGCTGGCGCCTGACGACAGCGCCGCGTGATCGAGACCGGTGTGACTCACTCGGTTGCTCGGATCGATTTTGGCGACCCCGATGGTCGTAGGAGCGCAACTGGAGTGCCGCGCATCGATGACCAATAGGCGTCGTTCAACGGGCGTCCGCCGCTTCGACGGCATTCACACCTATCGATACCTGATTGCAGAGAACACGAGGCCTACGCGTACCACGTCTGGACGTACCACGTCTGGACGTACAGGGGTCTCCGGTGCTACGCTCTCTGTATACCTCAACCCTGAGTACCTGATGCGTCGTCGTGTCACTGCCCTGCTCCTGCTGCCGCTCGTTTCGATGCTCGCTTCAACCATCGCTGGCGCCCAG
>JANOPS010000176.1:0-9346 GCA_031421995.1 Gemmatimonadaceae bacterium
CACTACTCAAACCAGCGCTCCGCCCGCAGCTGCGCCCACATCGTCTGCACCACGCGTCCGCCTCGCTGTCGCACCGCGCCCTCGTCGTCCACAACGAGCCGACCGTCAAACAGCTGAAACCGCCCTTGCGTCATCACGTGGCGAACGGAAAGCCCGTTGGCGTACAAGAGGTTGTTCAGGGGCTCAGGTCCCGTCGCGCCAGCACTAACAAGCAAACCACTGACGTCGATCGTCGACAGATCTGCCTGCGCGCCAACCGCAATGCGACCAAGATCGCTGCGGCGTAGTCCGTCCGCCGCGATGCGCGTCGCGCCATCGATTGCGTCGCGCATGGTGGGCAACCTGAGCGACGTGCGGTTCGCGCCATTCAGCAACCGCGCGCGCGCTCGTCCACAGATCACGGCGAGCTTGAGGTTCTCGACGTAGTCGTTGGAATGCGTATCAATGCCGATGTTCGTCAGCACGCCCGCCGTCAACGCCTCGGGATACGGCTGCGAACCACTCGACGCACCAGCACCGCCTGCCGACGGACAGTGCGCGTACACGCCGCCGCGTCGAAGCATCACCTCCCAGTCCGCCGATGTGGCGCCCGTCATGTGCGCCGCGAACAGGGGGCCGTCAAACGCGCCAAGCCCCTCCATCCACACGGCCGGCGCTTGCTTCCACAATCGCTCGGTAACGCGCGCCTCTCCAGCGCCTTGCGCCAGATGCACGTGCATCCCGTTCCCCAGCGCTTTGGCACCAGCGATCATTGCGCGCATCGTTTCCGGCGTGTGCGTGTCCGTCGCGTGCGGCGTCATCATCGGGCGGATAAGCCCACCCTCGGCACCGCTCACCGAACGTGCGTACGCGAGGTTGGCCTCTATTTCCTTGAGCGTCTCTGGAACACTGTCAAACAGCGCTTGATCTCCTGACCGACGCCAGATGGGAAACAGGCGTGCAGTGCCCGGCACCATACCACCAGGGAATCCTCGCACGTGCCAGCGACGCGCAACGCGCACGTAGCTCTGCATCTGGCGCAAGCTGAGACTCATCTCCACCTGCGTCGTGCACCCCGATCGCAACAACTCGGCCATATTGTGCGTCGTCACAGCGTCGAGGTCCTCATCGCTCAGCTGCTCCAGCAACTCAAGCGGACGCTGATAGGACCGGCCACCCTCAATGATCCCACGCGTCGGCGTGCCAGACGCCACGTGGGTATGTCCCGAGATAAATCCAGGCACCAACAGCTGGCCTGACGCGATCACACGACGCGCGGTCCCGCGCATACGCCCCTGCACGATGTCAACAATCTCATCTCCGCGAACGCGGACCGACGCGTCAGGCATGAGCGTCGCTTTCCGTTCAGCGTGACCAGCGCCCACGACGCTTCAATGATGCAATCGCGATCCGGTGGCGCGCTGGTGCGGCGCACTGGTTGCGCGACCGCCTCATCGGCGGCCGTCGCGGGGATCGCGGCCAACGCGGCACCTGCCAGCAGGGCGCGACGAGAAATCGGAAGCGTTTCGCTCATGGGATTTGCAGGAGAGTGCCGCTGCGGCACGTATCGGACGTATTGGAGTCCGTGCACCCAGCCGCCTACCTACAATGTTGACGGTGCCGCAGCCAGACCGCGAGGCGGGGATGGTGCTTTTCGACCGTCATCGCAAATGCGGTGGCAGGATCGGCCTGAGCCCTCATCCCGCAGCCCTGAGCTGGGCTCACACCTCAATCCTCACACCTCAAGCAGGCGCTCACCACTCACCGCCCAGACCTCACAGCCCACGCCTGCATGTGCCTCAGACCTCTCCCGCCCACCCCCAACCGCGTTACCGAATATCCAGCTTCCCCTGCGCCGCCGTCATCGTCGCTCCGCCGTAGTCCACCACCGCCAGCATCATGTAGCGACCCTTCGCCAGCTTGGGCATTGGCACGCGGAAACGCTGCGTCGCGCCGGCCTTTACGGTGTAGGTGTCGGCGAAGGTGACGCTCGCCGCGACGCTGTCTTCGCTGACGTGCACTTGCAGCGAACCAACGATCGTCGTGGGGACGGTGCCGGTATTCGCGTACACGATCTCGACGGTATCGCCCTTGGCGCCCATAATCGCCATATTGCGCACCCTTCCTTCGATGGAGGGCACGATGGGCACGAAGTATGGGGCCGAGGCGCTGGGTCCGCTGGCGTTTGCTCGCGTCGGCGTTGATTGCGCCCACACCTGAGATGACGCGAGGCACATCGACGCGGCCACCCCAAGGACAGTACCGGGCAGGGATATCAGGCGGCGAAGGAACGGGCGCATAGAGGACCAGGCAGGAGGTGAGACAGCGAACCTGTAATCCTCCTATTGGAACAATGGTGCCAATACGGTTCAGCCCGTCCGTTTCCCACACTGTCACGCTGGCGGCGCAACACATCAGAAATCCAGACGTTGCTGTCACAAACGCATTTCACCACGCTAGTTTTTCGTGATCTGTGCCGCTGCGCGGGCTCAACAGTGCCGACTTGGTGCCACATGGCAGCCGCGCTACATCCAGGTACCTTTGGCGTCAGCGCTGGCTGCCACTCACCTCGAACGTCTCTCTCCGATGGGTCGTCTTTTCGTCACCGTCCGCCGCAGTCTCTTGGTTTTCGCTCCCGCGCTCACAGCGATGCCAACCGCCAGCGCCGCCCAGGCGCGCTTTGCGGCGGCCCCTGCCGACACCATCGGGAAACCGCCCTCGAGCGCACCGTACCGGGATCCGACGCGTCGCGCCGACGAACGCGCCCTCGATCTCCTGGCCCGCATGTCGCTCGACGAGAAGTTCTGGCAGCTCTTCATGATTCCCGGCGATCGCGAGGACCCTGCACACGACTACCGCGCTGGGTCGTTTGGTCTGCAGATCAACGTGCCGCTCGCCATGCGCGCGAACACCGCGCGGAGTGATACGATCGCCGCGGCCGCAGTGGCGCGCGCGCACACCGAGCGCATCAACGAGTTGCAGCGCTGGTTTGTGCAGGACACACGCCTCGGCATTCCCTTGTTGCCCTTCGAAGAAACGCTCCACGGGCTCACTCGCGAGGGCGCCACCACCTTTCCGCAAGCCATCGCCCTTGCTGCCACGTGGGATACCGCACTCGTCGCTCGCGTCGCATCCGCGATCGCCCGAGAGACGCGAACGCGCGGCATTCGCATGTCGCTCTCACCAGTCATTAACATCGCCAATGACGTGCGCTGGGGACGCGTGGAGGAAACGTACGGCGAGGATACGTGGCTCACCGGCGCGATGGCGCGCGCCTACATCACGCCGCTTGAGCAGGCGGGGATTGTCACGACACCCAAGCACTTGATCGCAAACGTCGGCGATGGAGGACGCGACAGCTATCCCATTGAGTTCAGCCCGCGGCTGCTCGAAGAGCGCTACTATCCCCCCTTCATCACCGCATTCCGCGATGCCGGCGCACGATCGGTGATGAGTGCCTACAACTCCGTGGATGGCTCTCCTGCTACGCAAAACCGCGCGCTGCTCACGGACGTGCTCAAACGCGGATGGGGCTTTACGGGTTTTGTGATTTCCGACGCCGCGGCCACCGGTGGCGCCACGGTCCTGCATCACACCGAGGCGTCAACCGCCACCGCGGCACGTCATGCGCTCGAGTCGGGACTCGACGTCATCTTTCAAACGTCCTACGAACAGCACCGCCCGTATCTGGCCGCCTTTCGCAGCGCGGGCATCGCACCAGCAGTGATCGATAGCGCGGTCGCTCGCGTGCTGCGCGTCAAGTTCGTCATGGGACTGTTCGAATCGCCGTATGGCAATCCCGACAGCGCGGCGGCCGTCGCGCGTTCCGTGCCGCATCGTGCACTCGCACGAGAAGCCGCCGCCGCATCGATCGTCTTGCTGCGCAATGCGGGCGCGCGCCTTCCCCTGACCACTCCCACGCGCGGTGCGCGACCGTTGCGCCTCGCCGTCATTGGCGAAGACGCCACGGAGGCGCGTGTTGGTGGCTACTCACCGCCGGGTGCGCGTGTCGTCAGCATTCTGGAAGGCATTCGCGCGGCCGCCCCACTCGGTACGGCGGTTCGATCCGCGCCCGGTGTCCCCCGCGTGTATGCGCCAACGGTGGTGATTCCGACAAGCGCATGGTCAAACGAACGCGACGGCGCGCAGCAACGCGGTCTGAACGGCGAATACTGGGACAACATCACCATGAGCGGCGCGCCGCGCCTCACGCGCCTCGATGCGCAAGTCGACTTCGGCTGGACCCTGAATTCTCCCGGTCGCGGCATCCCGTACGATTGGTACTCGGCACGATGGACCGGCACGCTCACGGTACCAGCCGGCGGCGCGCGTACGCTCGCCGTGGAAGGCAATGATGGCTACCGGCTCTACGTCGACGACGTACTCCGCATCGACAACTGGCAGAAGTCGTCCTTTGGCACGCGCACGGTGCCGGCACAGTTTGCGCCGGGCTCGCGCCACCGCGTCCAACTGGAATACTTCGAAGCCACGGGTAACGCACGACTCAAGCTCCGCTGGGACGCCGGCGTCTCCGACCCGCGAGAACGAGAAATCGCGCGCGCTGTAGCCCTCGCGCGCGCAAGCGACGTCGCCATCATCGTAGCGGGCATCGAAGAGGGAGAGTTCCGCGATCGTGCCCTGCTTGGCCTTCCGGGAAACCAGGAACAACTCATACGACGCGTTGCCGCCACCGGCACACCGGTGGTGGTCGTGCTGGTTGGTGGGAGCGCGATCACCATGCCGTGGCTGGATCGCGTCGACGCCGTGCTCGACGTGTGGTACCCGGGCCAGGAGGGCGGGCACGCCGTTGCCGATGTGCTGTTCGGTCGCGTCAATCCGGCCGGTCGCTTGCCGCTCACGTTCCCGATGCACGAGGGACAAGTGCCGCTGCACTATGCCCACAAACCCACCGGGCGTGGCGACGACTATCTCGATCTCACTGGGCAGCCGCTGTTCCCGTTTGGACATGGCCTGAGCTACACCACATTTTCCTACAAAGATCTGCAGGTCGTCGTGCAGCCTGGTGCCAATTCGTCGGCCCTCACGGTGAGCGCAACGATCACCAACACCGGAGCGCGAGCAGGGAGCGAGGTGGTGCAGCTCTACCTGCACGATGTGCTGGCAAGCGTCGCGCGGCCCGTGACTGAGCTGGCGGGATTTTCGCGTGTCACGCTCGCGCCGGGCGCTTCACAGGTCGTGCAATTTCAGATCGCGCGTGCACAACTCAGTCTGCTGGATGCGAACATGCGACGGGTGGTGGAGCCAGGCATGTGGCGCATCATGGTCGGCGCCTCATCCAAAGACATCCGGCTGCGGACCGAGATCAACGTCCCGTAGTCACCGTACCCGTAGTCACCGTATCAGATGGCATCCGCCGCAGCCGCATGATTTGCACCTGCTGCTTCACCGCACCCTCTTCGAACGGCACCGTCACCGTATCCACAATCTCGAGCCCCACGGCGCTCAGCCCGTCGCGAAACGCCGGCAGCGCCAATCGACCGGGATCGGCGACGATCGCCACGCCGTCTGGCGCGAGCGCCCGCGCAATGCAGCGCGACACCAGCGTGGCATACTCGGTCTCATACAACACATCCGCCGCCATGATGACATCGAAGGTGCCGAGATCGTCAGGCCACTCACGCCAGTTCACCAACTGTACGCGCGGCTCGCGGCCAAGATTGCGCGCCGCATTGCTCCGCGCCACATGCAGCGCATCCTCGTAGTAGTCGCTGGCAATCACCTCAAAGCCCGCGTGCATCGCGGCAATCGTCGCGAGCCCCAGCCCACAGCCCATTTCGAGCAACCGTCGCTCGCCGCCTGCTTCCTTGAGCATGGTAGCTGCCAACACCCGAGCCGACGGCCAGAGGTCTGCCCAGTACGGAAGACGCTCGTCCATCACGTAGTCGGCTTCGCTGATCAGATGATCGGCGTTGGCGGGCTTGAACAGCGTGAACGAGTGGGTGCCCACCGCGACGGTTTCGATCGCCGACACCCACTTCCTGCCCAATGCTTCGTCTAACGCCGCACCGTGTAGGTGGTCCAACGGTTCGGCAGTTGGCGTGTGCGGAGTGTTGCTCACGCGTGACGCCCCACAACACACAGCCACCCCTTCACGCGCCCGCTCACGGAAGCACCACAGCGTCGAACCTGTCACCGTCATCGGCGGCATTCGTTCCCTCGGGCACCATCATGAGCGCATCGGCCATGGCCATCGTACGCAGCAGATTCGACCCTTGTGGGCCAGCGAGACGAGCGTCATAGCCACCATCCTCCCGATCCACCAATACGACTCGCACGAAGTACGTAAGCGGGGCAGGGGTCTCGAAACGATCACGCATCGTCACGCGCACCGTACGCAGCGATGTGCGCGCAAAGCCACCAAGCGCTCTGATCAACGGCCACGCAAACACCGTCGCCGTGACCATCGTGGACACCGGATTGCCCGGCAGTCCCAACCATCGGGTCCCACGCACCTCACCGGTGCCAATGGGCCCGCCGGGTCGAATCTTGGCGCGCCAAAAATCCACGTGTCCCCCCACCGCGACCAGCGCATCGCGCGTATAGTCGAACGCGCCAACGGACACGCCACCGGTGGTCACCAACACATCGCACCCCGCCTCGATCGCCGACGTGATCGCACGCACCGTGTCCTCGAGCGTATCGGGCACCAGCGGCATCAACGTCACCTCCGCGCCGGCGTCACGCAGCAATGCCGGCAATGCGTAGCTGGACGAAGACACAATGCGACGGCCCGCGCGCACCTCATCAAACCGATCAAGCAACACCAGCTCGTCACCGCCGCATAACACCGTCACGCGCGGCCGTACGAACACGGGCACATCGGCACACCCAATACTTGCCAGCACGCCGATGTGCGATGGCCCAATACGATCACCAACAGCAAACAACGATTCGCCCGCCGCGACGTCTTCGCCACGCGGTCGGATGTTGCCTCGCCCCGCCGTGTCGCGCGCATCGCGTATGGCGACGACGTCACTGCCGCGATCAGTGTCTTCGATGCGCACCACGGCATCCGCACTCGCCGGAACCGGTGCGCCCGTCATGATGCGCGCCGCCTCCCCAACGCCGAGCGTTGGAAGTCGCGCGGCGTCCGCACCAGCCGCAATCGTGCCGATCACGCGCATCGTGACGGGAGCATCGGACGTCGCCAGCAACACATCCTCGCGACGGACCGCGTAGCCGTCCATCCCCGCATTGTTCCACGGCGGCAGCGCCACCGGACTCACAATGGATTCGGCGAGGGCGCGGAGCGCGGAGTCAGCAAGCGCGACGCGTTCGGTCCCTAGCGGCGCCGCCGTTGCCAGCAACGCCGCGCGCGCTTCCGTATAGCTCAGCACTAGCGCGGCCGCTCGGCCGACACCGGTCCGAACTGCATGCCAGCAATCATGGCGACCAGCAAGTCCTGCACCCGGTCGACTTCGCGCGTCGGCACAGTGTAGCTGTTCGCGATCATCGAGAACATGACAACGCGTCCATCCGCGCTGGTCACGTAACCCGACAGCGCTCGCGTTTTGTCAAGCGTGCCGGTCTTGGCACTCGCGTTACCGGCAGCCGGCGTGTTCTTCATGCGATTGGCGATCGTGCCATCAACGCCCGCAAGCGGGAGGCTCAATCGAAACATCGAACCCCACGGCGCACGACGCATCGCGTCCAGCACCTGGAGAATGGCCCGTGGGGTAACGTAGTCGTGGCGCGAGAGGCCGCTGCCGTCGCGATACGCGACATGCTCAGATGCAATCCCCAGCTGCATGAGCGTGCGGGCGGCCAGCACACGAGCGCTGTCGGGATGACCGCTGCCGGTGCCAACCAATCCCGAGGTCCGGAACAGGAGCTCGGCAATTTGATTCTGTGACGGCTTCATTAAACGCGGCAGCACGTCACGCAACGGGGAGGACTCAAGCACGACGAGCGTGTCGGCACCTCGCGACATGCTCGGGCGGCTACCCGCGCGCGACTTCGACGGCTTCGACGGCTTCGACGGCTTCGACGGCTTCACGAGTCGGCCCTCCACGCGTACCGCACGAGCCGCCAAACGCTCAAGGACTGCAGCGCGATAGGCGTCGCTGGGATGCCGGTACGACGTAGAGACACGCACGCTATCTCCGGCGGCAACAGTGCCTGTCACCACGAGCGTCTGTGCGGTGGAGTCATAGGCCACCTCGATGCGCGCGCCAGTGTCCGACGCCGCTCGCGTTCTGGCCTCGATGCGCAATGGCGGATACCGCGTGGTCGGGGTGCGCGACACGGTCACCGCCGCTTTCGACGAGCGCCCTCCGCGCACCACAAGCCGCAGCAACCCCTCGTTGAATTGCAACTCGTCGACAACGGCCCCCGAGGGCGTATCAAGATCATCGATCTCCCAACCAAACCCGGACGTCGCGCCGGGAAAGGCATCGCCGTCGGTCACCACGCGTCCCGTGATTCGTTGAATGCCACGAGCCCGTAGCGCCGCGACGATGGGGTCAAACGCGGAGAGTGCGTCGCCGCTTCGCAACGAGTCGCTCACACTCGGATCGCCGCTCCCAACAAGCACAAGGTCGCCGGTGAACACGGCACCGCGCTGCGTCCCTCGCAACAGGACTGGTGTTCGCCAGCGATACTCCGGTCCGAGCACCTGCAACGCGACCGCGCCGGTGAGCAATTTTTGATTGGATGCGGGCACGAAAAGCTTATCTGCGTCGTGCGACACCAGCGTGTCGCCGGTGGTCGCGTCCACGATCAACAGGCCCCATCGGGCGTTGCGCCAGATCGGTGTTCCCAGCGCCGAGTCGGCGACGTGTTGGAGCAGTGCGCGCGGCGACGGTGGGCGCTGCACCTCCGCGGCCGGCATCGCCACCGGGGTCATCGGGGGCGCAACCGGCTCTGGGCGATGTCCCTCGGTTGGCGCCGGGACAACCGTCCGTCCGGCGCATGCACCAAGCGCACCAAGCGCACCGAACGCGCTGACTACGCCGAACGCGGCGATCGTGCTGCCGAGCGAGCGCTGCCTCATGCATCCACCTCGTAGCTGCTTCTCAAGGTGGCGTCTTCGGCGAGATGCACCCGCACCACGCGCGCCGTCGTGTGGGACAATGCGAATTGCACGCGATCGCAGATGTAGCGCGACAAGTTCTCGCCCGTCGGGATCAGTTTCCCGTCGGCGAACTCGGCGACGTCCATGTTGATGTTCTTGTGATCAAAGCGGTCTCGCACTTCGCGCTGCAAGACGCGATCCAGGAAACCGAGATCAACAATGAAGCCGGTCTCCTCATCAACCGGCCCCGCCACCGTCACGTCGCACGTGTAGCTGTGCCCGTGAAAGTGCACGTTCGCGCACGCGCCGAACACGTCCACGTTCTCGGCGTCG
>JANOPS010000177.1:0-3522 GCA_031421995.1 Gemmatimonadaceae bacterium
GAAGTATCGCGGTCAGGTGATTCCCGATAATCACGTGGTGGTCGCGGACGTCGAGATCACGGAGATCCGCGACGAAGCGTCCAGTCGACTGGTGGTGGCGACCGGGTCACTCTGGGTGGACGGGAAACGCATCTATGAAGCGATCGGGCTGGGCGTGCGCATTGTGCCAGGCGCGGAGTAAACGCATCGGCGAACGACCGTCGTTGGTACGCGCGGTACGCGGCTGAGACGCGAAAGCCGCCAGCCACAGTTCGGGGGCGCAGCCCTCTTGACGGAAAAAGGAACACTGTTAACATAAGTACACCAAGTATGCCAAAGGCCAAGCCAACCACCCGTTCTGATCGGCTCCGCCAAGGATCTGCCGACCGCCGCGAGGCGGGACGCGTGCGCCTTCGCGAGGAGTTGGTCACGGTCGCCGAACGGCTGTTGCAGGAGAACGGGTATGCGGGGTTCTCCTTGCGACAGGTGGCCGAAGAGACGGGCTATACCCCCACCACCGTGTACCGCCATTTCCGTGACCGCGACGATTTATTGCAGACGGTGCTGAACACATGGTTTGCGAAGTTCGCCGCCGTGCTCGATGCAGCGGACCGCGAAGCCACCAATCCGCACGGTCGACTCATCGCGCAAGGGCAGGCCTATCTGCGCTTCGCGGTGCAGCATCCCGCGGTGTATCGGGTGATGTTCCTGGAGCGCATGGACATCGGTGTCCTGCCAACCGGGGAGAGCTTCCGAGAAGACCCAGCGTTCGGCGTGCTCATCCGCGCCGTGCAAGCCCTGCACGATGCCGGCCTCACGGGTCGCCATGACGTGATGTCTGCAGCGATGATGATTTGGACCGGCATCCACGGCGTCGCCGCAATGGCCGTGTGTTCCAACATGCTTGACGACATCGGCGCTGAGCGATTGGGACGGCTGGCGGGTGAGAACACGCTCGCAGGCCTGCGGCACGGGTAACGGCGCGCTTTTTTGTACCGATGAAGTAACACTGCTCTTTTTTATTTACTCTCTCACTGGAGGACACATGATTCACCTACACCTCTCTCGTCTCCGTAGCGCTACGGGCACCATAGCCCTTGCAGCACTCGCCGGAATTTCCCTCGCTGTGCCTTCGCTTCCCGCCCAGACGCCGCCGGCGCCGAACACGCCCGCGCAAACCCAACCGCGGACAACGCTCGTGGGAGCGCTGAGTGGCACGGTGGTTGATCGCACCTCACGCCAATACGTCGCCGATGCGCAGGTCGCCCTCGTCGGCTCGACGCTCAGCGCGGTTACCGACGAGCGTGGACGCTTCACCCTCGCCAACGTGCCCGTGGGCACGCGCAGCCTTCGCGTCGTGCGCATTGGCTACAAGCCGGCGCTGATCACCGACTTGCTCGTCAATCCGGGTCGCCCCACACAAACCGCGATCGCGCTCGAATCCGCGCCGCCGCAGCTGTCCAGCGTCCGTGTACTGGCCGGTGCGACCACCAGCGATGCGCCTCGAGAAATGCCAAATTCGCGCATCACCATGTCCTACGAAGAAATTCGCCGCTCACCCGGTGCCGTCGGCGACGTGAGTCGCTTGGTACAAGCGATGCCGGGCGTGCTGACCGGCAACGACACGCGGAACGACATCATCGCGCGCGGCGGGAGCCCCATGGAGAATTTGATGCTGATTGACGGTATCGAGGTGCCGAATATCAATCACTTCGCCGGACAGGGCAGCACCGGCGGTCCGATCGGCATGATCAACAATGAACTCGTGCGAGACGCCACCTTCCTCGCCGGTGGATTCGGGCCCCGGTACGGCAATCGTTTGTCGAGCGTGCTGGATATCTCGCTTCGCGAAGGGACCAGCGATCGGTGGCGCTCGGAGTTCGACATGAGCACGGCCGGCGCGGGTTTCATCGCCGAGGGGCCGCTGGGTACGCGCGCGACCTTCATCGCCTCGGCGCGGCAAAGCTTTCTGGATCTGCTTGCTCCCGCCCTCGGACTGACCGCGATTCCGTACACCACGAACTTTCAGTTCAAAACAGCACTCCACGCCAATGCACGCAACGAATTCGCGATCGTTGGGTTGGGCGGCTTCGATCGAATCAACTTCAAGAGCCTTGCCAGCGACACAGACGACCCTGATCCGCCAGGAACCACGCGTGCCGTGGGCGACCGATGGACCGGTGGTGCGTCGTGGCAGCGGCTGCTTGGCACGCGCGGCGTCGGGACGCTTCGCCTGAGTATCAGTAGCGCGGCCAACAGTCTCCGTGTGAGAGACGATGCCTTCCCGACGGCCCCCGTGTTCCTGAACGAAGCGCGCGAGAACGAGTACACCGCTCGGTACGACGTGCAGCTCGCCCTTCCGCGCATCGCCGATCTCAGCGCCGGCGTGAGTGCCAAGCGCATCAACTTGGGAAGCGTACTCAGCTCTCCGTTCGGCGTGAACAGTCCGTTCAGCGCCGCTGCAGGCCGAGTGGATCCGATCACGGTCGATGTGAACAACGGTGGACAGATCGGCGCGGGGTATGTCGAACTATCCCGCACGTTTGGACGCGTGGATGTCACCGGGAGCGCACGCGTGGATCACTTCACGCGGTCAAGTGATACTCGCGTCTCGCCTCGCGCTTCGGCCACAGTTCGCCTGACGGACGCACTGGCCGTCAGTGGGACCTGGGGACGATATCATCAGCAAGTTCCGCTGGTGTACTCAGTCAACGTGACGGCGAACGCGGACCTGGCGCCGATGCGTGCCGAGCAAGGCGTGTTGTCCGCGCGGTGGACGCCGCGCTCCGACCTCGTGTTCAGCGTCGAGGCGTTCGACAAGCAATACCGCGACTACCCCGTCGCCAAGACCTATGCGCAGTTGTCACTGGCAAACACCGGCGATCAGATCGGCGTGCAGGAGCTGATCTTTCCCATGGTATCGGCGGGCACCGGACGGTCACGTGGGCTTGAGGTCTTCGCGCAGAAGAAGCTGAATCGCGCGACCTACGGGCAACTCAGTTACACGCGCTCGCGCGTCGAGCATCGCGCCCTCGATGGCGTGTGGCGCGCCGGCGGCTATGACGCGCCCAATCTGCTGACCGCGCTTGTCGGCGCAAAGCGCGGTACGCAGTGGGAGTTCTCGACGCGCGTGAGTTACTCCAGTGGGCGTCCGCTCTCGCCGCTCAATCAAGCCGCGAGCGCGTCGCAGAACCGCCTCGTGTTTGACCTTGCGCGCCTCAACAGCGAGCGGACACCAGCGTACGCACGACTCGATGTGCGAATGGATCGTCGCTTCGCGATTCGCGGGACCTGGCTCTCGACCTACTTCGAAATTCAGAACGTGACGAATCGTGAGAATCGTTCGGTGCAGCAGTGGAACACGAAGACCAAGAGCGTGGAGTGGCGGCCGCAGGTGGCGCTCCTGCCGCTGATCGGTATCAACTGGAAGCTGTAGAGATGTACGCGCCGACGCCTTCCTGGTTGATGGCGTCGGCGCGCTTAGTAACTCGACCCGCCCCCTCCACCACTGCTCCCGCCCGACCCGCCAAAACTTGAGCCGCC
>JANOPS010000178.1:0-2081 GCA_031421995.1 Gemmatimonadaceae bacterium
ACCCAATCGTCGCCGTACCAGCGGCGCGACCACGCAAAGCGTTGCGGCATGAACCGTCGCCGAAACTCGATATTGCCGAGTGCGGTCGCAATGCCTTCTTCAACGACAACTAGACGACGCACACCGCCGGGCACCGTGCAGCGATCGAGGATCGCGCCACTCAGCTGCTGCTTCTGCGACTCCAGCGCCAGCGCAGACATCACGTGCACTGCCTCGTGCATGACCACGTCCGCGCTGTTCACGGTATCGTCGGCTGTCGGGCGAATGCGCATGATCACGTGACGACCGTTGGGCGTGGCCTGCGTGCGTGTCGAATCTGGCCACCACACGTATAACGCCGACAGCGACACGGTGTCGTGTACGCCAAGCAGGCGGCCAACCTGCGCGACGTACGGAGCGACGCCGTCCAACGCCAAGGTGCGCGCCGTAAGCGCGCGAGAGGCCTCCGTGCGTCGACGCGTCTGCTCCGTGAGCGGTGCCACTCGCGCAGCGAAGCGTGCGTAGAACCGTCGCAACGCGCGAAGATCGTTCGCACTCACCACGTCACGCAAGTGCGCAAATGCCGTCTCCATCGTTTCGCTTCGGTAGAACGCGTGGCCTACCGGATCGGCATCGAGCGTCGCCCGGTCGGTAAAGAGACCGCTTCCGTCACGACGGGGAGCACTGTTTCCCTGCCCGTCCTTGCGGAAGTACCGATGGCGAAGTGCGGCATACTGCGCGAACGCCAGCGAGTCGCCGGCGGTAAACCCAACCGAATCGCGCCAATAGACCAGGTACGCGTCGTCGGTATAGCCGGGCCACCAGTTGCTGACGTTGTCCAGAATCTCAAAGACGTCGGCGGGTTCGCGATAGGCGACGGAAAGTGTTTGCGCGGGGAGTGCGCTGGGAACGGTACCGCTGCCGCTCAGAAGGACCGACACGATCAGCACAACTCGCCGGCGCATGAATCGATTCAACATCAGAACACGTAAAAGTTCATGAGAATTCGCAGGAGTGACGAGCGCACGACCGAGAACGCGAGTCGGTCGGCAAACGCCGGGACCACCGTAAGAGGCCGGAACCGGCTAAAGGGTTCGCACGTCCAGCCCCATCGCCTCCGCAAACACCACCGCCTGATCCACCGAAATGATCGCGCCGCGCAGTTCCACATGCTCCAGTTCGATCCCCGCCAACTCACTCCCCCGTAGATCGCACGTCGTCATCACCGCGCCGCTCAACCACGCCGACGTCAAGTCACAGTCGCGAAACACCGCCCCCTGACAGCGCGCCCCCGCAAGATCCACTTCGCGCATTTTCACGGTCTCGAAATGCGCCTTGCGTAAGTCGGCGGTGGCGAGCGCCACATGCGACCAATTGCCGCCAGACACCCGCATCAAGTCGAACGTACAGCGATCAAACTTGGCTCCTAACAACTTGCATTCCACGAACGACGCGTCGAAGAACGAACAATTCTGAAACGTGCAGTTCACAAAGGCGCCGTCCTGATGCTTGGAGCAGTTGAACTGCACCCGCTTGAACGTGCACTCCGTGAATACCATCCCCCTGGTGATCGACTCGGTCGCGTCGAGATCGGCGAACTGCACCCGTTCAAACGTCTCGCCCTCCAGCTCCTTGCCATACCAATCCATCACCGCATCCTCGGCCATCGCGCTAATACCGCGCCAGGTAGCGTTCCAACTCCCACGGCGTCACTTGCTGGCTGTACGCACTCCATTCGGCCCGCTTCGCCGCCAGGAAATGCTGTGCGCAGTGCTCACCCAATGCGGCCGTCAGCACCTCGTCGCGCTCCAATTCGTCGCACGCTTCACTCAGATTGTGCGGCAAATCATCAACCCGTAGCCGGCGACGTTCACGATGCGACATCTCCCAGATGTTGGTGTTGACGGGCTCGCGCCAATCGGCTTCAGTGGCCAACCCGTCCAGTCCTGCCGCCAGCATCACGGTCAGCGCAAGATACGGGTTCGCGCTGGGATCCGGCGTCCGAAGCTCCAACCGCGTCCCTGCGCCGCGCCGCTCAGGCACACGAATCATCGGCGACCGATTGCGCATGCTCCACGCCACATTCACCGGTGCTTCAAAGC
>JANOPS010000179.1:0-3695 GCA_031421995.1 Gemmatimonadaceae bacterium
TGCGCGGAATGCGTACCGGCTCAGTGGGCGTGGTGCCGACAGGTATCCAACGAGTCGTGTCGGTAAGCGCGGCACGTGTAACCGTCGCGCCGGCGGGCTCGCTCACGAAGCGTTGTGTGAGCGCAATGTCGCCCCACACCACACGCAGCAGCGAATCTCCCGGCGCACGCGTCTCCGCGCGCTCCGCCAGTGCGAAGGCCGAGTCGAGCTGGTCGGCTTCTACCAGTCGCGCGATGTCCGGGATAGCAGTCTCGCGTACCCAGCGTGCACGTCGGTCGCGCACGAACAGAAAGCCAACGCCGGCGACGACGGCCAGTACGACGGCGGCGCCGATGCGCGTGGTACGTGACTGACGTTGCAGCGCGTTTGCACTTGGCTGCATCAGCGCGCGCAGTGCAGCAAGCAGTGCGTCGGCCGTAGCCGGTCGCTGCGCGGGATCGCGCGCGAGACAGCGCGCCACGAGTCGCGCGAGCGCAGGTGAGACGGACGACGCGCGAGTGACCAGCGCCGGCGCGTCCGTGGCCATCTTGGCGACCACAATCTGTTGAAACGTGCCGGTAAACGGCGGCGCGCCGGCCAGCATTTCGTACAACACCGCGCCGACCGCGTAGACATCGGCGCGATGATCGACCGTGTCTTCGCCGGCGGCCTGTTCAGGGGCCATGTACGCCGGCGTGCCGATGGACGTACCGGCCGACGTGAGCGTGGCATGCTCGAGCGACGAGTCGACCGCTTTGGCAATGCCGAAGTCGACCACAATCGCGTGACCGGCGGACAGCAGGATGTTGTCGGGCTTGATGTCGCGATGCACCACGCCATGCACGTGGGCGTGCACGAGCGCCTCCGTGACATCACTCGCAATGCGCAGCGCATCGGCAACCGGCAACGCACCCTCTTTGCTGAGTCGATCGCGCAGTGACGGCCCGGTGGCCAGCGGCATCACGTAGTACAGCAGTTCACCGGTCGCGTCCGCCCCCGAATCCAACAGCGCGAGAATGTGCGGGTGATTGAGTCGCGCCGTGATGGCGATTTCGCGCAGGAAGCGTTCGCCAGTGAGTGACTGGGCGAGTTCCGGCTTGAGCAGCTTGATCGCGACATCGCGGTCGTGCTTGAGGTCGTGCGCGAGGTACACGGTGGCCATGCCGCCCTGGCCGAGTTCGCGGTCGATGCGGTAGCGGCCTTCGAGCGCGATAGCGAGGCGTGAGTGAATGTCGGCCATCAGCTCACCATGACGGCAAGCGACACAAGAACTCCGGTGCTCGCCTGCGACGGCGGGTTGATCTCGGCCACCGGCTCGCCCCGCTTCGTAACCAGAAGGGAGGTGCCGGTACCCCGCACGCGCCTCATAACCGCCAGGCAGGTGGCCTCGAACTCGGAGATGGCCATGGTTTCGACGGGTTTGGCTGGCATGAAAACAAAGCTGGATGCGATCTGACTCCAGTCAATGCCTCTGGCGATACTGCCTTACTTCTGCACCCGCCCGATTTCCGCCGCGAAGTTGCGCACTACCACCAGCCGCGGGAACCGCGTCTGCCGCACGAACACCACCGTGCCATCGGGCCCCACATCAAACGACGCGTGCGTCGGATCGTCCCCCGCGAACTCGGCGCCGAGCAGTTCCCGCGTGCTGCCGACCTTCACGCCCGCCGCGAGATCGACCGTCGTGGCCACTAGCCCGGTTGGCGTGAAGTAGTAGAGGCTCCGGCCATCGCGCGCCCATACCGGAGTGCTGCCGCCCGCGCGGTCGATGCGCACCTGTGCACCGGGGCCTGGGAATGGCGCGACGTACACATGTCTGCCGGCATCGGCATTGAAGGCGATCCATCGCCCATCGGGGGAGAATCGGGCAGCGGTGAAGTTCCCGGATTCCGTGGTCAGGTGTGGCAACGAACGGAGCGCGCTGTCACCGCGTGACCACCAGAGCAAACCCTGCGCACCGCTTTCCGCGTCGTTCTGGAGGCGGCCAAGCAACGTCTTCCCGTCCTGCGCCATGACCACTTCGTACACCACCCGCCTGGCGCGCAAGAGCACGGTATCGGCACCGCTCCCATCCGCTGAGCGCAGCATCGCGCTCCGCAATGAGTCGGTGATCGATCGGAAGAGGATGCCCCGCCCGTCGGGAGTCCACTCGGCGCGATCACGTCCCGCCTGTGGGTCCTGCCCAGCGAGCGGCGAAAAGAATCCGGTGGAGCGGTCGAGCAGACGAAGCGTGCGGCGACGCGTGGCACTGTCACTGACCGTGACCACCAGACGGCGGCCGTCGGGGGAAAAGCGCGGGTGTTCGAAGGCCAACGTATCCGGTAACGCCGATGAGAGCCGACCCTGCGTATCGACAAACGTCAGCAGCCCGGCGTTGCTCTCGTTGAGGTACACCAAGTCGCCCGACCGTGACATCACGGCCCAGCCCATTCCGGAACCACTCGGATTCATCTTCACGCCATCGCCCACCCGTTCGCCGGGGCCCGTGACGGTGTGGGAGCGCGCATCGAAGGGCGCCGCGAAGAGGTCGCCGGTGCGATTGAGGTAGACCAGGTGACCGCGTGCGATGCCCACCACCATGTACGCGTCGGTTCCCACGTCGGTGACCTTCCCATCAGCGAGTGACAACGCGAGCACGCGCACCGAGTCGCCCCCGCGTTCGTTAGCCGCGAAGAGCACTACGTCTGAGTGCTCCAGCGCCACGGGCCACCGCGCCACGAAGCCCGCCGGAGCGACTGTCAGCACTCGAGGCACGCCTCCCGTCTCCTTCACCGCGAACAACGTATCGGACTGCACCCCGAACACGATGTCGCCGCCCGACGTCCACGTAATGCCCTGCACCGACAGCGGCAGCGTGGCGACGCGGATGGGATTCCCACCGGTCGCGGCGACCTTGAAGAGCTGGCGGCCGATCATGAACGCGATCCACCGACCGTCGGGGGAGAAGGTTGGATCGACTCCGTTGGTGCTCCCCTGAATGGGTGTCATTTCGAGCTGATCCAGTTGGCGCACGAACAGCTGCGATTCTCGACCGGCGGCGGCTCGCCACATCACCAACGTTTTGCCATCGGGAGAAAGCGCGAGCAGGCCGTTCTGGTGGCTCAAGGTGCTCCGCCCCTCGATGGCGAAGCGCGTCACGACATCGGTGGCCGATGCGCCGTTGCCACGCCGCTGCGCCAGCATCCAGGTACCCACGGCGGTGGTAACGACAAGCACGGCGGCGCCCGCCAGCAGCGTTGCCCTAGTACGCTTTTGGGCACCGCGCGCCTGCGACGTCATCGCGCCGCTGCTCTGCGTCCCGCTCACGGTTGCCAGCGCCGCCGCAAACTCGGCCGCACTCGCTTGTCGATCGGCCGGCAGTTTCGCCAGTGCCGTGAGCACCGCCTGCTCCACATTGGGCGGAATGGTGCTGCGCACACGCGACGGCGGTTCCGCCTCGCTCGACAACACGCGCGCCACAATCGCTTGCACACTCGCGCCCGTAAATGGCGGTGCGCCGGTGAGCATTTCGTACACCACCGTGCTGAGCGCGTAGATGTCACTGCGCGCGTCGATGGTGCGTTCGCCCATCGCTTGCTCGGGACTCATGTACTGCGGCGTGCCGAGTGACAGTCCTGTTTGCGTCATGCGCGCGCCGCCGGCGCAGTGATCGCGCACGGGGCGGAAGAGGTCGGATAGCGCGGCGGTGAGTCGTGGAGGGAGGAAGTGCTGCGGTT
>JANOPS010000180.1:0-3708 GCA_031421995.1 Gemmatimonadaceae bacterium
AGCATCCGATCATCCTCGTCGTCATCGCACACGAGAATCGTGATCGGGATTTTGTGGAGCCCACGCGCCGCCGTCATGGGCGCTGCAAGCAGGTGCTAACGAACGGTGAGTACATGCGTTTCCGTGGGTGAGGGGCAAGGCCGGCACCAATCGCAACTTCGGCGGTCACGCAGCGGTGAACTGCGCTCAAAGTAGGTTCAGAAACCTTATAGGCAGCGCCGCGGTTGAGGCCATCGCCCAAAAGTATGAGATTGTTGGGATTGTCGGCGGCTGTAGCTTCCGTGACCTGTGGCTCACCCGGAGCGCCGGTTGCGATGTACCTCGTTCTCGTGCACGTTTACTGGCGGAGTGGATTCTACCCGCACAACATCACCACCAGCGCATTGGAGCCGCCGTTGATTCCCATCACTCTTGTGCGCGTCGCGATCGTTGATGACAACCGCCTCGTACGCGAGGCCCTCACGGCCATGCTTGATCGCCTCCCGGACATCCGCGTTGTGCCTGTTCACGGCGACGGCGCCGCGCCGATGGTGGAGCAGCACCCCGACGTCATTCTCCTCGATGTCGGTCTCCGTGATCAAGATAGCCTCGAAGCCGCCTCCGCGCTCATTCACGCGATGCCGAGCGCACGAGTCATCGTCATGGATTTGCTGCCGGTGAATGAGGAGATTGTGGAATTCGTCAACATTGGTGTCTCTGGCTTCGTGCTCAAGGACACGAGCTTCGAGGATTTCGTCGAAACGATTCGCAAGGTCGCGTCCGGAGCGAAAGTATTGCCTGCGCGCATGACCGAGTCGCTCTTCGCGCAAATTGCCAAAGAGACCGTACATCGTGGCCTTGAGAAAGGCTCGGATGAGGTGCGACTTACACCGCGTGAACGGGAAGTGATCGATCTCATCGGCGAGGGGTTGAGCAACAAAGAGATCGCGCAGCGACTCAACATCGCCACCCACACGGTGAAAAGTCATGTTCGGAATGTGATGGAAAAGCTCACGCTGCACACGAGACTGCAGATTTCGGCGTACTATCACCGCGAAGGGCCTGCATAGCACCCGGATAGCAGGCGCGTCATCCGTTTAGGCGATAGCCGGAGCCTCGTTCAGTCAGTACTCTGCACGCAGTACTTCGAGTGCTGCGCTTTCAATAGCTGAAGAGCCGGCACGCATGACCGGCGCGCTGCCCACGCGTTGCCGGCATTCACATGGCTGTCAGAGACGCTTCTATGGCAAAGATCCACTCTATGCGGTTGCCGATGAGCTCCGCCCTGCGCGCGCTCAGCGACGCGGTCGTTATGATCGACTTCCGCGGAGCCGTGACGTATCTCAATGTGGCTGCTGAACGTCTCACAGGATGGGATGTCCGCGAGGCAACTGGCCGAGCGCTCGGCGCTGTGGTGCCTCTTGTGGCTGAAGACACCCGACAGCCCATCGCCTTGGCTGCACTCGACCTGTCGCTGGGATCGGCATCCTTCGGTGATGGTCTTGTGATGATCCGGCGCGACGGAATCGAACTGGCGCTGTGTGGATCCGCAGCGCCTTTCCAGGACGGAAAAGGCGCCACCGTCGGCGTCGTCCTTGTGTTTCGGGATGACAGCGAGCGGCGCCGAGTCGATCGTCGCCTGCAGCATGACGCAACACATGACGTGCTGACGGGGTTACCAAACCGTCGCGAGTTCGAACGCCGTCTGGCACAGCTTGTCCCATCGGCGCGGGCTGATGACGTGACCCACAGCGTACTGTACATCGATCTCGATCGCTTTAAGGCGGTGAACGATCGTGGTGGACATGCGGCTGGCGATGCGCTCCTGACGACGCTAGGCGCCATCATGACGCGTCAGCTGCGCGAGGGCGATACGCTGGCGCGTCTTGGCGGCGATGAGTTTGCCGTGCTTTTGCCCTATTGTACGCGTCTCCACGCCGAGCGAATCGCCGGTCGGATTTGCGCAGAGATCGCAGACCTCCGCTTCGCGTGGAGCACGATGGCGTTCTCTGTGGGTGCAAGTATTGGACTGCTGCCAATGACGGGGTTTCGAGGCGAGGTGGCCGACGTGGTTCGGGCGGTAGACTGTGCGTGTTATACGGCGAAACGCCTTGGAGGGAATCGCGTAGCGACGGGTGAGATCGGTCAGCAGATGCGCGCCGTCAACGCCGTGACGCTTTTCGAGCCCATGTTCGGTGCCCGTGCATGCTGAGCGAGTGCTCCGCGGACGCGTCAGCGGTGGCGCAGCGCTTGTGGTCCCGTACGACGCGTGAGGCGCGCTCAGCCCGCGACCTGCTGGATGCTGTCGAGCGCCTCTTCTCGGACCTGCGGCTGGGGCTGTTGCCATGGGAGGGTGGGGAACGCTACGTGGCATTGGTCGACCGAGCGGTTGACCGCGCCGAAGCACGGTATCCGCAGCTGTCGGGTTTCAGCGTCGATAAACGTGGCGAGAGTCCGGAGCACCATTCCGACTCTCTCGGCGACGCGCAAATCCTCGCGGCAGTCGAGGAAGTCACCAAAGGCGTCGTCACGGCGGTCATCGCTGCCGTCAGCCAACTGACAGGCCACGCGCTCGCGGTGCGCATGGTGGATCAGATCGACTACTCGCGTGCTTTCAACACGGCGTCACGCGGCGTGGGCGCATCCCGGCGCGAGACGATATAGGTTACCAACGTAGGCTCAGCAACCAAACCGGTGTGAAGCTCCAGCCCTCTGGCACGCCCGCTGACGCGACACTGATCTGTCGCGAACGTATTGGTCACGCCGCAGTGCGTGGCGGGAGTCTCATCACGTATGAGCAAAGCGGCGTGGGTATCTCGTGCGATTGCCGGCCTTCTCGTGCTGGTCGCAGTCTCAGTGCTAGGGCTCTTCGGGTTGCTCCGCCAAGTTGCCGACGCCGCGGAGGACCGCAAACAGAATCGCCTCCTGGTTCGTGACGCGAACGGACTGTTGACCGACATGATCGATGCCGAGGCTGGTCAGCGCGGGTATCTGCTGACCGGCGACAGTACGTATCTCGCACCGTACGCCAAGGTGCGAGATGGTATCGCCGATCGCATCGTCGACCTGCGTGTTCGCGCGCACGATAGTGCATCGGTCGAGCTGTTGCGACGTCTCCAACCGCTTGTTGAGTCCAAGATCAGCGAGCTGACGTCGCTGGTGACAGAACGACGAGGTCTGGCTGGCCTTGTACTTTCACCGGATCGCAACGGACGTGAGAAGCGGCTGACAGACTCGATTCGCGTGACGGTGTTTGCTCTTACAGAGCACGAGAACGTCTCGCTCGTGCGTCGCGAGGAGGAGTACGCAACAAACCTGCGAAGTCTCTTCGTGGGTATTGCGCTCTTCAGCGGTGTCGCGGCCGCGTTGTCGGTGGCGCTGGTGTATCTCATGTGGCAACGGCGCGGGCAGAAGGAGCGCACGCTCATGCACACCGAAACGCAACGCCTGCTGACGTCCCAAGAGGCAACGAGCGCCGCGCTGCGCGTCGCGAACACGATGATTGCCGACAGCGAGGAGCGGCTGTCCGTCACGCTGAGTTCCATCGGGGACGCCGTGCTCACCACCGATGCCAACGCGCGTGTCGTTCGCTTGAATCCTGTGGCCGAACGCTTGATGGGCTGGACGTCTGCGGAGGCGGTTGGGCTGCCCGTCGCTGACGTGTTTCACATCGTCAACAAGGACACGCGGGTGCTGGGGACGATCCCTGTCATGCAGGCACTAGAGCAT
>JANOPS010000181.1:0-2444 GCA_031421995.1 Gemmatimonadaceae bacterium
ACCTCTTCGATGGAGCGCAAGAATGTCTCCAACTGGGCTGGATCAAAGACAGGCTGCGTAATCGCGTACTCGGCACCCGCCTCCACCTTCCAATGAAAACGCTTGAGTTCGTGTGCTGGATCAATGGCCACCGGATTTACCCCCACCCCAATCACGAAGCGCGTCGGCTCACCGATTGGGTTGCCTCCCGGATCCAGTCCGCGGTTGAGCTTGGATGCGAGATTGGTCAGCCCGATTGCGTCGATATCAAACACGGCGGTGGCGTCGGGATACGGTCCCATCTTCGGCGGATCGCCCGTAATGAGCAGCATGTTGCGCAGGCCGAGGGCCGAGGCGCCAAGGAGGTCGCTCAGCATCCCCAGCAAGTTGCGATCGCGGCAACAGTAATGCGTCACGGCTTCTATTCCGTGGCGCTCAATCACCAAACTGGTGGCGATTGCGCCCATCCGGCTCTGCGCTCGCGGGCCGTCGGGGACGTTGATCGCGTCCACGCCTGCCCGATGCAACGCCGCGGCGTCCAGCTCCAACTTTGCAGTCTCTACCCCACGAGGGGGCACAATCTCGACTGAAGTCACGAACTTCCCAGCCGCGAGCTTCGCACCGAACCGCGAACGTTCCGCCATCGGGACCGGCACCCGTCCCGGTGCCTCCGTGGCAGCAGCGTTGGCCTCGGTTCGCGTAACCGATACTTGGACGCGTGTACGCGGCGAGAGTGGTCGCACGCCTTCCACCATGGACTTGATGTGCTCGGGCGTGGTCCCGCAGCAGCCCCCAACGATCTTCGCGCCGGCCTGAATCAAATGGCGGGCATACGTGGCCATGTACTCAGGGCTGGCCATGTACATGGATCGACCACCCACGTCTCGCGGCATACCGGCATTCGGTTGGGCCGACAGCTTGCGTGTGGTCACCGTTGCCATTCGCTCAATTGCCTCCAAGATGGTTTGCGGCCCCACCGAGCAATTCAAGCCGATAATGTCAGCGCCCCATCGATCCAGCGCACGCGCCACGTCTTCCGGAGTGGCGCCGTACGCGGTGCGCAAGTCCAGCCCAACGGTGGCCTGCGCGATGATCGGAATATCGGCGTCGACTTCCCTCGCCGCGGCGATGGCCTGCTCCATCTCCTCCAGATCCACAAACGTCTCCAACAAAAAGCAGTCGGCGCCGCCGTCCTTCAGTGCGGCCATCTGCTCGCGAAACATGGCGCGTGCGTCCTCACGACTGGTTGGGCCATAGGGCTCCAGCCGCACGCCGAGTGGCCCCACCGCACCGGCCACCAATCGTTGCTCACCGGCGGCCTCGCGAGCGAGTTCTGCAGCCTTCTTGTTGATGGCTGCCAGCTGACCGTCTAGTCCGAACTGGGTGAGTTTGGCCCGGTTCGCCCCGAACGTATTGGTCTCAATGACCTCTGCACCAGCGTTGACGTACGCGGCGTGGATCTCGCGTACCAGGTCCGGGGCACGCAAGGACAGCTCGTCGTAGCACTGATTGATGAACACACCGCGCGCGTAGAGCATGGTGCCCATGGCTCCGTCGAACACGACCACTTGATCGGGGTCCAGCAGCCGTGCCACGAGGGCGGCGCGAGGGTGTGACTGAAAGTCGGATTTCTGTAGCGGCTGCTCTATGGTGATCGTCATGTGTAACTTGTAAGAGAGTCTACGGCCAAAAGCTACCTCGCAATGACGACCAACTATACCCGCACGTCCCGTCTCGCCCTGCTCCCCGAGCTCCTGTCGCGTCGCATTCTTCTTATCGACGGCGCGATGGGAACCATGCTGCAGACCTATCGCCTTGGCGAGTCCGACTATCGAGGCACCCGCTTCGCTGAGTGGCCTTCCGACCTGAAGGGCAACAACGATCTCTTGGCGATGACCCGCCCGGAAATCGTTGGGGCAATTCATGGCCAGTATCTCGAAGCTGGGGCGGATATCCTCGAAACCAACACCTTCAATGCCAATGCCATCTCGATGGCTGACTATGGCATGGAGGAGCTGGCCTACGAGATGAACGTAGCGGCCGCGGGGCTTGCCCGCCGCATCGCCGACGAGTTCGAGTCGAAAGACCCTTCGCGCCCCCGGTACGTGGCGGGCGTGCTCGGTCCCACGAATCGCACGGCGTCGCTATCTCCGGAAGTCGAGAATCCCGGCGCCCGCAACGTCACCTTCGACCAATTGGTCGACGCGTACACCGTGGCCATCCACGGACTGATCGATGGTGGTGCGGATATTCTGCTGGTCGAAACGATCTTCGACACGCTGAACGCCAAAGCCGCGCTGTTCGCGATCGAACAGTACTTCGACGCACAGCAGGTTCGCGTGCCCGTCATGATCTCGGGCACCATTACCGACGCCAGCGGACGCACACTCTCAGGGCAGACGGCCGAGGCGTTCTGGACATCGATGTCCCACGTGAAGCCACTCTCGATCGGCCTGAACTGCGCG
>JANOPS010000182.1:0-17347 GCA_031421995.1 Gemmatimonadaceae bacterium
GGTGCGGTACCCATCGCGCGGCTTGTACAGCGCGACCGCCTGCGTTGACGACTGCGGGCCGATTTGATGCAGCGCAGAGAGATTATCAATGATCCATATCGCACGACCCTGCGTGGCGATCACCAAATCCTTCTTGTGCACTTGAATGTCGTTGATCGGCACATTCGGCAGGTTCAACTGGAACGACTGCCAGTGCGCACCGTTGTCGAACGAGATGTACATGCCAAACTCGGTGCCCGCGTAGAGCAGTCCTTCGCGGTTCGGATCTTCGCGAATCGCGCGTGTGGGCGCATCGGCGGGAATACCGTTCTTCCCGTCGGTAAGGCGAGTCCATGTCGCGCCGTAGTCGTCGGTACGATAGATGTACGGGGCGTAGTCGCCCAGCAGATAGCGGTACGCCGCGAAGTACGCCGAGCCCTTGCGATGTGGCGACGCTGCAATCCACGCCACGCGGCCGCCCCACTCCAGGTCCTTCGGCGTGATGTTCTTCCACGTCTTGCCATTGTCGCGCGTGACATGGAACGGGCCGTCGTTCGCACCGGTCCAGATCACCCCACGCTCCAGCGGCGATTCGGTGATCGCGTACAGCGTGCTGTAAAACTCCTCGCCGGTCACGTCGCGCGTGATCGGTGTGCCGCTCGCATCCTGGCAGCACTTCGGGAATGCCGTGAGATCTGGCGAAATCTTCTCCCACGTCACGCCTTTGTCGCGCGTGCGGTGCAAGAACTGGGACCCGTAGTACAGCACACTGGGATCGTGCGGCGAGAGCGCCATCGGCGACACACGCTGCATGCGGTAAATCAGATCCTTGCCGGCATTGCCGTACAGCGACTGTCCGCCGATCCAGTAGTTGCGATTCTGGCCGCTTTCGGTATTCATGTACTGATACTGCCCCTTGCACGACCCGTAGATGATGTTCGGTTCGGACGGGTGCGGAATAATCGGGCCAGTCTCGCAGCCGGGGCCCACGCGAAGAATACTTGCCGTGGGATCACTCACGCTGCTGATCACGTACGTCGAGTTGTCCTGCTGTGCGGCGTACAAGTTGTAGGGGAACTTCTTGTCGATGGTCACGCCGTAAAACTCGGCCGTCGATTGGTTCTCCTGCGTCGACCACGTCTTGCCGCCGTCGAACGACACGTTGGCGCCACCGTCGTTCGACTGCACCATCGTGTTGCCGTTGTTCGGATTGATCCAGATGTCGTGGTTGTCGCCATGCGGGGTGCGCATCGTGACCATCGTCTTCCCACCATCCGACGATTTCCAGAACCCCTCGGCGCCCGCGTACACCACGTCGGCGTTGGTCGGGTCGGCACCCAGCGTGGTGTAGTAGAACGGCCGCTGCACCAAGCCCGGATTCGAGTTGACTAACGCCCAGTTCGCACCACCGTTGTCGGAGCGATAGAGTCCGCCGCCCGGGAGCGCCTCGACGAGCGCGTAAATGCGCTGTGGGTTTGCATTCGTCACCGCCAGGTTACCCTTCCCGATCAACTCACTGGGCAGCCCCGCACCGCCCTTCGTCCACGTTTCGCCACCGTCCGTGCTCTTGAAGAAACCGCCTTCGCGAGAGCCGGAAATAATTGACCTCGGCTTGCGCTCGATGCGATTCATCCACGCGTACAGCGTGTTCGGATTGCCCGGCTGCAGCTCAACATCCATCGCGCCGGTGCTGTCGTTCATGTACAACGTCTTCCGCCACGACTTGCCGCCGTCGATCGTCTTGTAGACTCCGCGATCAACGTTGGTCTTGAAGATGTCGCCATAGGCCGCAACCCACGCGACGTCCGGGTTGGTGGGATGGATGCGGACCGCGCCGATTTGACCAACGTTATAGAGACCGATGAACTGCCACGTCGCCCCACCGTCGTTCGTGCGATACACGCCGCGACCAGTGGAGACGTTGCTGCGCACGCCATCAGACCCCGTGCCCACGTAGATGACATTGGGATTCGACTCGGCGACCGCGATCGAACCGATGGATCCCAATGGCATCTTGCCGTCAGTGATCGGCTCCCAGCTTTCGCCACCGTTCGTGGTGCGAAACACACCACCGCTGGCAACGCCCATGTAGAAGGTGCGCGGTTGCGACGGGACCCCTGTCGCCGTGGTCGCGCGGCCGCCGCGACTGTGTCCGGCCTGCCGGTATTGAAGGCCTCTGAACAGCGCCGGATCGACCGAGGCCATCATCGGCATCGATTTGACGGCCGGAGTACGCGCGCTGCGTGGAGCCGCGGGGGATTTGGCGGTGGCTTGTGCGCCCGCCATCGCGGGCAACAGAGCCAGCGACGACAGGGCAGCGAGTGTGCGGTTGGTCATGTTCGGAGGGGGTGTCCAGGAGCCGGAGCAAGAGACATGGATCGTCCTCTCAATGTACGGCGCAGCTCGGCAGAGCGCTGGTGGAGCCGCCGCATGGACACCACACTCCCCTGAGGGGATCCATGGGAGCGGCCGGGCGCGTGCCCATCGCGGGCGCTCACGTACACGCTCACGTACACGCTCACGGGTGACGCGGACGCCCAAAGCCGTGCTGTGAGGGTCAGATCGTGGTTGTCACGTCGACAGCGCGTAATCGAAAGTGCGACGCCGCGCCGAGCGGGTGTCGATCATTCGAGTGGATCCGGTCGACGCCAATGTCAACGGCGCTCGCACAGTGAATCGCATCAGCGGAACGAAGCGGGATGGCTGGCGGCAGCGTCGCAAACGCCTCGCGTACGCGGTGCAATACCGCCGGTCGCAGCGGAACGAACGTCCGAATGCCGACATCACAATCCGCGTCGAATTGCGCCAACACCGCATTCGCTTCGCGGCGCGTGAACGCTTTCTCTCGTCGCTTGCGGTGTACGGCCGCCGCAAACTCAACTCTCGCGAAATCGGACGTGATCAGCTCGTCGGTGTCTTCGGCGACAGACCGGACCTGCTCGCTGCCGCTCTCATTGATGTAACATTTGACGATGTACGCGGTGTCAAAGTACCGGCGTTTCATGGCAGCAGGCATGCAAGGCGGGCTAGAAACGATCCCGATCGTCGCGGATACCGGTACCGGAATCGCCAACAAACCTTTTCGTCAGTGCGTCGAACGCGGGTAGCAGCACACGGTCACGAAAACGCACACGTTTATCCGGCTCCGCGTACGGCGCGAGCGTCGCGACAGGACGGCCTCGGTCGGTTACCACTGCGGCATAGACAGCCACTGCCGCCTCTCTGACCAGCCTGCCGGTCCGTTGGTGTAGCTCACGGATTGAAACCGGTCGTGTTGAGGTCATGTGACACACTGTGACACATCACGAGCGGTGTGTCAAGAAATCGACGACGGTGAAAGTCGATGGGCACGGTGCGCTCATGCGCCGAACGGTCGAATACAGATTCGCCCCGACTCGAGTAATCGAGGAGGTCGGCCGTGCTGCAATATTCTCACGCGTCGCCCAGTCTTCGATATGCAACACGCTCGGCGACGCAGCCTGCGGGCCGAAGCAGCGAACCAGTTGGGCGATGATCTCCGTGCGCAGGCCATCCGGGTCGGCGAAACGCCGGTCTGGCGACCACTGCAAGAACCCGAAGACCGCGCCAACCGAGGCGTCGGCGGGTATTTGATCGTGCACGTCGAACAGAGCGGCTGATACGCTGACCAGACCCAGGCACGCCCGGCTATCGCACCACCCAATCGGTGCTCAGCAGGACCGTGTCCCACGCTATGCGCAGTTCGCCGCGCTGCACGCCCGGCGCCGTCGATGGCACGAGCCAGATCGACAGGCTTTCGATTGGCGATACCAGCGTGCTTTGCCGCAGCTCGATGCGCGCCGCATCCTTGGTGGCGTCGTACGGCGTCACGTTCACCGACGCGGCTCCCGTCGTTTCCGCCTGAAGGATCAGCGTCCAGCCAGACCGCGTCGGCAGCACCTGCGCGACATAGCGTCCCTTTGACACGCTCTTGCCGGCGATGGTCAGGTCGACATCGGTGGTGAACAGCGTGGCGGCGTTGGCGCCGAGGCGCCACACGGTGCCGATGGGAACAAGGCTGTCGGTGTTGATGCGACGTCCGCGCAGGTGCGGCTGGCCATAGTCCATCCGAATGAGCGCGGGCTTACCGGCGGCGCGTTCTGCGGCAGTGTCGACCAGCGTGAGCGACACTTCGGCAATGGCGCGCGTGCTGGGTGCCGCGCGACGGGCGCCCGCTTGGGCGTGCAGCGGCGCGGCGAGGAGGAGCGACAGGGCGAGTGCGGGGAGCAGGATTCGCATGGCGGATGATATCGACAGGGTGTAAGACGAAAACAGCGACCAGGGAAACGTAGTAGGGAATATGGCGATTCGTCGCCCGTTGCTCCATCAGCAATGGTTCTCGTCGACGGCGACGAACGTCATCACGATCGACGGCAACGGACGCGTCAAGCGTCGATGCGCGCGATGTACGAGCAGTGCGGCCGCTGGCCGCGATTCGGTGGCCCGCCGGTCGTTGTACTCGAGCTTGCTCGCAGCAGTCGGTGCGGCGACGTTACCTATCGTGTTCCAAACACTTCCCGTACACCCGGACCGGAGCGCCATCATGGGACTGATCGCCACCATCATCATCGGCCTCATCGTCGGTGCCGTCGCCAAGTTCCTCATGCCGGGCAAGGATCCCGGCGGCGTCATCATCACCATCCTCATCGGCATTGCCGGCGCCTTCATCGGGACCTGGCTCGGCCAGACCCTTGGCTGGTACGCCGCGGGGGCGCAGGCGGGGTTCATCGCCAGTGTGGTTGGCGCGATGATCCTGTTGTTCATCTACCGGCTGGTGACGGGCAAGCGCGGGGCGTGATGTTTCGGGCGCGGTCCGAAGACCAACGACGCAGAGCTGGCCGCGTTCCGAAAGCTGGCGGCGATCTATGCGTCCTTGGACGCCGTGACGGTCGCCGCGTTACTCACCAACAGACACTGGACGGAGATCTGCGATGGCGCGCAAAACGAAGTTCGTGAGTGACGCATTCGAGGCGATTCACGCATCGGCCGACGCGCTGCACCAAGTGGGCGCGATCAACAAGGCGACTATGCGATCGTTTGATGAATCATGCATCGCAACCCCGGCACCAATCGCACCGAAACAAATTCGGCGCTTGCGCCAATCGCTCCAAGTGAGTCAACCCGTCTTCGCGCGCTACCTGAATACCAGCGAGAGCACCGTCGAGAAGTGGGAAAGCGGCGCCACGCGTCCGAGCGGCATGGCGCTCAAGCTGCTGGCGATCGCGCAGCAGCATGGGTTGGCGGCACTGCGCTAATCCCCTTCGCGCGCTACAACCTCAGCTGCTCCACGCGGTTCCTGTCGGTGAACTCCAATCAGAGCGAATCGACTCAGGTCAGCGCCGCCACAAACGATTCGATGCTCATCGGCGCCACGCCAAAACGCGTGCTGGCCGTTGTCCAGTCGGTGAAGCGGGCATCCGTGGTCGCGGTGTAGTACCCCATGCGCATGAAGCGCGCCGCGACCTCGTTGAACGGCCGCACCAGCGAGCCGCCCGCCCAGAGCACTGCCTTGGGAACATGGCGCCGCTTGGCGCGCACTCCCAACTGCGCCTCGATGAGCGCGACCAGCTGCTCACCGGATACGTTGGAAGGTCCGCCAATCTCGATGCCTTCGTTGACCACGTCGGGCCGGGTGAGAATCCGCAGGGAGAACTCCGCCACATCGTCGATGGCTATGTAGTTTCCGACCGTGCGGCCGTCACCGAAGAGCGCGGCCGTGCCGTTCTTGCGGATGCCATCGATGAGCATGCCCACCCATGTTTCCATGAACGCGCTGGCCTGGATCAGCACGAACGGCACGCCACTGTCGCGCACGACGTTTTCGATCGCGTGCTTGACCCGGAAGAAATCCACCGGACTGTCCGCAGTCATGTCGCGGCCGGAGAGGAAGACGAATCGCCGGACCCCGGCTTCACGGGCGGCGGCGCAGAGGGAGGCGTGCGCGGGGATATCCACGCGATTCGGGCTCGAGGTGCCGCGCCCCATGACGTTGTTAACCGTAGAATAGACCTGTGCGACACCCTCGCACGCGCGCGCCACGGCCGCGCGATCGAGGAGGTCTGCTATCACGATCTCGGCGCCGACGGCGGCGAGCGCCGACAGCTTCTCCCTGTTGCGGCCGATAGCGCGCACGGGAACTCCGGCCGTAAGCAGCTTGCGCACCACCAGCCCGCCAAGCGCGCCCGTGGCCCCGGCGATCAGTATCGGCTGTTGCGAATTCGTCATGAAAGCCTCCCGTCGCAAGACGGTCCGGGTGCAGGGTGCCTGCTGCGATTGCGGCAGCGCGCAATGAAGTCGACCAGCGGGGGGAACGCGTGCATGCGGGCGAAGTCGGGGTTGTCCGAGATGGACGGGTGATCGTTCCAGCAGGTATTCCATGCGCGCTCGAGCCAGCGCATGGCGCCGTCGACGTCACCGGCGAGGGCATGTGCCGACGCACAGTCGAACGCGGCAATGCCCTCGTTTGCCTCGTACAGAGACACGAAGGCGTAGCCGGTGCGTGCCACGAGCAAGCGTTCGGCCTCGGCGAGCGCAGCGCGGGCTTCTCCCGGCACGCCAAGCCCACGGGAGGCCTTTGCCGCCAGGAGGTGCGCGCGCACCAGCGTGAATCCGGTGCCGACCGTTTGCGGATGCTCCTGGCAAATCCGAATCGTTTCGTGTGCAGAGCGCAGTGCCTGATCGAACGCACCGCGGCGACGTGCCACTTCGCCCAAGCCCCGATGCGCCATCGCGACGTGTACCTGCGCATACAGGTGACTGGATGGGGCGTATCTCGCAGCGGCCAACTGCAACTGGTGCTGCGCCCGGTCCAGACCACCCATCCGAAGGGCAAGGACGCCATCCAGCACGAGCGCGCCGATAAACGCGCTTCCACTGCGTGTGGTGCCCGCCTCGATGTTGAGGGCGTGCTGCACCGCGATGAATGCCTCGTCATACTGTCCGTTGTACTGATACAGGTCCGCCAGCACGTGGTAGGGATACTGCGTGGCAGGTTCCACGCGCACGGCGTTGAAGAGTGCGCGAACCGCACGCTCGCGCAATGGCCAGTGTTCGGCGCCGGATTCGGATCGGCTGTAGAGCGCGATCGAGAAGAAGTAGTGCGCGCCCCCGAAGTCCGGTTCGAGCGCCACGGCTCGCTCACCGGCTGCAACGGCCTCAGCATGGCGTTGGGAACGCATGAGGGCGTAGGCTTGCCAGGCGTAGGCCTCACCAAGTCCTGCGTCCAGCGTTGTGGCCCGTTCGAGGTGTGCGAGCGCGCTCACCAGATCAGACGGGTTGGAACTGCCGATGAATCCAAAGGCGTAGGACGCTCCCAGCCCCGAATGCGCCAGCGCGAAGTCTGGATCGCGCTCAATTGCCTCGTGCAGCAGGGCGCGCGATTCCAGCAGCGCGGCAGGCGTGAACTGATTGTGCAGCTGCCGCGCGCGCGCGAACAGTTCGTAGGCAGTGAGCGACTTTGTCGCCGGCTTGGCGATGACGGCGCGCGTGTCGGCCGACACGTCCACTTCCAACCGGGCCAGAATATCGGCCACGAGCCGGTCCTGCAGCTCAAATATCTCGCCCATGCCCCCGTCGAGCTTCGTCGACGAAAGCATCGAACCCGCCGACACATTGCCGAAACGGGGCGTGATGCGGATGCGATCACCAGCAGCTTGATACGCACCCCATACCACCCAGCGCGCGTTGAGCGCGCGCGCAACGCCCAGCGCGTCTTCCTCGGACATCACCGGCTGTGACCGCCCCGCCAGCACCCGGGCCAGGCGCTCACGACGTACCATGCGCACACTGTCGATGCGACCGAGATCGACGCCCACCGTCTCGGCGATTCCGCTGGAAAGCCACTGCACGCTGCTGTCGCCGGACACGTTGAGGAAATCGAGCACCACGAGGGTGTTCTCGGGCTCCTCCTGCGCCGTGGCGACGGATGGCGCAGCGAGCGCGTTGGCCAGTTCGGTCGTCGTCGCGAATCGATTGTCGGCGTCCTTTTGCAGTGCGCGCCGCAGCGCGCACGTGATGTGCTCCGGAGCATCCGGACGCAGTGCCGAGAGCGCGGGCGCCTCCTGCGTGAGGTGCTGCGCAAGGAACGCCATGGCGGTCGGGCCGCCGAATGGCGCCCTGCCCGTCAGCAACTCGAAGATCACGCAGGCCGTGCTGTACTGGTCAGAGCGTCCATCAAGGTCGGCCTCGCCGCCGGCCTGCTCAGGCGACATGTAGGCAGGCGTGCCCAACGTGAGACCGATCGTCGTGAGTCGGTTGCCCGCCGATGCATCGATGGCATGCGCGATCCCGAAGTCGGCCACCAGCGCGTGCCCTTCCGATAGCAGGATGTTCTCCGGCTTGATGTCCCGATGCACGATCCCCGCGCGATGCGCGTAGTCGAGCGCACCGCAGACCTCGATCGCAATGTGCACGGCATGGTCCACGTCGAGTGGGCCGTCGCGATCGAGACGCTGCCGCAGCGATTCGCCCCGCACGAACGGCATGACATAGTAGAGGAATCCCGCCGCCGCACCAGAATCGAACAGCGGCACGATGTGCGGATGATTAAGCCGCGCCGCGACGCCGATCTCCCGCTCGAAACGCTCCGCCGCCATCGCAGCGCTCACGTCGGAACGGAACAGCTTGAGGGCGAGTTCGCGATCGTGCCTGACGTCACGAGCCAACAGGACCACGGCCATTCCACCGCGGCCGAGCTCGGAGGTGACCGTGTACCGATCCGCTATGGCACTGGCAAACTCACGCCACTCCGTCTGCATTGACACCCCGTTCAGATGCGGGAACACGCCACTCGGGACGTGACCTGGAAGCACGTACGGAATAAACGGCTCCGCGCGCGATTCCTACAAGCCCCCGACGCGTTCCGCGCCGCCTCCAACCAACTGCCGAGGTCTTGAGCCCTGCCCTTTGGTCGCCAGTACGTCCGCAACGCCACTTCCGCCTCGGCCAGACCCACGCCATGTATCGCCCCCAACTGCCCGAGGGAGTACAGCGCCGCCCGATCGGTCGGCATCAGCGCCGCGTACCGCCGCAAGGCGGTCAGTGCCATGTCCGAGTTGCCGGCGGCGGACAACAGCACCAGTGCAGAATCCGGCTGCCCTCGCGCGAGCAACGCGCGCGCGTCGCCGGCCGTTGCGGCATCCTGCCGCGCCATCACGACCGCACTCACGGCGACGATCACACCGAGGCGCGATGCCGTTGTACGTTGCGACGTTGTGCTGGTGCGACGGGCTGGGTAGCGGCGTTCCACTGCCGCGCAGAGGCCGCTGATCTTCGTTGCCAATTCGCGCGACGCCGAGGCCTCGGTGGTGCCGGACAGGCGACGCACATCGGCCCACAGGGTCTCGAGCTGTGCGGCGGCGTCATCGCGACGCGAGCCGATCAACTGCATCCGTTCGCGCGAAAGGGCGAGTGCATCACGCTGATTCACGAGCAGTTCCACCGCCTCTGCATCGCCCACCTCCAACTCATGCAGCACGATTTCGGCCTCGAGCCGATCCAGCTGTTCACGTGGCGGTCTTGGAAACCAAGCTCCAAACCTTTCACCGCGCGCAGAGTAAGCAGCGTACCGAGCACCGCTATGCTTGTCAGCAGCAACACAAAGGCCATGAGCGCTGCAAGCACCGGCAACCCATCGAGTGAAGCCAGCCAGCGCACCGAATAGAACGCATGGACACTGGGGACCATAGCGCGAATCGCGAGTCGTCGCTCATCCACCGCCCACGCCATCAGCAGCTTCGGAGAGCAGCATGGCCGTAGACAAGAAACACCAGCGGCGGCGTCAACCAGAACCACGTCGACAGCGTGAGCAGCGTTCCACCACGGATCGCTGCACACAGCGCGAGCGTCGCGCTCAACACGGTCACAATCACGAATTTCGCAACAAGATGCTGCAGCTCGACCAGCTCGTGGCTGAGCGTGCCGTCGTCGTACGCCACACCACCCAGTGCCGCGCGCAGGCTGCGACCATCTGCGAAGCGCTTCGCGGGCTCCTTCTCCAGGCACCGCATCACCGCGTCGGTCAGATCCTGCGGCACCGAAGGCGCCACCTCCGAGAGCGGCTTCGGCCTCGAGGGCGCGGTCACGCGCGAGGTACACCGCCCCCATGCCGCCGCGGTCGATCAGTCGGACCACCTCGTACTCGTCACCCACGGCATCCACCAACGCATCGCGCAACGGATCGCCCAGCCCTTCCTCCGCGGGCGTCAGCTCGCGGTGTTGCTGCCATCCATCACGTCTTCCTCTCATGTGCTACGTGGTCCGGACCACCAATCCGGCGCGGATCGGCCCAAATTGCCGCTTCGTCGTCGATCGCTTAAGGTTCAGAGATGTGCGGGCGAGCGGCTAGCATATGAGCGTTCGTCCAGTGATTGACCGTCCTCCACGGAGACCCGTTGCCCCTCAAGATCCGGGACCCGCTTGGTATTGTCACCATGTGCTTGCTAGGCACGCACGCATGGGCCGAGACCAGCGCCGCACAGCGCGCGGCGCCACAGCTCCCCACGTTCCAGTCACCGGCGTGGGTCTCGACCCACGATTTCGACATGATTTCGAGCGTGCTCGAGATGAGCGACGGACGTGTGCTGGTCGCCGATCTTCAGACGCCAGCCGTCCACTTGCTGGGACGGGATGGGCGGTTGGTCCGGACGATCGGCCGCAAAGGCGCGGGGCCTGGCGAGTATACCGAACCCCGCTCGGTGCTCGCATATCGCGCAGATTCCACGTGCATCGTTGATCGCGCGCAACGACGCGTGGTGATTCTCACTTCCGCCGGTACCATCGCACGAACGGAACTTCTGCCTACGGACATCCATCCGTCGGCGAATGATTTGCGCAGCGATGGACGTGGCGCGCTGTACTTTCTCAAGAGTGCATTCATGATCGACTCCGTTCCCACCGAAACGGTGCCACTGCTGCGTTGGCGATTTGGGCAGTCGCGCACCGATTCCTTGGCAGCCATGCGCCCTGCCCAGATGAAGCGGACCGTGACAAAAGACCAGAGTGGCCGAGAAATGAGTTTCTCAACGCGCATCGTTGACTACTCGCCACAGGATGACTTTGCTGTCGCTCCGGATGGTTCGGTCGCCATTATTCGCGCCGTGCCGTACCACGTGGAATGGCTTTTGCCGAACGGCCAGCGTGTGAAGGGACCCGTACAACCGTTTACCGCCATCCCCGTGGCAGCAGCAGAACGCGCTCCGTATCTCGGCGATCTGGTGCCGAAAACGAAACCCGCGTTCTCGGCGCCCGGAGCATTTACGGATCCGTTCGGACGCGTGTGGGTGCGCCACTACATCGCAGCGCAGTCGACCACAAGACAATGGAGCGTGTTTGATCGTCAAGGCGCACGCGTGACCACGATAACGCTGCCGAAGCAGCTTGAACTTGTTTTCGCCGGTCAGCGCGGCGTGTACACGGTTCGGCGCGACGCCAATGACTTGGAGTCGCTCGAGCTTCACGCCTGGCGATAGCGGCGCGACACGGCGAGGGGCGTCCTTCAGCCGCGAAGGAACTTTGCGTCGAGTTGCCGACTACGTAGAAGAATGCCGGGCGATAGTCGCTCGTCCGCCGCCCGCCGCCGTTTGCACGCCAGCCAGAGCCCCCTGATGATCAACGATCAACTGTCCCAATGGCACGCGACCCGCGCAACCGCGGCGATCTATTTGTCTGACGCCCGCCAGCAGGTGCATCATGCGGTACAGTTGGGCGCGGCGGTGGGCATCTCGTACCTTGAACCAACGCAGAGCGACGAACACACAAATCTCGGATGGGACAGTGGGCTTCGCGCCCTCATCTCGCGGGACGTCGCGTCGGCACAAGGAGCGCTTGCCGTTGGCATCCGCATCGAAGACCTCACGCTGCTTGTCACCCAAAACGGAGTGGCGGTGGCACTACTGCCCCTCCACGCGCAGACCTTGGCGCAGGCCGCCGACTGGCTCCGCGGCGAGCTGGCACACGCAGGACTGGACCCCGACGCGTTCACGACGGCACGACATTACACGATTCCCGAGCATGCGGTCGACACCGGTGCTGCGTTCGACACCACAAACCGCATGGCCTTTGAGGAACTGGCACAGTGGTTCTCCAACGCCGCACTGGTGTTGCAGGTCGTCGCGAAGCAAACGCCAGATGCCAGCGACGTTCGACTCTGGCCTCATCACTTTGACATTGCGACACTTGTCTCGCTGTCTGTTGGCCGTTCGACTGGCGCGGGCCTCGTGGGCGGTGATGGGTATTACGACCAGCCGTATTTCTACGTGAACGTCAACCCTCAACCCACTGGGCCGCTGCCCGATGTCTCCACGTTGGGTGGGGGAACGTGGCATACGCGAGAATGGATCGGCGCGGTATTGCCCGGCTCGGACATCACCGGCGATGCCGCGGCGCAACAGGACTGTGTGGAGGCATATTTGCGCGCTTCGCTTGCCACCTGCCGAGCGCTCGCGAACGCCTGACGGTCCCCACGCACCATTCGGACACCAACGGCGCGCGGTTCATTCGGTCACGACGAACTACGGCGGCGGCGGCTCGACGTCGTCGGCAATCTCTTCCAGCACGAGATGGTGCGCCTTTCTTCCGCCGCGTCCGACGGCGTGCGGCGCGTCGCGATGGTCGAGCTGGAGCTGCGCGGCGTCGATTGATCGGGCCGCGAGCGCGCGCGCGCCGTCGCGGAGTTCCGCGCTACACTTCACGACTTCCACATTGCGTTCCATGTCTTCCGACGACCATCCTCGCGAGTGCGCAATGTAGGGAAACTGCGGAAACACGCAGCCAATTTCGCCGAAGAAGCCCAGCATCTGTCCGGCCACTTGCTGGATATTGTCTTGCCCTCCGGTGATAATGAACGATGCCACCTTGTTGCGGATCAGGAAACGATTGGCAATCGTGACTTGGTTTTGCACGCAGTTCAGTCGCTCAACCATTTTGTAGTACAGCGAACTCGCATTCCCCCATCGAATTGGTGTCGCGACGATGACCACGTCGGCCCAGTGGACAAACGCCTCGTACACGCGGTCCATTTGATCGGCGGGATCCATTTGCGTAATGGAGCACGGCCATGTGCAGGCGTGGGCACTCTTGGAGTAGTAACCCTCGCACGCCCGAAACGACAATTCCGCGAGGCGGAGCGTTTGCGTCTCGGCGCCCAGCGATGCTGCTTCGGTCATCGCGATGTCCAGCAGCGCGTCGCTGGTGGAGAAACGGGGATGCGCGACATCCATGTTGGTGGTCGAGATGCCCACCACCCGTATCGGACCGGCAGCACGTTCCACCTTCCGCGCAAGCGCATGCCGCGGATGGTCGCCGTGCGTTCGCTTCGTGACGGGGCGTTCGCTGACTTTCAAATGCCCGTCTTCAACTTTCACGTCGTAGCGAGGGAGCGCATCGGCTTCGAAGCCGGGTTCGCCTTTGCCGGTACGGCAATGGTATTTCCAGTTGTGCCACGGACACACAACGTACTCACCATCAATGGTGCCCTCAGCCAGCGGGCCGCCCGCGTGATTGCACACGCCTGACAACGCGCCGAACTGCCCATCCTGAAAGGTGATCACGAGCTTCAGCCCTCCAACGGTTGTCGCCGTGAGCGGACGTTTCGTAAAGGGTGCAGCGGGGCCGAGATCGTGCCACATAGGAGGCTCGCAGGTGGAAGCAATGAATTTCTGAGGATGGCCGCTGACCAACATCGCGTTACGCGTTCATCACAGTCTACTCGGGACCTGCCGTGACCGCAGCCGGCAAACGTGTGCCTACCGGCGTCGAAGGCCAGGTCCATCGTGGTCACACGGTCAACTTGACAACCCGTTTGCCGAACGCTTCGCCTCTCAGCAGCCCAGCGAAGGCCGCCGGAGCACGCTCCAAACCATGAATCACTTCCTCGCGATACTGAACCTGTCCAGCTGTGACCCACTCAGCCATCTGCTTCGCAAACTCGGGATACAGGTGACCAAAGTCATCGAAGACGATGAAGCCGCGCACGGTCATTCGTTTGCGAAGGATCATGCCAAGCAACAGGTTCATGCGGTCTGGGCCATCGGGCAACGCGGTGGCGTTGTATTGCGAGATCAGGCCGCACACCGGGATGCGGGCTTTCGGATTCAACAGTGGAAGCACCGCATCAAACACCGCGCCGCCGACATTTTCGAAATAGATGTCGATGCCGTCCGGCGCCGCCGCTTTCAGCGCGCGTGGGAACCCGTCTGCCTTATAGTCGATGCACGCGTCGAAGCCCAACGTGTCAACCACATGGGCGCACTTCTGCGCACCGCCGGCAATCCCGACGACATGCAGTCCGAGGATCTTGCCAATCTGACCCACCGTGGCTCCCACCGGACCGCTGGCGCCAGCGACGACCAGCGTCTCGCCCTGATTCGGCTGGCCAATTTGGGTCAGGCCCGCCCACGCGGTCAGGCCCGGCATCCCCAACACACCCAACGCCCACGACGGATGGTCAGGCGACCTTCCCATGTTGATCACGCCGGTGCCGTCGGATAGCGCATACTCCTGCCAGCCGCCAAACGCCTGCACCCAGTCGCCTGCGGTGAAGCCAGCCACGTCGGAAGACATCACCTGCGCAACGGTGCCGCCAACCATGACCGCGCCGATCTGCACCGGAGCGGCATACGACGGCGCATCGCTCATCCGGCCACGCATGTACGGGTCCAGCGAGAGATATTCGTTGCGCAGCAGCATTTGCCCCTTGCCGGGCGTCGCAATGTCTTCTGTTTCAAGCCGAAGGGTGTTCTCGTCTGGCTCGCCCTTGGGGCGACTGGCGAGGACGTACTTGCGGTTGCGTACTGTCGATGGAGTCATCGGGCGCTGGGTGAGTGGGCATACGCGTTGCGTCTTGTGCCAACGGGAGACACGAAGATGACGCTCTAAGGCCAGCCGACAACGGCTGCAACATGAGGTCATGGACTTGAGCGTAGGACGTCCTCACCGCCAGCGCAATCACACAGGAGTATGACTTCGAACCGAGTGCGCCTTGCTCATCACGGTTCGCGGATGCCCAGTTGAGCGACACGCGGCTACCTACTGGCGCATGTTCGCCCCGGACGTCGATGTCCGCCCGACAGACCCGCGCCAAATGCGTGAGCGGCGAAACGATGCGGAAGAATTCCTTACGTGAAGTGCAGCGCCGCCCCTGACGCGATCGATCGGCGCGCGCCCTCGCGAAGTCGAAGACAACAGAACGTCTCCATGCCGTACCGACGCCAGCCCGTGCCTTCACCTTGTGCCTCGCACGCCTCAAATACTTCCTCTGCGTCGGCAATAAGATCGGGGCGTATTTTGAGCGCGGCGAACTGCTCGGCGAGGTAGGTCGCCGCCTCGCCGTCCGGTTCGTTTTCGCGCGCGTATGCGAGCGTGCCCACCACGACGCTCAGTCCCATGTCGGACTCCACGTGAGGCCCACCTGCACGCGGCGGACGTCGAACTGATTCTCGAACGGTGTGTAACCATCCACCACCTCGCTCTCTGACAACGGCATAAGTGTCCCAAACCCCACGCCGAGGTCAAGGGCAAGCGGAACACGCACGAACGGTCTCCACGAGGCGCGCGCGCCAACGGCGGCAACGGCGGCGAGGTCCTGACATCTCATGCGATTCATTTCGTATAAGTCTCGTGTTGACTCAAGGAGCTCAATCGCTCGGTCTCGGTGTCTGCCACTGGTGTGTGCTTCACGCTGTCACCCAATACGTGGTCCGAGGTATCACTCACGTAACTGGTTTGATTCTCGAATCAACATAGTGTTCGAGTTCTGTTGCGTGCGGACCAAACCACTGCGCCCGCAGCGCGCGATACGGACCAGACGAACGTCCCTTACACCGGTGGCTTGGACACGGGCAACGTCACCGTGATGTCGGGGATCTTGATGTCCGGCAGAGGCGCGAGGCGCGCGATGTTTCTCCGTGCTGCTGGCCGGGACGTCGGCCTTCTACTCGGCGCCGCAGCTGCAACGGCGCGCCCTTTCGCTGGCGACACGGCGGGCAACGCTCCGTTGGACACCGTGAGCTGTCGTCCGTCTCGCGTGACGATTCCGCCGGTGGAGGCGCCGAGCGCGGCGATCAGCGAGTCCACCGAAGTGAGCGGGACGTCGATGGCCAGCGAGTCCGTCGACATGCGTGCTGGCATATAGCGAACCGCCAGATTGTACCACTGCAGGATCTCATCCGCCACGCGCGACGGCGACTGCCGCCCGGTGGCCAGCCGACCAGTGCGCCATGCGAACGCCGCGTTACGCTCGTCAGCCGAGAGGGCGCTGACCTGAGCATTCGGGTCCACGCGCACTGTATTGCCCGCCGACAGACGTATGCTGACGGAATCACTGAGCAGTTCGAGTGCTCCGGAATCCACCTGCACGAGGAGGCTGGTGCCTTGCTGATCGAACGCAGCGAGCACGCCGTAGGTCGTCCAGCGTAGCGCGCCCGTGGCGATCGCCGTGGGTGACGCTGAATCGAGCGTGATGGCGACTACGGTCGGACCGTCGACGCGCATCGCTCGGGCGCCCGACGCAAAGCTCCGACTTGAGCGAAGCGACGCAGACGAACCGAGATGCACAGTGGCCCCGTCGGCGAGTGTGGTATCGCGTTGCTCCGCAGGCGTGGTGGCGCTGACCACTCCGCTGGTGTCGGCCAGCGCCGCGACCGCGCGTTCGAGCGGCGACGGCCCGGTCGTCGCGCGCCACAGGGAAACCAGCGCGACGATGACCACCGCGGCGATCGCAAACTTGACCTTCGGTGGGACCGTTGGCCCCTCGTGCTGCTTGATGTAATCCGCCGAGCGCAGAGGCGGATGCACCGCCGCCGCGTGCCCGTTGAGGCCGGCGACACCGGCCGAGATGTGCGCGCCGGCGTCGGCCGCGGCTGCGGATTTCGCGGCCCATCGCGCCACCATCGAGGTTCGTCCATCAGCGTGGTGCTCGTCGATCATGCGCCGCGGCATCGTGACCGGCGCGCGGGTCTGTGCGCTCTGCCCGTTCGCTGCTGGGGCATTGTGCAGGCGGCTGTCGGACGCCACCGGCGTGGGGGGTATCGGCGCTGCGAGCGCGTTCACAGGGGCCGACGAATGCGCGGCGGCTACGCGCTCGGCGGCTACGCGCTCGGCGGCTGCGCGTTCGGCCGCTGCGCGCTCGGCGGCTACACGTTCAGCGGCTGCGCGTTCGGCCGCTACGCGCTCGGCGGCTGCATGCTCAGTCATCGCGCGCTCAGATGCCTCACGCTCCGCCGCCGGATTCACCGACGGGACTGCGCGCAGCGAGGGTCGACTCTGCAGCCGCTGCTGCACGGCCTTGACGGTCATGGACTGAAGGTCGCCCGGCAACGGCGTGGACGATGCATCGTCGAAACGAATCGTTTCG
>JANOPS010000183.1:0-5369 GCA_031421995.1 Gemmatimonadaceae bacterium
GGCCGCCGCCGGTGGACGCATACACGACCTGCAGATTGATCCGCGAAATCCCGCCGTGCTCTACGTTGGCACAGCCTCTGGCGGCATCTGGAAGTCCGACAACAACGGCGTAACATGGAAAGACATTTTCGGCACGCAAGCTGACAATACCTTCGGCGCGCTGGCCATTTTTGCCGGTGATTCGAAGATTGTGTGGGCGGGATCGGGCGAGAACAATAATCGCCAAAGCTCGTCGTGGGGCGGCGGCGTGTATCGCTCCACCGATGCCGGCGCCACATGGAAGTACCTCGGCTTGCACGACACGCGTTCGATTGGACGCGTCGTGCTGCATCCCACGAATCCCGACGTCGCCTACATCGCGGCGGTCGGCAATTTGTGGCGCGGCAATCCCGAGCGCGGCGTGTACAAAACCACTGACGCGGGCGCCACGTGGGGCAAAGTGCTGTATGTGGATACGCTCACCGGCGCGACGGACCTCGTGATGGACCCGCGCGATCCGAGTGTGTTGTACGCGGCAACGTATCAGCGTCTGCGTAAGGCCTTCGGCTTTAACGGCGGTGGTCCAGGTAGCGCCATCTACAAAAGCACCGACGCCGGCGCCACGTGGCGCAAGTTGGAGAACGGCGTGCCCACTGGGGACAAAGGACGCATCGGGCTCGCGCTCGCGCTGTCGAATCCCAATGTGCTGGTCGCGACCATCGAGCATCCAGCCGCGGGAGGTACGTATCGCACCGAGGACGCGGGCGCCAGCTGGAAGCGTATGAGCCCCACGAATCCCAGGCCGATGTACTACAGCAAGCCCACCATCGACCCCACAAACGACAAACGCATCTGGATTCCGGGTGTGTACATCGTGAAGAGCGAAGATGGCGGAGCGACGTTCAAGGACGAGCCCACATCACCAACGTATGACGTGGGACTGAAGACCGACCATCACGTCATTCGCGTGGACCCGACGAACCCCAGCCACATTTATGTGGTCGGCGATGGCGGGCTGCATGAAAGCTTCGACATGGGCAAGACGTACATCCGCGTCAACAATCTCCCCATTGGACAGATCTATCGCATCGCGGTGGACAATCGCGATCCGTACTGGGTGTACGCCGGCTTTCAGGACAATCATTCGTTCATGGGGCCCAGCGCCACCAGACACTGGTTGGGGATCCTCAATCAGGACTGGGCCGAGATTGGCTTTAGCGACGGCACGGGGAAAGCGGTGGATGTACAGGACGGCCGCAAGGTGTATTCGTCGTCAAGCGGTGGCAACTTGTCATTGGTCGATCCACTCACCGGCGATGTGCTTGGCATCAATCCTCGCGCGCCGCTGGGCGAGTCGTATCGGTTCGACTGGGATGCCCCGGTCATGGCGTCTCGACACAAGTCGGGCACGGTGTATTTGGGCGGCAACAAGCTGTTCACGTCAACCGACTTTGGGTCGTCGTGGACAAGTAGCATAGACCTTACCCGAAAGGTCAACCGCGATACCATCAGCATGATGGGTGTGGTGAATCGCGACATTCGTATTTCACGCAATGATGGTGACGCGATCAGCGAGATCTCGAACTTCGCCGAGTCGCCGCTGGATGCGAAGGTGCTGTGGGTGGGTACCGATGACGGCAACGTGCAGGTCACTACCGACGGCGGCAAGACGTGGAGCGAGGTGAGTAACGCGATCACGGGCGTCAAGAGTGGCACGTTCGTTGGCGACCTTATCGCCTCCTCGGCATCGCGCGGAACCGCGTTCGTTTCGTTCGACGCGCACCGCGACGGCGACTTCGCGCCGTACCTGTTTCGCACCACCGATTTTGGCAAGACGTGGACCGCCGTCACCAACGGCTTGCCGTCGGACGACGCCTCCATTCGGAGCCTCGCCGAATACCCGGATCGCCCACACGTACTGTTCCTCGGCACCGAGCGCGCGCTGTTTGTCTCGCACAATAGTGGCGACACGTGGACGCGTCTCGCCGCGAATCTGCCCACGACGCGTTACGACGACATGGTGATTCATCCACGCACGAAAGACCTGGTTCTTGCGACGCATGGCCGCAGCATCTGGATTCTGGACGACGCCTCACCAATTGCCGAGTGGACGCCGGCGATCGCGGCGAAACGGGCGCACTTGTTTGCGGTGCCGCGCGCCACGTTGATGCTGTACTGGGAAGACGTGTCCAACATGAATCACTATTTCTTTACCGCCGAGAATCCAGCCGAAGGCGCCGCGTTCACCTACTCGCTCGCGCAGCCAGCAACGAGCGTGCGTTTCCTCGTGACTGGCCCGAACGGTCGCGCGGTTCGTACGGTCACCGGCAGTACGTCGGCCGGCGTGATCCATCGCGTGAACTGGGATCTGCGCTTTGCACCGCCAACCGGTGCCGGCCGCGGTGGTGGCGGTGGTGGCGGTGAAGAGGGCGGCGGCGGTGGCCCCACCTCGCGCGCTGGCGTGGTGCAGTTGCCGATCCCGTCGCACGACATCAGCCTGCGGGGGCCACTCGTTGCGCCAGGCAAGTTCACCGTGGCACTGGAAGTGGACGGTGTCGTGTCCGAGTCGCAGATGTTTGACGTGCGCGCGGATCCGGCGCTGCCTTACACGGCGAAGGATCACAAGGCCCGTGGCGCGTTTGTCGACGAGATCATGGACCTGCAAGTCACTGTCGACGGGCTGGCGAAGGACCTTGCGACGCGCAGAGCCGCCGCATCGGGCGATGCAGCGACGAAGCTGCAAGCCCTTGAGCAGCGTGTGGTCGGCGCTGGGGTTGGCGGGCGTGGCGGGCGCGGCGGCGGCGGACCGCAAAGCATCCGTCAACGCCTGAGCGGGCTGCTTGGCACCTACACGATTTCAGGAGCGCAGACAGGAACGATGGCCCCGCCCACCGTGGCGATGCGCGCCATTCTCGCAGAGACCAAAAAGGAGATGGCGGTGCTGCAGAAGGAGTTGCAGTCGCTCTAACGTTGCCGTCGCCCTTATACTTCTTCGCTTCGTACCCTCCGCGCTCCTTCGTGTCCGTTGACCCGGCTTCAGGATCTTGCATGACTTCGCTTCAACTGTGGCAGCGCTACAGCGCACACCTGTGCGTTGTCGATTCTCTTGGCATCTCGCTCGACATTTCGCGCATGATGTTTTCCGACGACTTCCTCGCGCGGATGTCGGGGCCGATGGCGCAGGCGTTTTCAGCGATGGAAGCGCTGGAAGCCGGAGCGATCGCCAACCCGGACGAGGGACGTCGTGTGGGTCACTACTGGCTACGCGCGCCACAGCTGGCGCCCGAGGCAGCGATGACCTCTGCGATTGTGAGTGCGCTCGACCAGATTCGTGAGTTCACCACCGCCGTTCACAGCGAAACGCTTCGACCTGAGCGCGCGGATCGTTTTGCACAGCTGCTGATCATCGGGATCGGCGGTTCGGCGCTGGGACCGCAGTTCATTGCCGATGCCCTTGGCGGCGCCGGGGACAGGCTCACTCCGCATTTCTTTGACAACACCGATCCTGATGGGATGGCGCGTGTGCTTGATCGCTTGGGCGATCAGCTCGCGAGCACACTGACGCTCGTGATCTCCAAGTCCGGCGGCACGAAGGAAACGCGCAACGGCATGTTGGTCGCCGAGGCCGCCTATCGTTCTGCCGGTCTCAGTTTCGCGAAGCACGCGGTCGCCGTGACCGGCGACGGCAGTGAACTGTATCGCACCGCGTCTGCGGCGGGTTGGCTTGCCACGTTCCCCATGTGGGATTGGGTGGGCGGGCGTACGTCCATCTTCTCTGCCGTAGGATTGCTGCCGGCCGCGCTGCAAGGCATCGACATTGATGCGCTGGTCGAGGGCGCACGGCTCATGGACGTCGCCACGCGCAACCATGCGGTGGCCGCGAATCCAGCCGCGCTGCTCGCACTCATGTGGCACCACGCTGGCAACGGGCGCGGCACGAAGGACATGGTGGTGCTGCCGTACAAGGACCGCCTGCTCCTGTTCTCACGCTACTTGCAGCAGTTGGTGATGGAGTCGTTGGGCAAGGAGCGCGATCTGTCAGGCGCCGTGGTCCACCAGGGTCTCGCTGTGTACGGCAACAAGGGTTCGACCGATCAGCACGCGTACGTGCAACAGCTGCGCGACGGCGTGCACAACTTCTTCCTGACATTTGTGGAAGTGTTGCACGATCAGGATGGACTCGCGTTGGAAGTCGAACCACAGGTGACATCCGGCGACTATCTCTTGGGCTTCCTGCTTGGCACTCGCGAAGCCATGCACCAGAACGCGCGCGAGTCGATGACCCTGACACTCGCCGATACACGCCCACGCTCGATCGGCGCGCTGATTGCCCTCTATGAGCGGGCCGTGGGACTCTACGCGTCGCTGATCAACGTGAATGCGTATCATCAACCTGGCGTTGAGGCTGGAAAAAAAGCGGCGACTGTTGTGCTCAACGTGCAGCAGGCCGTCGTGAGCGCGCTTGACGCGCATGCCGCGCCGCGATCAGCCGAAGCGATCGCTTCGGCGGCAGGCGTCTCTGACCAAGTGGAGACGGTGTTCAAGATACTCGAGCACCTCTCGGCGAACGGGCGCGTGCAGCGGGTCGCTGGTACCTCTCCCACCACGTCTGTGTACACGCTGTCCCCGTAACCCATGCGCCGGGCCAGCACGCCAACCCTGCTGCTCCTCGCTGGCGCCGTTGCCGTGGCCGTGTCGTGGGGCGCCTGGCAACGAGAACGTGCCAGCGAGCGCTCGCGCCCCGTGGCGGGTGCGCGTTGCGACGAGCATATCGAGCAGAGCAATCGCGCGGCCGATTCAGTGCCGAATGCGCGGCTCAACGCGCTGCGCGAGCATCGTGATGAGTGTCAGGGCAGCGCTGGGTACATCGAGCAACTGCTGCGGGAGATGCTGCAGCAGCAGCAGATTGATTCGGCCCGCGAACTGCTGTTGTCTGCTCGGCAGCAACGCGTGTTGGTGCCTGCGGAACACGACGCACTCACGGGTTGGATTGAACTCGCCGAATCCCAACAGGCGTTTAGCGACGGGCGCGTGTCCGACGCAGATCGGCTGCGCGATTCGGTGATCGCGCGCGCCACACGATTGCGCACCGCGTGGCCGGAATGGTCAACGCCCTACTTTCTGCTGACGGAAGCAGACCGATCATCGGTGGCCCCGCCGGGTGCCGACCGCAGTGATCGGATCGGGCAGCTTCGACAGGCGCGCACCGCGGTGCGTTCGGGTGCCTTTGTGCGCAATATGGTTGCCCCGCTGTACGTCGTGTACGTCGCGCTGGTCACGCTGTTCGGGTTAGCCGGTGTCCTCTTGGCGACCAGGCATTGGCTTGATCGGCGGGCCCGCACCGCGTTGCCGCCGACACCCATCGGCACACTGACCGCTGGCGAGTGGAA
>JANOPS010000184.1:0-13750 GCA_031421995.1 Gemmatimonadaceae bacterium
GACTCGTTCGTGCATCTGCTGTGCACCGGGCGCGCCCTACTCCGCGATACGACGACCGACTTCAAGTGCGACCGCGTCAGCACTGCCCTCATCGCTGCCGGCGACGACCCACCGCGTAAGGGCATGCCACCCGTCAGCCTCGCGCGAGATCTCGACGGTGGCACTGAGCCACGGCGTTGTCGCATCTACGCGTTGGGCTAAGAAGGCCTCTCGCGGGGCTGGCATAGTTATGTCAACGAGCACGGCAGGCCCGACCGTCCACTGCGTCACATCGTGAAACGCGTCCCGCAGTGCACTCTCCGGCTCGAGCGTGCCCGCGCCAATGCGCCGATCGTCGCGATGGATGACTGACGCCCAACTCCATCGATCACCCAACACCGCCCACTTCTCGATTTCCTGCAACAACGGTTCGATTTGATTGCCAAAGGTTTCCACGATCGCGCCCGGCACAACCAGTGGAATCATTGCATCCTGCAACTTGTCGGCTCGGGCAGCGGCATCGCGAAAACCCGGGCTGATTGACTCAACGCGACGAAATACGACACACGCACGCGCCGGTTCGCGCACGCGCTCCAGCAGTGTCGCCAGCCGATACAACGGTTCGCAGTGGATCGGATCATCGGGTACCGACTCCGCGAAGCGAAGCCGATAGCGCAATTCGTGCAACGACGCCTGTTCCAGCGCATACGATTCGGCGTGAAATAGCAGCGCCTCCGTGCGCAGGCCGAGGTCACCCATGCGTGTCGCCACCGTGCGGACCTCAGATGCTCGCCCTTCCGCCAATGCGCGCTCCGCCTCCTCGTGCAACCGCGCTCGCGCTTCGCGGCCGGCTCGATCACGCGACTCCAACTGCAGTGCGCGAGGCAGCCCGATAATACAGCGCGCCCCGTTCACGCCCTCGGCGGTGACGTTGCTGAAGTCGAGGCCCTTAACGGTGATCAGATCGACCGTCCCGTCCCGATAGCCGACCGCCAGCGTCTGCGCGTTGAGCGCACTCAAGCAATACACCGGGCCGCGAAGGGGATGCGTGACGGGCATCTCTTGCTCCGATCGCACATCGAATACGCGAAGGCGCGGCTCCAGCCGATCGGCGACAATCAGATTGTCTCCCACGACGGCAAATCCGCAGCAGTATCCGGTCACCGTGATCAACGCAAGATCGCCAGTCGTGGAAAGGCGGCCCAATTGCCCTGAGGGCAGTGAGATGATCGTCGTGCTCGCATCGGGGACCGGCTGAATCGCCAGCAATGCATCGGGCGCGCCCTCACCCGCAGCGCCAGCGCTCCATGTCCCCACTTCGCGCCCCTCGCTCGCAATCCACCGATGCACCACGGCATCGGCGCCAACCGACAGCAGTGTGCCGTCGGCGTCGGTCGCGAGCGCGAGCACCGGCCCGTGATGCGCCGACCAGCGCCGCACTTCGCGTTCCCGTTGAGCGAGCGACCACAGATAGATTTCACCGGTCACGGCGCCGCTGACGAATCGCGATTCGTCCAGCCACGCCACGCAGGTAGCGGCGCTCTGCTGAAAGCACTGCATCAGTGGTCCAGAAACAATCGCCTTGTCGGCGCCCACTCCCCAAACCCACACATAGCCGAGGTCACCGCCGCGGACGCGTGCTGCAGCCGCCAGCCGACCAGCCGATGGAGACATTGCGAGGCCATAGACCGACTTCCCCTGCTCGACCGGCAGCGCAAGCGCCCAACGTCGGTCTCGTTGCGCGGCAATTCCTGGGGCGTTGCCGCCGCAGCCGACGAACATCACGGGCACCGTGTCGAACGCATATGGACTAGTCACCGGCGCTTACCATAGTGTCCGGTGAAACCGTATCGAGGTCCTTCGGTCATCATCTCCGACGCGTCGTGGTTCATGCCGTACAGCGTGCGGGTATGCGCGCGCCTGGATGCACTTTCCTGGTGATACTGATAGTCCTGCGCCGCCCTGTCTTCCAAACGGGCAGCATGGCCACGCACTGTGCTCGCGCCGTGACCTTCGTAGCGCTGCCGCGATTCTGGCGAATCCGTAAAATATGGACTTCCACTACGTGCTGGGGGCGGGCTCGCCTGTCGTAGAGCTTCGGCAAGTCGGCGCACGAGATCTTCAATCGTCTCTGCATCCCGCACGATGGCTGAGCCGGCGGCTTTTGCGGCACCACGAGCGTCTTTCGCTTCTTTCAATTGACCGGCCAAGCGCTCGGCATTCGTCGCCTCCTGCCGACGTAGCTGCGCCGCCTGCTGCGCCTCACCTCGCAGCTTCTCCGCAGCCTGAGTCTCCCGGTCGAGCTCTTGCTTCGCGGTTGCCTGCTCACGCTGACTCGTCGCCAAAGCCCCGTGCGCGTGCTGGATGGCCGCCTGGGCTGAGCTCGCCGCCCCGAAGTCGTAGCTGATATCTCCGCCGGCATAGCCGCCCTGTTGAGCAGCGTTCGCAGCGCGCTCCGCGTCGACAGCAAGACGCTGCTGGGCCGCCTGGACCCGCTGCTGCGCGGCATCAATCTGCTGTTGCGCGCGCTCGGCGCGCTGACGTGCGGCGTCGAGTCGTCGAATGAGCGCGTTGCCGGCTTGGATATCGATAACGGACATGCGGTTGGTACCGAAGGTTAGTGTGGCGATCAGCGCTTTGTGGTCACTTTACGGCTCTTGGTCTTGTCGATTTCGGCTTTGCGATGGCGCTCGAGTTCCTCTGCAAGCTTTTTCTCCTCTTCCTCGAACTGTTTCAGAAACTCGGCCTCGTCACGTGCGGCCTTCGCCGCCTGTTCAAGCTCTTGGTCGGCACCACTTTCGCGTTCCTTCATCCTGCCCTTGGCACTTTCCACTGACTTCGTATCCTTCTCGGTCTGCTGCTTCGATTCGCCGAGCGCCTGCGAGGCTTCGGTCTCTTGTTTGGTGATCTCTTCCGCTTCGTTCGAACGCTTCTCCGCGTGGCGGTCGATCTTTTCACCGACGCTTTCCATTGCCTTCTTGACGGCCTCCTTGCCTTCACGAGTTCCAGCTTGATTGAGCTGCTCCGCGGTTGCGCCGGCAGTTTCCTTGTCTTCGCGCGTGTTGGTCAGCTCAGTGGACTTCTTCTTACCGGCTTCGTCGTGCTTGACTTTCACATCTTTGACCTGCCCCCTGCTTTCAACTTTGTAGCCCATGGGATCCTCTGCTGTTTGGGTTCGGATAGTACCAACGTTACGGCGACGGTTTTCTCGAATCGACAGTATTGACCGCGTCCTGCTCGATCAGTGACGCAAGCCCCTCGCTCTGAACTTGTCGTGCAAGCTGTCTGGTGGCTTTCTGTAGTCTGACAAGCTCCCGCAGCTCTTGGTACAGAACGTCCGCGTCAACGGCCTCCGTCGTGAGGTGGCCCGTATCTGCCACCGGTCTGCCGTCGAAATCACTCGGTCGTCCCCATGCGCACCCCGCTAGCAGTCGTACAGAATCTTCCTGGAGGCCTCGCAAGATTCGCTGGATCGTGATCAGCTTGGAAAGATTCGTGCGAAGCGCTGACGCGTCATCCAAATCCATGGATTCGATAAGGCTGGCAGTCTTCTCGGTTCTTGCCCTGAGTTCATACGTGCGTTGCAGAGAAACGGCGTATTGGTCTACTTTCGAACTGACGTTGAGAGTGTCGGTCACTCTTCCTCCTGATCGGTCGATATCTGGGTCAGCCGTCCGAGCCCAGCTGCATACTCCCAGACGGCGTCGCAAATGCCGAGCGCGCTCGCAGTTGTTCGCCTCGCTTCCCGGATGCGCGCGCCGATCGCAGACGCGTCTTTGCCGCCGACGTGTTCGATCGCGTCCAATGCGTGCAGTTTCCGCACAACCGACCGTACTCTCGCAGACTCCGCCGCGAGGCCGTCAGCCAAATCACGAAGTGATTTCGCCGACCTCTCCGCAAGTTCGCGTTCGCCAGCATCAGCAGTATCGGCAAACCAGTCGATCACTCGACGCTCAGCTGTTGTTATTGCCGTTCGTACTTCCAACTCGATTCTCTCAAGACCGCTCACCAACTGCCTGCTTTCCTTTTCAATGGCCATACTGCGGTCGCTCGCATCGTCCAGATACCACGCATCTCCCTCAACGACATCGCGCAGCTCCTCCCGCTTCACAGGATTGGGTATCTCGAACACACCCGCCCGGTCTTCGACGGGATTGACACCCAGCAATAGGTGCGACGGTACCGCCCTTACGCGCCGTGGCCGATAGAATCCCTCGGCATAAAAATACGCCTCGCCGGGAGCGAGGCGCGCAAGTTCCTGAACGCCCACGTCGTCGAGCAACATGGTGCCACCGAGCTCCTCGCGATCATCGTTGGCCACCAACCGATGCGCAAGCTTGGCGCCGGTATTCTTGATGACCTCCGGCGAAACGGCAGACGGCAGCTGATCCGCGACGACGATGCCTTCGCCGAGCGCACGGACCTCGGCCAGCATGCGCGCGACAAAATCCGCCGCGAAACCCTTGGGGTCAGACTCTCCCGATGCGCCTTGCGGTACGCGCCCGACAATATTGTGCGCTTCTTCGATGAACGTGACGTGCTTCAGTGTGCTGCCCGACTCCCGGTTGATGCGAATGTGTTCCCGCAGGCTCGATAGGATCATCAGGGTCATCAGACAGGCATGCTCTTGCGTGAGGTAGTCCATTTCGAGCACGACCGGTTGGGTGAACAGCGTCGTGGCATCGGGGATACCCTCGTCGCAATCGAAGACGCGCCCCAAATCGCCGCGTACCAGCCCACCCAATCGCAGTTCGATGGCGGCGGTGAGGTTGTCATTCACTTCGCCGGAGTAGCCTTGGTCTTTGACGATGCGCTTGCCCTGTTCGTAGACATCGCGCAGACGCGGAAACCGCACGCCGGCACGCTTGTTTTCGTACGCAGCCTCGACAGCGTTGGTCAGCAAGCCCAGCATGGGGCCTTCGAGTGGCATCGAGGCGCGAAACGCGTGGAGCACGGCGCCCATGTGCTCGTCGCGGCTAATGCCCTTGGGGTAAGCCAACGGATTGTAGCGCAGCGGAGAGATCCGCTCGTTGCCTACCGAGTAGACGCGCAACGTTCTCGCGAGTTCCGCCACTTTGGGATGCGGATGCTCCCGCAATTGGGTGAACAGTCGGTACTCGGTCTTCGCCGGCTCGATCACCAGGAAGGGGATACCGCGAAAGGCGAGTTGGGTGACGATGTTGTTCATCGCCGTCGTCTTACCGCTACCCGGAACGCCGGCGATAAACAGGTGCTTCTTCAGGAGCTCGAGCGGCAGTCGGATCTCGGGTACGTCGGCGCTTCCGCCTTCGAATATCGACTGCAGCGCCTCGCGTTCGATGGCCCGTGACTGCGGAGCTCCCATCTCCAGATCATCACCGATCAGGATGGTTGGGCGAATCTCGCCACGTGCGTTGCGTTGCACACGTGGGGGCTCTGTACGCGCGCGGGCCATCGTGCGTGGCGCAATGCCGGGCAGTCCGACAGGGAGGCGGAAGATGGATGACAACTCTTCAACGGTGGCCAAATGAGGCACTCTCGAGAACTGGCGCATACCTTCTGAAAGATCTGGATCGTCCCAGAATTCAGGCCAACCCGGCGCGACGGTCGCGTCAGTGCCCGTGCTGGCGTCCTTCACCCTCTGAAATCGATCTGATTTCGGATCGACATCGATGAGTCGGTACTTCCCGCCGCCGAGCGCGCACTCCGCGGAGACGGCGGCCAGCAGCCGCGCGTCTTCGGGTGAGCCACCCCACGCGCGAAACACGAACTGCAGATGTGGTTCGATCAGTGTGCGGCGCAGGTCCTGGTGCTCGGAGAGAAATTCGTCCGCCATTGGATCACGCACCTTACGTGAGTCGTCCTGCGCGAGTGCGGCATCGAGTTGGAGATCACTTACCGTGAGGTCGTCGGAGTACGAATTGACACCCATCAGCACCTTTGTATAGCCGAACTGAATCTCGCGCTCGTGCGCGATGTCCGCGGGCGCGACCATGATCTCGATCAGCGCGGGCGTCGTGAGGTCGGCGAGCACGCGGTCCAACATGGACCAATCGTTCTCGGCGCGTGGTGCGAATGGTCGTGGCACCCAGTAGCGCGTGGGGATTTCACCATCCTTGCGGTTCTTCCGAACGTCCTCATCGGATTCGACGGCGTGCTCGAGTCTGGTGATGTCCGTGCATGCGGCGAGCGCGGTGCGCACATCGGCTAGACGTGTGTAATCCTGCTCGTCAAACTCGCGAAGCGTCTCGTAGACGTGCTGCAATGCGCCGGGTGAGACGATGCGTTTGGCCAAAGACAGCCACGGCGTTCCGGGCGCGCCTCGCAACTCGAGGGAAACCTGCGTTCGGTCCTGGAACGCGCGCGTGGGATCGTATGCAAAGCGAATGGCACACGTAACGGCGCCCTTCGGGAGGATCGCCAGCGCGCGCAGAAGGCTCTCGGTTGCCGACAGTGCGCGTGCGCGGACGTCGCCGCCGCAACCGGCGGCGAGTTGATGATCGCCGATGTCGGGGATGCTCTGAATCGCAAATGCGATCACGTCCGTTGGTAGAGGTGAGATCGTCACGTGAAGCTGTCCGTGGCGTCAATGTCGAACGCGCATTTTCGACATCGCTGCTTGTGTTGGATCTCATCACAGCAGAACCAAAAAGAGTCCCGAGTTCGGACTCGCCGCACATCTTGGTAGTGCTCGCGGGCAATCCTAGCCCAATTGGTACCTCTGTGCTTCACGTAAAACGCAGCAAGTTGCTTCAGGCTCTTGGTCGCACCGGCTGCAAGGTACGCGTCCCGGACCTCATCGTCTCTTCGGCGTTCGAGTGCCTGTTTCCCTGCAGCGTGAACAGGATACCGCCTGAGAAAGCTTTCGTAGGCCGCCACCGTGTCCACTGACTGGGCGACACCAAACGCCTGTTTCGCCTCGCGATCGGCCTCCGCCTTGAGCATGTCTTGATACCATTCTTCGGCCTTGGCGCTCTTCGCGAGCTCTTCTCGCTCGCGTTCTTGCTTAGCTCCCCTCTCCACCGCCAATCGCTTCCGCGTCTCTTCCCGTTCGCGCAGTACGGCGGACGCTTTGGCATCAGCGGCTCTTTGCCTTTCCGCCTTCTCCCGTTGAAGCTGGTCGCTGGCCGCCTTTTCAGTGGCGGCCGATCGCTCCGCTTCGGCGGCCTCCTGGCGCCGCGCCGCCTCATGTGAGTCGCGCTCAGAGGCGATTGTCTGCAATCGCACCAGTGCGGCATCCCGATATCGTCCGTCCGGAAACGACCTCAAGTATTCCTCGAGGCCCGAGTCGGAGGTCGCTTGCAAAGCGTTCTCCCAGCACGCGGCCTCGGCTGGTTTCACTTGCACCAAGTGCGCGAGCACGTCGGCCATGGAAAGACGTAGCGCGCGATCAAACTGGAGTAGAGTCAAAGCAAGTTCAGCCAAGTGCGGCGGCCCTTGCGGCGTGCGCGGTGTGAGTTCGCGATCTCGCTTCTTCGATCGCAGTTGCTGCGCGGTCCCGCTGTACGGCCGCTCGCCGTCGAGCAACTCAAATAGGATCGTGCCGACGGCGTACGCGTCCACCGCCGGCGTCACGTCCTTCCAGTGCGCCGCCATCACCTGCTCGGGGGCCATGTACGCCGGCGTGCCAATGCCATCACCCACCAGCTCCGGGCGCGTACTCGCGAGTTTCTCGAGCCCGCTCGCCAGGCCGAAGTCGGCCACCTTGACCACCATGCCGCTCGCGTCGTTCGCCGCGGCATCGGTCACCAGCAGCAGGTTTTCCGGCTTCACGTCGCGATGCACCAACCCCGCCGCATGCAGCACGGCAAGTCCCGCGACGGCCTGCCGTAACAGGGCGAGCCCGGTGTCCAACTGCTCCGCCTGTCCGGCGTGCCTGGTAAGCCACTCGCGCAGTGTCTCCGTCGCCAGTTCCATCGGCAACAGCACCCAGCGCAAGCCGAATGCTTCGACCACTTCGGGCGGATAGCTCTCGAGGATGTGCCGCTTGTCCGGCAGCCCACGCTGGATCTTGTACTCCGCGGCAACCGCGGCCCGTAGGGCTTCGGCGTCACCAAACGTCCCCACCGCCTTGAGCGCCACGACCTCATCCAAATCCGGATTGTGCGCTGCGTACACCGTCCCGTACGCGCCCGTCCCCAGCACCCGCTCAATGCGATACTTGCCGAGCAGGCTCCCCGGTGACAACACCGGTACCGGAGGTCGCGAATTCGTTGCCGGTGCGACAGCCGCGCCAACCACCGTAAGAAACGGACTCGCCGAGCCACTGTCGCTCGCCGTGTTGCTTCCCGTCATCGCACCCGTGAAAGATGGCGACGCACCGCCGCTCGTCAACACGGCCCGGCACTCCGGACACTTGCGCCAATCCGCGCCGACTTCGAGACCGCACGACGGACAGCGTCGCACAAGCGGTGCCTCGCAGCGCGGACATTCCGCCCAGCGTTCCTGTACCTCCAACCCGCACGCCGCACAGTTCGCCACCGGAAACTCCGCTTTCAGGTCTTCTTCTTGCGCAGACGAGGCTGCGATACCTCGAGTACTTCGCCGTCGGCCGAAATGTCATAATCCACCTTCAAATCGCCCGGCAGGTTCTCGCGCAGATGCCAGCCACCGGGCCAATAGTGAACATGGGCGCCGTGACCTTCGAGCGGAATGATGTCAGGTTTGCGCGTGTCGTGAGTCGGGCGTTTTCGCTCGCCTAAACTCACGCGGACGTCGGATTCGAGTGCCGCCTCCCGTTCGCGATGTGCGGCCAACTCCATACGGATGCGCTCCGCTTCGGTAGCGCTTTCCGCGAGGAACTGTGCCTCGACATCAGACGACACCGCCGCCTCATCCATCGCGGCCTCGGCGCCGCTTTCGCGTTCCCTGATGCGACGTTCCGCACCACGAATTTCGCGCGCATCGGACTCCGTCTGCCGCTCGGCCTGCCGAAGCTCCGTACCAGCCTCGTCGAGCCGATGCTCAATCTCCTCCGCCTCACGGCCTCGCTTCTCCATATGCCGATCAACGCGCTCGCCAACCCTCGCCATCGCGCGCGCGACCGCTTCGCGCCCCTCCCGCGTTCCGGCCTGCGACAGGTCGGCGGCGGTCGCGGCAACGCGTTCCTTGTCTTCTCGTGTGGCCGTGAGCTCCTGTTGCTTCTTCGCGGCGTCACGCGCATCGCGCGCGTTCGCCTCGGTGACCGTTCCGCGAGACTCCATACGCGTGCTCATGAACGGCCTCGACGGAGAAACCGACCAGGGTAGCGCTTGGTTTCGCTCGCATCTTTGATAACAGCCACACCATTGACCACGACATGAATTATGCCGTCTGGCGGAACCAACGGATCTTCGTACGTAGCGACGTCTTGCACCGTCTCCAAGTCGAATACGACAATGTCAGCCCAGTTCCCCGTCAACAGCGTCCCTCGATCACGAAGTCTGAACTCTCTTGCGGGGAGTCCTGTCATCCGATGGACTGCCTCGGGCAACGTCATCAGCCCCGTACGCACATACCGCGCAAATATCTTCGGGAAAGTGCCCATGCCGCGCGGATGAGGGCGCGCGTCCATTTCGGCGGTCCGAATGGCCGCATCCGATCCAATGCTTGTTTGCGTCCAGAGAACGACCGAGTCCACATCTGCGGCGCTCATCTCATGATAGATCAACTGCGCACCGCCGCGCTCGAGCATGCTCACCAGCAGATCTGCCTGCTCCGCTCCGCTCACGTCGGCTCCATCGGATCGCGATTGCGCAATCTCCGGGATGAATCGACCATCGTAGTCGCGCTGCGGCCAAAACGAGGCCACTTGAACGAAGGCATAGTCCTTCCAGCCAGTGCGGCGCAATATGTCCCGCATATCGTCACGTAGTGTTGCGCGTCGTTTTGGGTCCTTCAGCGTGCGCTTCAGCTCGCCTGGGGTGAGCGCCAACGCCCACTTTGGCATGATGGGGCTCAGGTCGGTACTCGACGCCTCGTACGGGTAGACATCGACGCCTATGCCGGGAGTACTCGCGAGTAACTTCAGGCGCGTTTTCACGGTGCCCCATTGGGAACGTCCGGCGGCTTTGAAATGCGAGATGTGACCTCGCACCTTCGCGCGCTTGATTTCCTCCAGTGCTTCGTTGAGCGCGTCAACTCCGTCTACGCCCTCGTCGCGTATGTGAAAGTTGAGCATGCCGCTGTCTCTTGCCGCAGCCTTACCGAGTGCAATGATTTCCGCCCGATCCGCAAAACTGCCAGAGAAGTAGCCGAGCCCTAGCGATGCACCCAGCGCGCCGTCGCGCATCGCCCGACGCACGAGGCGTTGCATGCTATCGACCTCCGCCAACGTGGCCCGACGTCCCGCTGCGCGACCGAGCACCTGTGTCCGAAGCGAATTGTGACCGACGAAGGACGCGACATTGACCTGAATGCCGCCATCGATGCGCTTTGCCACGGCGGCGAGATCGAGTACCGAGGTACCGCAGTTCCCTGTAATGACCGAGGTCACCCCTTGATTGATAAAATTCCAGGCCGCGATTTTCCGGCCCGGTGCGGTCGGGAACGCTCGCTCGATATGCGTGTGCACGTCGATAAAACCGGGCGCAACGATCTTTCCTCGCGCGTTGAGCTCGTCCAGACCAGCCAAACGGCGAACCATTGCACAGGGCACGATTCGTTGTGCTCGCACACAAACCGAACCGCGGTGCGGCGCTGCACCCGTGCCGTCAACGACCGTTCCGCCCCGTACGACCAGCTCGTAGCGTTCCGGGAGCAACCACCAGGACACGGCAACGGCGAGCGTGACCACGAAGACAAGGAAAATCTGAAGACGTTTGCGCACGCTTCAGTACCCTCGGCGGCTCAGCCACGCGAGGCGACTTCTCGCCTCGGTCGCCGCGGCAGGATCAAGACCATTTGACCGCAGCGCGATTTCGTATTGCTCGCGCGCCGCCCGGTATCGACGCTGGTTATAGTACACCTCACCGAGCCCAAAGCGACTGCCGCCACGATTTCCATCTAGCTGCAGCACGGCCGCATAATACCGCTCCGCCTCGCCGAACCGGCCCGCGTTCAAAAATACACCCGCAACGTTTTGCATTGGATAGAGCCAACCAGGGGCTATAGCGATCGCGCCCAGATACGATTCGATCGAACACGCAATGCGGTTCGCGCGCCAACAGGCCTTCCCTATACCGTTCTGCGACAGTGCGCGAAGCGACTGATCGCTAGACCCGGACAAGGCCGCGCGGTACTCCCGTTCGGCATCGTTCCAACGGCGGTTGTCAAAGTTGACCTGGCCAACAAAGTAGCGATGCCGGGCCTCGCGATCGGACTGCACGCCGAGCGTTGCCGCGTGACGACTCACCAGTTCGGCCCCCGCCCAGCCGCCCACTGGGATTGTCGCGCTCTGATACCATTGCGTGAGCGTGGTGCTCATCCAGCTGTCGGCGGCGGCTGCGTAACTGGCAGCAGTCGCGCTGCTCAGCTTTGAGGCACCGCCCTTCTCGTCAATCGTGCTCGCGGCCGCAACCACATCGTTCTGCCTAAGCGCGCGATTCACCGCGTTGTTCACACCGAACTGCGAGTTCACGAAGAACGCGACGATCGCGACGATCGCGGCCAGCCCGCCAATCTTCGAAAGCTTTACGAATGTTGCCTGGCGGTCGCGAGCCTCCTGTGCGGCCTTCTCCGCCGCTGCCGCCATGCGAGCGCGCGCCTCCGCGATCTCCCGCAACAGCCCCTTCAAGTCCGCCGCGTGAGTGAAAAACTCCTGCAGCCCGGTGACGATGGACTGCGCCTCGTCAAGTCTACCTTCCGTAAGCTGAGCGCGGGCCGTCTTCAGTCCGCCCTCGTATTCGGCTTGCAATCCCTTCAGCCGCCCAGCGAGTGCTGCCGACACCGCTTCCGACTGGTCCAACGCTTGTGCGCTCTGTCCTAATTGCGTCGCATTCGGGAACATCGCAGATCTCGCAGCGAGATTGGCTTCGTTGCCAAGCTTCTCCGCGCGCGCTACTGCGTCCTTGGCCGCAGCCAGCTCGCTCTTCGGTTCGGGCGCCTTCGGGCAAAGCCCCTTCGCGCGGTCAAACGACTCCACCGCCGCGCGCGGAGATCGGGCTTTCATGCGACCACGCCCTTCCGCTATGGCCGCCTCGAACCCTTGCCTGAGAACGTCAATCTCGCTGCGTCGATGGGCGATTGGCGGATGATCGGCCCATACATCCCGTGCTGCATCGAGTGACCGGTACGCCACCGCAAAATCAGCCGTTGCGGCGGCTGGTTTCGTCGCCTCCAGACACGCCTCGACGCGCGCCTTAGATTCGCGGGCCTCGTCCGACAGTTGTCTCGACACCTTGTCATCCGGCGCCAGCGCCAGCAGCTGCGACGCGATGTCCGCCACAGTGCCGATCCGCCGCTCGGCGGCGGCGGCTCGCCCAGACGCCAGCAGCGGCCCGTACTGCCCCTGCGCATGGCCGAGTTCGCGCAGCAGCGTCGTCGCCGCTTCGACATGATCTGCTGACAACGTTCCAACGCCTGTCAGCAGCGCGGTTGCGTCGTCCCAGAGGGCCGCACGCATGCTGGTGCGACCTCGCTCTACCTGTCGATCGGCTTCCGTGGTTGCTCTGACAGCTTCTTCGCGAAGCGTCTTGGCGGCGACAGACTTGGACGCCTCGGCCAACGCTCGCTCGGCAAAATGCTTCTGCGATCGACGCATCTTGGTCGCCGCGGCCTGCCGAGTTTCCTCCATCGCCTTTTCATAATGCTGCGAGCGACCTTGGATCTCCAGTAGCAGCTTTCGCCCTTCTTCGCGCTGCGGCAACACGGGGAGTGCGGCATTCAGTTTCTCGATTGCGGACTCGAATTCCGCCGCGTCGGCAGCCGCCATCGCCTCGCGCACACTCTGCGAATACGTGTCGCGCAGCCCGTCAAGGCGTGCAATTTGCGCGAGGGCATACCGATGACGCGGGGCAATTCGCAATACTCGGCGCCACTCCTTGACTGCGGCTTCTGCCTCGCCCTTGGCGGTTTCACGCTGCGCCGCGTCAATGCACGACACGATTTCGTCCTGTTTGTGGCGCAGTCCTTTGAGCCAGCTCAGCGTCTCGTCGGACGAAACGCGTTGCACCAGCTGTTCAAGAATCGCTATTGCTTCTTCGACGTCCTCATCCTGCAGCGCTGAGACCTGGCGATTGAGCTCGATTGCCAGATAATACCCCGCGACATCTGCACCGCAGCCAACACATCGTTCCACGTCCTTTCGCACCAACTTTCCACAGCGCGGACACGCTTGAAAGAGGGTGCCGAGGTCACTACTGCAGCGCTCACAGCTTCGCGCGTTGGGGTTGGCATTGATGTGCGCGCACGACGGACACGACACGTCCACCACGAAGGCGGCGCCCAGCAACGCGCGCTCGAAGTCCTTGAGCAGCAGTGCCGCGGACTGATAGCGCGTGTCCGGAGATTTCTGCAGGCAGCGCGCCACAACGCGCCACCATGTTTCGCGCAGCGTCGGATCCTTGAACGGCGTGGGAGCGCTGTGCAGATGTTTCTCTCGCAGTTCGGCAACATTCATCCCGTCAAACGGGAGGTCTCCATCCAACAGCTCGTACAACATCACGCCAAGCGAGTACACGTCACTGGTGGGACCGATGTCCTTTTGTCTCGCAATCGCGAACTGTTCGGGGCTCATGTACTGCGGCGTGCCAATCCCTTCCCGAAGCAACTGGTCTTCCGGCTGATTGGTTTGCGTTGCCCCCGCGAAGCGTCCGAGTCCAAAGTCGGCGATCTTGGCGCCAGCGTCCGTCAGTAGCACGTTCTCGGGCTTGAG
>JANOPS010000185.1:0-8331 GCA_031421995.1 Gemmatimonadaceae bacterium
GCGCGGCGGTCTTGCGGCTCAATCTGTTCTTCTGATCGCGCGTAACGAGGTCGCCGCATGCATGTCGGAGCTGACCGCGCGGCGACGACAACGACACTCGCTGGTTCCACAGTCCTACGGTAGGGACGTCCACGCAAGCGCGCGGACGTCTGCCATCGCCGTTCCGCCCGTTTGCTCCGTATCCTGCATGAGTCCCACGGCGACAATGGCGCGGGGCTTTCCACCCCAGGTGCGCTGATAGTCAAGGAACGGATCTAGCGTGGTCTCGATCCACGTGGGCGAGGCGACATTCGGTCCCATACGGATCACATGCAGCGCCCCCGACCGAAAGCTCCGTCGCTGATACGCCATGGGCTCGGCGGCGCCGGTAGTGTAGAACAGCGTGCGTGGCGTACGCTCAAGAGGTCCGTTCGTGGCAAACACAACGAACACGCGAAGCGCCGCGTCGTCGGTGTCTGCATGGCGCAAATCGGCTCTCGGTGGTGCGGCCAAGACGCGCCATGAGACCGTCAGTCGCGTGGATGACGGAACCACCGGAGACGGCAGTCGGTGGAATAGCCATCCAGCGGTGCCTGTGCCCGTGAGTCGCAACATCCGTTGGCCGGCCGAATCACGCACCGTCAGCGTCGGCGCCCGTTGACCACGCACTGGCGCAGCATTCCACGCCGGTGGCAGGCTGCTGCCGACTTGGAACGCCTGCAGTCCGAGCAAGTCCGTGGGATCTGTACTCGCCAGTGCGGCAAGAAGGAGGGAGCAGTAACGGCTAGACGGTCGGTTCATTGGCAGTGGTCGCGGGACACTTCATCCACCCCAAAACCATCAGAATCAGGTCAGGCGCCAACCTGTTCCAACTGTCATGCGAACGTAATGCACCGAGGCTGTGGTTCCCGACCGCAGGTCGCAACCTTGGACCAGAGGGATCGGGGCGTGTGCAAGAAGCGCAGCCGCAAGCGTCTCCCCCTGACGGTATGCGCATCACTCGCTCAGGAGACACAATGACCAGTACCAAGCAAGCGCTCATGATGGCACGCCTCCGTGTGGTACTCTTGTGGGCGGTCCCGTTGTTACCCGTCGCTGTTGTCCGCGCACAAGAATCTCCGCGCGTGCGAACCGACGTGCCCGTGCAGCGGGTCATGCTCTTCTCGTCGGGCGTGGGCTATTTTGAGCATGCAGGACGCGTGCGTGATGAGGTAGCCACCGAACTGCGTTTCAAGACGAGCCAGATCAATGACATTCTCAAATCGTTGGTGATTCAGGATCAGGACGGTGGGAAGATCGGCGCCATTACCTACGCGTCCCAGGATCCCCTGGAGAAGACCCTGCGCAGCTTTCAGGTAGACATCACGCAGAATCCCAGCCTTGCGGAGTTGCTCAATCAACTGCGCGGGGCGCGCGTGACGGTTGTGATGCCGACCGAACGCATAAGTGGTACCGTACTCGGCGTGGAAACCCGATATCGAAACGAGGCGTCAGGTCAGCCCATCGCGACGACCGCGGTTGCGGTGCTGAATCTGTTGAGTGGTGCAAGCATACGGTCCCTCGCCTTACCATCGGTGAGCAGCTTCTCCCTTGATGATCCGGCACTGCAGGACGAATTGCGTCGCGCACTGTTGGCGCTCAGTCAGGCGCGTGATCAGGACAAGAAGCCGGTGACGATCAATTTCTCGGGCGTCGGCGACCGTCGTGTTCGCATTGGCTATGTGGTCGAGACGCCCATTTGGAAGACGAGCTATCGCCTGTTGCTCGACAAAACCGCGAGTCGCATTCAAGGTTGGGCGATTGTAGAGAATCAGACCGAGAGCGACTGGAATGGTGTGGCACTCTCGCTCGTCAGCGGACGACCAATCTCGTTCAGCATGGACCTGTATCAGCCACTCTACGCCACGCGTCCAGTGGTGACGCAGGAGCTGTTCGAAGGTCTGCGGCCACAGGTGTATGAAAGTGGGATCGCCGAACGTCGCGTGCGCGAGGGTTCGGGATCAACGTCGCCATCGCGTGACGTCAGTGGGCGTGGTGTGGCCGGCGGCGTTTCCAAGGAGCCCGAGCGGGCCATGAGCTCACTATCGCTGAACGCAGTGGTCGTGAGCAACCCACCACTCATCGAATCGGTCGCGTCTGCGGCGCGAATGGGCGAGCTGTTTCAGTATACGGTGAACAACGTGTCGCTGGCGCGTCAAAAATCGGCCATGCTGCCGATCGTCGCTGACAGCATCACGGCGGAACGCGTCTCCATCTTCAACGCGTCGGTGCTCCCCAACCATCCGCTCAACGGTGTGCGCGTGACCAACACCACCGGCAAGCACCTGTTGCAGGGCCCGGTCACGGTGCTCGACGAAGGTGGCTACGCGGGCGACGCGCAGATCGACAATCTGCCGCCAGGCCAGCAGCGCCTGTTGAGTTACGGGATTGACCTCGACGTGCGCGTGAACGCGGGGATCAGCAGCCAGAACAGCGTGGTCTTGACGGGACGCATTGCTCGCGGTCTGCTTTTCGTTGACCAGAAGAACGTGTCGGTGCGCGAGTATCACGTCGACAATCGAAGCGGGAAGGCCAAGGTCTTGATCACCGAGCACCCCATCACTGCCGGTGCATCGCTCGTGGGCACGCAGAAGCCCGTAGAGACGACCGACTCGACGTACCGGTTTCAGAGCACCGTCGCCGCCAACGCAGTGATCGTGCTGACGGTGCGGGAGGAGCAGGTGTGGACGCAGAGCATGTCGATCGTCTCAACAGACCTCATGCAGTTGGAGGTCTTCGCGCGCGGCGATGCGATTCCGCGTGCGGTGCGTGACGCCATTCTCAAGGTCGCCAGCCTCAAGGCCGCCATTTCGCAGACCGATCGGCAGATCGCCGAACAGGTGAAACAGCAGAGCGACATTGGTCAGGAACAGATTCGGCTGCGCGAGAACATGAAGACGGTGGTGCCGAATTCGGAATACTACCAGCGACTGCTTGAGAAACTCAACGCACAGGAGTCGGTGATCGAATCGCTGCAACGGGTCCGTGGAGACCTGCAGCTCAAGCGTGAAAGCCAACAGCGCGAGTTCGATGCGTTCGTGTCGACCCTGGAGGTGGGTTGAGCACAAAACGTCACCGAGCCTACTTCACTCTCCGCTCGTGCTTCACCCAGTCAACTTCCATTGTCCACGCCGGCGTCGTCATCGGCGACGGATTGATCTTGGCGAAGTTGAGCACGGCGAACAGTGGCTCAGGAAACTGGTCGCCCTGACCGACGCTGCGATAGACTTCCACACCATCGAGCAAGAATCGGAGATCGCGTCCCTCCCATTCCACCGCGTATTCGTGCCATTCAGCAAGCGGCGCGGCCTGCACGTGCATGAGGGCTTGCCAATCGCCGCCGCCGCACGTGCCAAGACTCTTGATCGCGCGCGCTGCGTAGTGGTCAGGCCCGCCGTCGCTATGGTGCTCAAAGATGTCGATCTCACCTGATCCGGTCATCGGCCAACACACCGTTTCGTCGGCATCCTTGACCGGCTGCTCATTGTTCTGCGCCCCAAGCAACCACCACGCCGGGAACATCCCCGCCTGGCCACTTCCCTCCACACGCAGTCGTGCAGTCCATCGTCCCTTCACGAATTCCCGGCGATTTTTCGAGATGATGCGCCCCGCGACGTACTGCGTGGGCGGGTGGGGCTTGCCACCTTTGTCCAGGCTCTCACAGGCTACTGGCTTGCCGAGGTCCACGACGCGCAGCTTGATGGTCCCATTGCTGACCACGCGCGTATCGTAATGTCCATCGCGCACGTAGCACTGTTGCTCGTTGTTCACCCACAACAGTTGGTCCTGCCAGTGCGCGGGTTCGAAGCGTTCGAATTCGTCGAGGAAGTCCACTTCCCAGCCATCGGCGGCCGAGGTTACGGCTGCTTGTCCCGTTGACTTTGGCTGTTCGCGCTCAGCGCCGACGCACGAGGCGAGCATGAACGCGACGACGATGTGGGTGCGTCGGCGTCGATGAATGGTTTTCATGCGAGTTGGTCTGGGAGGAGAGTTAGTGAGACAGGAAAGGTGGCCTATTTGCCGCGTAACCGCGCCACCGGACCGTCTACGCCATTCGGAAACTGGTCAGTCGCGAACTGTTCGGTGTCGCGCACCGCCTGCTTCAGTCGTTGCAACTCGGCTTTCAGTGTTGCTGTGAGTGGTGCCAGACCCCGCTCGCCATACAGGTTGTGCACTTCATACGGATCGTTGACGAGGTCGAATAGCTCCCACTGATCCTTGGTTGGAAAGTAGATGAGCTTGTGCGTGCGCGTGCGCACCCCATAGTGCGCCCGTGTGTTGTGGTCGCCCGGATCGTGGTAATAGCGATAGTACATGGACGCGCGCCAGTCGGCGGGTGTGCGTCCGCGCAATACGGGCAGCAGGCTGCGTCCCTGCATGTCCGACGACGGCGGCAACCCCGCCACGTCGAGAAACGTGGGGGCAAAGTCGATGTTGAGACCCATGGCGTCGCTGCGCGTGCCGGGCGTGATGCCGGCCGGCCATCGCACGAGGAAGGGCATGCGGATGGACTCCTCGTACATGAAACGTTTGTCGAAGAGACCATGATCGCCAAGAAAGAACCCTTGGTCGCTGGTGTAGATCACCATGGTGTTGCGCGCGAGCCCGGCGGAATCGAGATACGCGAGCAGTCGCCCGACGTTGTCATCCACCGACTGCACCGTGGCGAGGTAGTCCTGCATGTAGCGTTGGTATTTCCACCGCACGAGTGCCTCGCCGCGAAGCGTGACCGAGGCGCCATCGAGCAAGGTCGTGACAACGTCTGGCTTGGTCGATCGCCACTGATTGAGCGCGGGACCCGCAAGGCCCGCAGGCGGCGTCAGCTTGAGGTCGCGATTGGTAAGGTCGGCTCCCACGCGCTGCTGGTTCTCGTGCAGTGCATCGGTCCGTGTGGCGTACGAATCCCAGAACGTGACGGGTTCGGGAATGCGTCGGTCGGCAAAGAGTGCGGCGTGCGGCGCATCCGGATCCCAGGGTCGGTGCGGGGCCTTGTGATGCACCATCAGGAAGAACGGCTGGCTGCGTGGACGCTGTCTGAGAAAATCCAGCGCGCGATCGGTGATGACATCGGTCGCATAGCGGCCGGTGTAGGTGGATTCCCCGGTTGCGGTGTAGAGCACCGGATCAAAATAGACGCCCTGTCCGGGCAGGATCTCCCACCGCTCAAAGCCGACGGGATCGCTGCCAAGGTGCCACTTGCCAATCATGCCGGTGTGGTAGCCACTCTGTTGCAGCAGTTGCGCGACGGTCGTGCGTTTGCTGTCGAACCGGTTGAACACGGTGACGCCGTTCACGTGCGAGTACTGACCCGTGAGAATCGCGGCGCGGCTCGGTGTACAAATCGCGTTCGTGGCAAAAACGCTGGACAGGAGCGCGCCTTCGCGCGCCAAGCGGTCGAGGTTGGGTGTGGTGTTGACCTTCGACCCGTAGGCGCTGATCGCGTGGGCCGCGTGATCGTCTGTCATGACGTACAGAATGTTCGGTCGTGTGCTAGGCTGAGCGGCGGGTGGGCGCGGTGTCGGGCGCGATGTCGGGCGCTGTGTGGTCGCTTGCGCGGACGAGCCCCCTGGTGACAGCATCGCTGCGGCGAGCGCCAGATACACGGCCAAGTTCACGATGGTGTTCGTCCGGGTTCGCATGGTCGCCTTGTGGGCCAGATGGGAGCTGCAGTTTCTTGAGACAAGTATGTGGCGCGGTCGCTTGCGCGGCGAGGCGGACCGTCGCGGTCGGCGGGGCATTGGCGGGAGGATCGCCCGCGCCGTAGCGTCTCCGATACGTTGTTGGGGCCTCAGCGAATCAGGGACACGCCCGCAATCATCGAGCTGTGCGAATGGTTCGTGGGGCCCGTGCGATACTCCCGTGAGCGCGTCACCGCGCGGTACTCCAAGACGAACTGATGGACGCGCAGGCCGCCGGCGAACTCGTACTGGGACACGGTACTGACGCGATCGACATGTCTCCTGCGATGGAAGAGCGTGCCATCAAGCGACATGTCACGGCCGACCAGATTCCCTCGTCCGCCGGCCGCCAGCCACCACTCGGAGGGGGCACGATTACGCATCAGCCGTGGATCCCAGGGATGAGAGAGATTCCATCCTACTCGCACCACGCCGCCCAGTTCAGCCGCTGTTCGAATGTTGCCCGCGATCAAGCCCAAGGCCGGTTGCACGTTGATACCCAATCGACGATTGCCGCCTCGCCGAAAGAGCAGCGCCTGCTGCCGATACTCGAGCTGCACGCCGGGCTCGAAGCCGATTTGGGTCTCCCACCCAGACACCACATCGCTATTGCCAATCGTGTGCGCCAGCTTTTGCGCGAGGCGCCCACCAGCCGGTGTGCCCGTGACTCCAAGCGAGACTTTGAAAGTGCGCTGGGTGACAGGCGACACGAGGCGTGCGGCGCCGCCGACGTACAGCCAGGCAAAGTACGGACGCTCGCGCTCCCAGTTGGCATTGGCAAACGGGAGGCGGTCCTTGTTCGGCGTGTACATGTCGTGGCCGAGCGTCAGCGTTGTCGCTCGACACGCCATCTCGCTCGTGGAGAGCGCACGGCAATTCGGAATCGTCGAGGCAAAGCGCTTGCCCCACCACGGCGCCTCTGCCGACTCAAGCGACCCCAGTACGCCATTGGTGTACTGGTCGTCAGAGCGCTTGGTGTAATACTTCCAATAGTTGTAGAAGTCATTGTCGAGTTGCAAGCGCGGTGACCACGTGTGCTGGGCCTGGGCCGCTCGCGGAGATGACACCCACGCGCTGAAACAGAGCGTGGTACTGAGCAGCACGCGTTGCACGCGTTGTACGTATCCGGGGCGGTTTACTTGAAACAGGCGCCGCGCGGATAGACGACTGACTTGACGCGCGGTCTGACGCACCGTGTGCCGTACGGCTTGGTGTGAAGGAAGCATGGCGCTAGTGTACAGGAATGCCAACGGTTCGTCGAGGCGCAATTGACCTTGTGCCCGTCGTGTCCTTAATTGGCACCGTGCCCCCACCAATCAAACCTCCCCGGCGACGACGCGCCGTGACTCACGTCACGCCGCCGTCCCCGAACGAACGGTCCGCGGTTGGGCAATCGACGAAGCAGCGCGTCGTGAATTGGACCGCGTCGATGTTGCCGCCGCGGCCGGATGGCGCCCCGGCACTGGACCGAGAGACGGTGGTCGTGTTCGTGCTGGCGACGCTGCTCCTCATAGTCTTCCAGTATTTCGGAAAGCCGGAGTTCTATCGCACGTCGGCGCTAGCGGCACTCCTCAAACCAACGGCCGAGCGCTGGCTGGGCGCGCAGGCGGGACTCGCGCCATACGCGTACTGGGGCGTCACGTCGGTGCTTCTGCGCACAGTTATCCCGCTGACCGCCGTCGCGCTCTTGTTCAGGGCATCGCCGCGAGACTTCGGATGGCGCTGGCGGGGCACGCTCTCGCACGCGCCAACCTACATCGGACTGTGGCTGTTCATGCTGCCACTCTTGCTCGCGGCATCCACGATGCCCTCGTTTCAAGCGAAGTACCCGTTCTATCGCGGCGCGATGGCAGGCGGCTTTACCTTTTGGGGCTACGAGCTCGCGTACGGTCTGCAATTCATGGGCGTCGAGGCCTTCTTTCGCGGCTTCCTGACCTTCTCGTTGTTTAAGAAATTCGGGAACTACGCGCTATTCATCATGGCGATCCCGTACGTCATGATTCACTTCAACAAACCGCTACCCGAAGTCGTTGGCGCGCTGGTAGCGGCACTGGTGCTGGGCGTCTTGGCGCTTCGTGCAAAAAGCTTCATCCCCGGATTCTTTTTGCACTGGGCGATTGGCATCACGATGGACGTGCTCGCCATCGACAAAGCGAACGGCGGATGGCGGAACGCACTGCAGGCCATTTTCTGAGGACGTGTTACCTCGGGGAGTGAGCAGCCTAGCCCGCGGCCATGCTCGCGGCTTTCGTCGAATCTGTACGCGTACTTCTTGTCACGCCACGCGAGGGCGGCCTTTCGCCAACCCTCCGTTGCCGACGAACCTAAGGCGTGCGGGGAGCAAGCACGCGACGCGCGCCCTCTTGTGGATGTAGCTGCCCCAACACCCTGGGCGTATTTTGTGGGGGCGCTCGCAGACAGCCTGTGCGCAGTCCACCGAGGGCACAACGCCACCGATGCGGCATACCACCAACACGGAATACCGCCAACACGGAGCCCGAGCAGTGAGCACATCCATGTTCCGACGCGCGAGTGGCATCGCCGTGATGAGTGTCGCTGCGCTTGGGGCTGCGCGCGGCGCATCGGGGCAGGTGGTGAAGGCTCCAAGCGCCGCGCCGGCCTTTGCCCCCGCGAC
>JANOPS010000186.1:0-2592 GCA_031421995.1 Gemmatimonadaceae bacterium
CACGATCGAGCTGCCCGCGTCATTCGGGGCGCAGCTGGAACTCAGCACCGTCAACGGTCGCGTCACGACCGAGTTTCCGATCACGGTGTCCGGCACGTTATCGCCGAAGCGGCTGCGCGGCACGGTGGGTGACGGATCCACACGCTTGCGGGCCAGCACGGTGAACGGCAGCGTGACGCTGCGCAAGAACTGAAGGCACGCGAGGGAACAATGCCATGTTCTCTCCCCCTACTCCGCCACGGCACTCTCGACGATCTCGAACGTCTGATGGGCCGGGTCGATGCGCGCCCTCACGCCGTATGGCAACACGAACATAGGGTCGGTGTGGCCGAAGTCCATGCGCGTGATCACGGGCAGGTCGCTTAAGCCCTCTTCGTCGGCAACGACCTGCAGGATTGCGCGATCGTAGTCCTCGAATTGCTCAACGGGAAGTGTCGCGCCACCCGGACGCCCGAAGATCAGGCCCGAGAGTTGGCGCAAAAGACCCATCGCCGCGAAGCTCCGTAAGGCCCGCGCCACGGCGCTGGGCGGCGGCGTCTCCTCGGACGTCTCGAGAAACAGGATCGCGCCGCGCAATGCCGATGCGTCCGGCCAGACCGACGTCCCGCGCAACCACTCCAACACCTCAAGGCACCCGCCAAACAACACGCCTTCAGCAGCGCGCGTGCCCTGAAGAAATCGCCACGGCGACGGCGCGTGTCTAGCACGTTTGCGCTGCTGATTGGCGGGGTCGGCCCAATCGAGATGCTCCACCGTCCACCCCTCAGGCGCAGGGTCGAGACGGCCCACTGGCTCGGCCGTGAAGCAAGCCCGCCGCACGGCGGCCACCATGGACGGGAACATGCCGCCGTTCTCGGCGAAGCCGGCCATGATCGACGGACCATAGAACGACGTAAGCCCGGCGCGAAAACAGGCCAAATGGGAGACGGTCGTATCGGAATAGCCGAGAAACACCTTTGGGTGTGCGGCGATCACATCGAGGTCGAGATGAGGGAGCAGTCGAATCGAGTCATCGCCGCCGATCGTCGAGATGATCCCCGCGATGGATGGGTCGAGAAAGGCGTCCATCAAATCGTCGGCCCGGGCCTTCGGATTTCGGTGCAACCAGTCTGGGTCGCGCAACGCATGCCGCGTCTCGACCACGCGCACACCAAACTCCTCTTCACACTGACGCTTCCCGATCGCGTAGCGGTGCGGGATGGCGCCGGGCCCGCCCCATGAGAGGGAGATCGCGGCCACGTGGTCGCCGGGTCGGAGTCGCCTTGGTTTAATCATCACCGTGTGAGTGCGGCCTAAAGCGTTTGCATTCAACTGCAGCCACATGAATGTACGCGCCATCAGTAATGCAACTGTGTACAACGCGAGCCTCTGCTGCGAGCGGTCTTATACTGCGCGCAGCGAGCTTCCTTCTCCCGCTCGCCGGCAGCACGCAGCGCTAAACACCAACGTGCGTGACCGTGCCGACGCGCACCGTTGTCACCATGGCGACGAGCGCGGGAATCAACGGAATGAGGTCCGGCACACGGTTAGACTTGGCGTGCAGCACGATCACCGCGAGGCCGCTCGCCGCCACGTTCTGCTGAAAGATCAGATTCCTATCGACGGTGACCAGCGTGCGAAATCCCGCAGCCAACATGGCGCGCATCAAAGCGCCGTTCCGGTGTCCAGCCCATCCTTCCGTGATCGCATGCGAGGCCGCGAGGTTTGGGAACTCGCGCAGTAGCTTGCGCGGCACGCACTCGTCGAAGAGGACGCGGCCGGGCATGCCGGACGTCACGCCGCAGCGACACGCGCGAGCAGCATTTCCTTCGCGAGTTCCAGCACCGCAATCACCTGATCGCGCGACACGCTCGGGAAGTTCTCCAGAAATTCGTCGAGCGGATCACCAGCCTCGAGGTAGTCGAGAAGCGTCTGCACGGGAACACGCGTGCCCACGAACACGGCGGTACCGCCCATGATTCCCGGATCGCTATGGATAGGCAGCTGACTCATCGGCATGAAACCTCTCTGTGGTTAACGCATGCCGAAACGCACGACACGCGTAATTCACCTACGCGGCGGCGAGATCCTCGATCGCCTTCGCCAGGGCCAGGTCTTTCGTGGTGATGCCACCCTCATCGTGGGTGCTGAGCGAGAACTGCACCTTGGTGTAGCGAATATCGATGTCGGGGTGGTGGCTCATCGATTCGGCCACCACCGCCACTCGTGCCAGGAACGCGATGCCATCCGGGAAGGCCGCAAAGTGGTACGCTTTCACGAGCGCATCACTTTTTCGTGACCACCCTGGCAGTGCGCCGAGTCCTCGCTGGATTTCGATGTCGGAGAGGGCTGGCATAGAAAGAGGAGTGGGAAGCGGGAGGCGCTACAGGAATCGACCGTCTTCGAATCTGTATAGCAAGTGGGGGCGACTGGAATCCCCCGACCCAGATTCTCGAATTTGGTGTTCAGCTCGCTACCGTGCGTGGTCGAGCAGGACCAGATTTTTAAAGTAGTCGCGGTAGAATCCCCGGTCGCGCGTCAGCAGCCGATCGGCTTCTATCTGCGCGTGGGCACCGATCAGGAAGTCTGGCACAACACGCACCGCAGAGGGAG
>JANOPS010000187.1:0-1823 GCA_031421995.1 Gemmatimonadaceae bacterium
TTCGTCAACAAACTGATTCTGGTGCCCGCGGCGCTCGCCATCAGTGCGTTTTTGCCGGCGGCTATCGTGCCGCTGTTGATGATTGGCGGGCTATTCCTCTGCTACGAGGGATTTGAGAAGGTGCTGCACAAGGTGCTGCACCGGAGTGAGGACGATGCGGCGGCCCGCGCAGCGCGATTGGCGGCCATGTCAGACGCGTCCATCGATCCGGTGGCCCTGGAGAAATCGAAAGTGAAGGGCGCGGTGCGCACCGACTTTGTACTCTCGGCAGAGATCATTGTCATCAGCCTGGGTACCATGAGTTCCGAGCCACTGTTGAGCCAAGTGTTGGTGTTGAGCGCGATCGCGATCGGGGCCACGGTGTTGGTGTACGGTCTCGTGGCAGGCATTGTGAAGCTCGACGACCTGGGGATGGCGTTGAATGCGCAGGCCAGTGCCGCGTCACGCCGTATGGGGAAAAGCATTTTACTCGCGGCACCGCTCCTCATGAAGTCGCTGTCCATTCTCGGCACGGCGGCGATGTTCACCGTCGGCGGCAGCATCCTCGCACACGGGGTGCCGGTCATTGAACACGCGCTGGAGGGCATCGTCTCGCCACTGCACGCCACGAGTGCGGTGTTGGCCACCGTGACAAAGACGCTGCTTGACGCACTCGTGGGAATCGCCGCCGGTGGCGTGGCGGTCGGCATCATGCTGCTTGGCACACGACTGTTCAAGAAGGCGCCGGCGAACTGAGACGGGGTGGCGACCTGTGAGCGGGCCGCCATGCACGCGCACTAACTCAGCAAGAGCTCCAGTTCTTCCCGTCCGAGCGTCGAGAGCAACGACGCGTCGGCGCGGATAATTGCGTCGGCCAGATTGCGCTTGCGATCCTGCAGTGCCAGCACTTTCTCTTCGACCGTGTCGCGCGCAATCAGGCGCGACGCGAAGACACGCCGTGTTTGTCCGATGCGATGCGCCCGGTCAATCGCCTGCGCCTCAACGGCGGGATTCCACCACGGATCAAGCAGGTACACGTAATCGGCCGAGGTGAGGTTGAGGCCAACGCCACCGGCCTTGAGCGAGATGAGGAATACGGCGCACTCCGGCTCTTCCTGGAATCGCGTCACGACCTTTTGGCGGTCTTTGGTATCGCCGTCGAGATACGCGTAGGTGATCCCCGCGGCATCGAAGCGATCACGGACGAGACTGAGCAGGGTGGTGAACTGCGAGAACACCAGCACTTTGTGCGATTCGGCGACGGCTTCCGTCACCCGCAGCAACAAGAGATCGAGTTTACTGCTCGATTCATCGCGCCGTGCCGGATCAAGCAACCCGGGGTGGCAGGCTGCTTGTCGTAAGCGCAGCAGCGCCTCCAGCACGTGCATCGTTTGCGTGCCCATCCCCTCAGGGCCAATCTGCTTGAGCAGCGATGTGCGGTAGTGATCACGCAGCTCGTCGTACCGCGCGCGTTCCTTGGGCGACAGATCGACCAACACGGTTTGCTCGAGCCGCTCTGGCAGCTCTGGTGTCACCTGCGCCTTGGTACGCCGCAGAATGTACGGTCGCACGGCTTTCGCCAAGAGCGCGTGCGACGCCTCGCGTTGCGCGGAGCGGTCGATCGGTGCGGCGGTTTCGACGTCCTCGTCGAGCGATTCCGCGAGGGACTCATTCAGCGATTCGTTGAGCGATTCAGCATCCGCGTCGATGGTCTCGGCCCCGCTGGCCTCGACGCGCTCGAGTGCGCGTGGCGCAGCCTCTTCAGACGGCAGCATATCCAGCACTTCCAGCTGTCGCAAATGCGCCGCGAACACCGACGCTTTGCCGAGCATGCCGGGATTGAG
>JANOPS010000188.1:0-2694 GCA_031421995.1 Gemmatimonadaceae bacterium
CGGCTCGACCAGCACGGCATCGTCTCGCTCCGCGTGCAGGCGGGCTGGCTCAACTATGGCAACGAGAGCAAGCGCACCTGCCTCGCCGCCACCCCCGGCTGCCGCGTCGAGGTGCGCGTGAACACCGTCAACGGCATCCTCTTCGTCGGCGTCGGCCCCGAGCTCGCGTACCAGCTCGGGAAGCTGCGCGCGTATGGACACGGGCTCGTCGGGGCGAGTCGCTTCGCCACCGTCTCGGTCATCGATGGCGGGATCCTGCCCGACCTCGTCGCAGGTGACGATAACTTCGGCGACAATGGCTTCGCCTGGAGCGCCGGCGCGGGCCTCGAGCTCCCCATCACCCGCCGCGTCGCGCTGGACCTCGGCGTCGCGTATCAGGGACATGGTCAGCGCGAGTATTTGACCAAGGGCGGCATCACCGACAACGCCAACGGCTCGCTCACGTTCGCCCCCAAGCGTTCCACCGCCAACCTCCTGGCCCTCCGATTCGGCGTGACCACCTCGCTGCCCTGGCGCAACGGCAAGTCGAAGTCGTGACCCAACCGGTCTACATGCGGGCAGCGGTTTACCGGCGGTATGGGCCGCCGGAGGTGGTGTCGGTCGGGGTCATGCGCAGACCCGTACCCGGCCCCAACGACCTGCTGATTCGTGTGCGCGCCACCACCGTCACGTCGGCCGACTGGCGGCTGCGCAGCCTCACCATCCCTTACGGCTTCGGCTTCATGAGCCGGCTCGCCTTCGGCCTCACGGCACCGCGGCAGCCGATCCTCGGAAGCGAACTCGCGGGTGATGTGGTCGCCGTCGGTCCTGCGGTGCGCACCTTCGCCGTGGGCGACGCGGTGATCGCCTCTGCCGGCACGAAGCTTGGCGCGCACGCCGAGTATTGCTGCATCGCCGCCGACGGGGTGGTGGTGCCGAAGCCGCAGGACCTGACGTACGAATCGGCCGCGGCACTCCCCTTCGGTGGCACCACCGCGCTCGACTTCTTCCGCCGGGGGGAACTGCGTAGCGGCCATCGGATCGTGATCAACGGCGCCTCGGGAACCGTCGGCTCTGCAATGCTGCAGGTGGCCGTGGCCGCCGGCGCCGAGGTCACCGCGGTCTGCAGCGGCGCCAACGCTTCACTCATGCGGCACCTTGGCGCCGCGCGCGCGGTGAACTACGCCACCACCGACTTCGCCGCTGAAGGGATTCAGTACGACCTGATCGCCGACACCGTCGGCAACGCACCGTACGCGCGGGTGCGCCGCGCGCTCATGCCGCGCGGGAAGCACCTCGCAGTCCTCGCGACTCTCCCCGAAATGCTCCGCGCGCCCTGGGTCCGACACACCACCGACCACCGCATCGTCGCGGGCCCCGCCACAGAAAAAGTGGACGACCTGCGCACCATCGTCACCATGGCGGCAGCCGGCCGCTTCACGCCGCTGATTGATCGCTGCCTGCCGCTCGACGAGATCGTCGCAGCACACGCGCGGGTGGACAGTGGCCGAAAGCGGGGAAGTGTCGTGGTGACGGTGGTCGGCGACGACCAGCCTACCGCTTCGGAAACCGGCTGCGCCCCCAGAATCCTTCCGGTGTCGCCATCAACGGCTGCAGGCCCGTGCGTCGAATAGCGGCATTTGCCTCACGTTCCGCCATGACCAGCACCGAGTCTTCGTTCACGGACAGCACGCGCCGATCGCGCATCAGGACGCGCCCGTTCACCAGTACCGTGGACACGTCGTTGCCATTCGCGAAATAGGCCACGCGATACAGCGGCATGTTCATCGGCACCATGTGCGGCCGCCACCAGTCGATCAGGATCACGTCGGCCTTCTTGCCCGGTTCGAGCGACCCGATCTCGTTCTCGAGCCCGAGCGCGCGCGCCGCATCGACCGTCACCATCTCGAGCACCTTGCCCGGTGGGAGCACATTCGTGTCGCGCCAGTAGAAGCGGTGATAGCGCATGGCCTGGAACATGTGCCGGAACATGTCGTAGCTGCGATCCGGCGCCACGCCGTCGGAGCCGAGCATGACCGTGACGCCGGCGTCGAGCAGCTCGACGAGCTGGAAGCGGCGGCGGGTGGCGGCGTTCGCACTTGGGTTGTGGACGATCCGGGTGTTGGTCGCCTTGAGAATCGCGATCTCTTCGTCGGTGAACTCGGTGGCGTGTGACAGAATCGCGTCCGGACCGAGAATCCCCATCTCTTCGTGGGCGAACTTCACCGAGCCGGTAGTGTGCCCGTCCTGCGTGAAGATCAGTCCGTACTTTTTCGACAAGGCGCGTGTGGCGCGCGCCTGGGCCTTGAGTTCCTCGAGCGCGGCGCCGGTGACGGGGTTCTCCGAAGGGTGATGTGTCGGAAAGGCAACCGCGAGGTGAATGCGCCCATCGCCAGCGCCGTGCCACTTCCTGATCAGTGCCTCGGAAACTTCCAGCTGTTTCTCGAACGTGATCGCCACGTCGCGCGATGCGTCGCCGGTCCACTCCGTGAACGTTTTCGGAAATGGTGCCCGGCGCGGGCCGACGGCGAGAAAGTACCGGATGCCGACATCCTGCGTGGCCTGCAGGTAGGCATCGCCATACTTCACATCGTCGGTACGCATGACCATGTCGCCGCCGCCGAAGAAGCTCAGTGCCGTGGTGACGCCAAAGCGTACGCGCTCCACTCCCGTCAGCAACGCTTCGGCGCGCCAGAAATCCACGGTCGACCCGCG
>JANOPS010000189.1:0-14215 GCA_031421995.1 Gemmatimonadaceae bacterium
GCCGGGGCATTGCCGATGGTGCCGGAGAAAGGCTTCAACGGCACGCGGGCGGATTTGCCCCAGAGCGCGGGTTCCATGCTAGTGGGGTCATAGCTCCACAGGCAAAGCGCGGGGTCGGTGAACTGGTCGGCCAGAAGGCCGAAGCCGGGAATGTTCGCCGTCCGATCGAGCGAGGCACCAAACTCCGTCACGCCGGTCACACCCAACTTGGTCGCATTCAACGACAGTCGGTTGTATTCCTGATCCTCGATCACCGTCGCAAGCTTGGTGGTGTTGGTCAGCCACGTGCCGATGGTGCGCACCGCGGTCAGCGTGGCGCCGGTGTTGAACGCCCGGTTGGCAATCACTTCCTGAAACAGGTCGCCAGTTCCCTTCGTCCCCGTCGAGCCGAGGAAGCCGATCGGCTCAAAGTTCTTCCGGTTTGACGACGACTGGTCATAGTTGAAGTTGCCTTCCGCCGTGAGCCACGAGAGCGGACGGTAGGTCGCCTTCAAGACACCGGTAAACCGGTCGCGGTCGTTCTGTACCTGCTGGTTGTTCAGGGTGTACAGCGGGTTATTCAAGTTGCCCGACGAGGGTGGCTGCCGAATCTTGGCAATGTACGGCGAGCCATCGGGGTTCTTGGCGGTGATATCGATGTTCGGCTCAAGGAACCGGATGCCGAAGAACAGACTGCCTTCGTTGGTCTGATCGGCAATCGACCGTCCGTAGAACATGCCGGTTGAGACGTTCAGCTTGTCGTTGACCACCTGATCGACGTTGATGCGGAAATTTTGACGGCTGTAGCCCTTGAGCAGCGTCAGCACGCCCGTTTCCTGGATGTTCTGGATGGACGCGTTGAAGTTGGTCGCACCTTTGCGATGGCCGAGCGAGATGTAGTTGCTCATCGTCGCGCCGGGCTTGAACACTTCACTCAGCGCGTCAAACACGAAGGGATACGCGTTGTCCGAGATGTCGTCAGTCGCCGAGATACGCTGCCCGTTGGCGTCGAGCTTGAAGCCCCGCGACAGGCCGGTCGTGTTGGTCGGGTCCAGTTCGAACGCGGTCGAGTTGTTGAGGCCAATCTTCCGTGGGAGATAGCTTTGGCCGTACTCATTGCGGAAGGTGAAGCTGGTCTGGCCTTCGGCGAGATTCGCGCCACGCTTCGTGAAGATCTGAATGACGCCGTTGGCGGCGTCGGATCCGTACAACGAGCTGGCCGCGGCGCCTTTGATCACTTCGACGCGTTCGATGTCTTGTGAGTTGACATCGGCCAGGCCGAGGCGCGTAATGGTGCCGTCGATGATGACGAGCGGATCCTGGCGTCCGGCGAGCGACGTTGCGGACCGCAGCCGGATCGCGGGCTCGGAGCCGGGCGAACCGGAGGTGGTGGCCACACTGGCACCGGCGATCTTGCCAGCCAGGCTCCCGATCGGGGAAATGGCGGGCGTCTCCTTGATCGCCGTGGCGTCTACCACTGCCACAGAGAAGGCCGTCTTTTTCTGTGAGGTGGCGTCAGACACGCCCGTCACGACCACCTGATCGAGATTGAGGACGTCCTTCTCCAGGTCGTAGTCCTTGTCGACTCGGCCGGCCGCGATCACGATCGGCAGACGCTTGGGCTTGAGGCCGATGTACCGAACCGTGAGGTTCACACTCCGTCCGCCGTACTTGGCCACATCGACCGTGAAGCTGTATCGGCCGTCTTGCGTGGTAATGGTACCGGCGCCGATCTCTGGGATGCCGACGCTGGCACCACCTACAGGTTGACCGGACGATGTGACTTTACCGGCAAAGATCGCCGACTGCGCCTGCGCCGTACCTGCCGCGCACATCAGCGCGAGGAGGGCAGCGGGAGAGCGAAACAGCCTTCGTATCAGGTGAGCATCCATTTCTCTACCTCCGTGGGGGGAATGCGGAGCAGCCGACGGGCAGCTAAAGGTTCGCTTTGTCACATTCAGGAAACCCTTCGTCCCCCATAGTGGAATTGAAACATTATTTCGGCAATGGGGTGTTGCGTGTTTCGTCACGCCAATGTTCGACTGACTTGACCGCCGGAGCCCCGACCGTATCGTTTGCGAAGCCATGCGACCGCGATTTCTGATTGTCAGCACCCTCGGTGCTCTGCTTGCCACGGGGCTCAACCCGTCGCCCGGAGTGGCCCAAAAGCCCGACGGGCGCTTGGTGGGTGCGGTCGTCGATCGCAGTACCAGCGCACCTATCGGAGCGGCCACCGTGGTCTTTCTGGGAGACGGTCGAGCCATCACCACGGACTCTGCCGGCACGTTCCGATTCGATCGACTCCCCGTTGGCATTCTCCGATTCCTGGTCCGCGCGCCCGGGTTTACGTCATTTGGGCTCGTGGTGGCGATCGGAAAGGGTGAGGTGCTGGAGCGCCAAGTCCTGCTCGACTCCACAACCATCACCGCCGCGGTGGCCACCGCGCCGCCAACGGCCACGGCCGCTGGTGCGACCCGCGCACAAGCGCTTCCCATGGTATCCGTCGAAGCTGCACCCAGCCTCGGCCCGCGTTTCGCGAGTTTTGAGCGGCGGCGAAAAACGGGCGGTGGACAGTATCTCGTGGCCGCCGACATTGAGCGGATGGGGTTCTCCACGTTGCAAGACGTCGCGCGTGGATTGCGCGGCGTCAGCGTGGAGTGCGGAGGCTCAAACGGCTGTCAGATTCGGATGGTGCGCGCGCCCATGCGCTGTCCGCCGGAATACATTGTCGATGACAACGTTGACAACATGTTCGGGCCCACTGTTCCCGTACGTGACATCGAAGCGCTCGAGGTCTACACTGGCCCTGCTGACGTGCCCGGAGAGTACGCCGGGCGGAACGCCGGATGCGGGGTGATCGTGATCTGGACTCGCTCAGGTCCGCCGGCGCGCAAAAAGAAGTAACGACCCACTCAGCGCGGCGCTGCCTCGGCGGGCATGCTCACCCGCACTTCCGTTTGTCCGGCAGACAGTGGTACCAATTGCTCACGCCCGTTGGGCCATCGAATGCGCAACGACGTGGCGCCTGCCGGAAACGCCATCACTTGCGTGGCGGCGTCCATGGACCAATAGCCGCTGCCCGCATGAATCTCGCGCAACGGACCGCGCCGCTGCCCGCTCACCATGTGCAACGTCGCGCCAATTGCGAGCGGATTGGTGGGTGGGCCCAGTAGCCGAACGCGCAGTCCGGGGGCGGCACCAACGTTGCGCCACAACGTCATCGGCGCGGCGTTCTGTGAGACCGCGAGATCCACTCGGCCATCACCATCGAAGTCGGCCGCGGCGGCGCCACGTTGGTCGCCGAGCACGGAGATGCCACTCGACTGCACGGTCAGCGCGAGGAAGTTTCCCGCACCGTCGCCGCGAAGCAGCAGCCCGGCGCCGGCGTCAAACCGCATCGTGTTGATCTCGGTAGGGAAGAAGTTCTGTGCAAGAAAGAGATCTTCGAATCCGTCACCATCGAAATCGGCAACGACCACGCCGAAGGCGGGCGCCAGTTGTGCCGCGATCGGCAACGGGCGGGCCTCGAAACGGTCGCCACGATTGAGGAACAGCGTGTGCTCAAACGTGGTGGCGCCAACCCGCACCGCCCGAGCGGCCGCTGGCCCCAGCAACGCATCAGCATCCGCATTGGAAAATTCCGCAAAGGTCGCGATGCGTGCCTTCACGGAGGGGATCGCCGCACCAATCCGTGCAAAGCCATCGAGGGGCATCTCGCGGCCCGTGATCGAGTCGGCGCGCGCAAAAATAAGTCCGAGTCGATCGTCATCCACGCGCGCCACCAGCAGCGAGTATGGTCGCGCCGTCGACGTGTGCCACGGGATATTCCGTCCCCAACTGGTGGCGACGATATCCAGCCGCCCGTCACCGTCGAAGTCGCCCACGTTGACGCCGTTCCATCGACTGGACCACGAGCTCATGCCCAACCGCTTGGAGTCGTCGCGCAACACGCCGCGGTCGTTGTGCAGGATGCGAACCGGTCCGAACTCGGTGGCGACGATCAGCTCTGGCTGCGCATCGTTGTCGAGATCGGCGAAGACTGCGGCAGACACGAGGCCGAGTGCCGAGAGCGCGCGCCGGTTTGCGGGATCCTCGTTCAACGAACCATCGCGTGTGCCGAAGAGCAGTCGCGAACGCGACGGCAACGGCCAGGCACCGGGAATCGCGCGGGCGCCGACAAACAGATCAAGCAACCCGTCGCCATTCACATCGGCCATGGCCAGCGCGCCGATGCTTGCCGTATCACCGGCGACGATGCTCGCGGGTGCACCGGTACGAGCGCCGGCGGTGAAGCCGATCACCGACGGCACGGCGAGCGCGGCAACGGCGTCAGCGGCTTCGTAGTTGGACTGTCCGGCCAGCAGTGTGGTCTCACCACGACCGTCTGGCCATGGCAACACGGTCGTGAGATCGAACGGCTGCAGTCCGCCTGGTGTGGGGATGGAAACGAAACGGCCGCCGACGTTACGCAGCACGCGGAGTATGCCGCCACGTCCGTTGGCGAAGACCAGGTCTTCGCGGCCGTCGCGGTCGACGTCGATCCAACTGACGCCTGGCCCCAGCTGGCTGAGCCGCGTGGGCAAGAGCGGCTGTCGCTTGAAATCCGCGTACAGCGAATCGACGTGCATCGCGCCGTCAAGCGCGGCGGTTGCGTTGGTGAAGAGCGGCATCGGCGCGTTGCGCGGTGGTGCGCTGTCGGTGGCAGACCTCTCCTCGATCTCGTACAGTCGATTGGCCCGAGCGGTTGCGACATGACTGCGCTTTCCGTTGCGCCATCGCACCTCGATGGTTGCGGTGCTGTCCGCGTCGGCGGCAAACGTGAGTGATGCATCGCTCCCCGACAGGTAGTAGCCGCCCGCCGTGACCTCGCGTGACTGCGCCGGGAGACGACCTGAACGCACGGTCATGACGGCGCCAATCCCTTGGGTATTCGCACCATCGCCTTTCAACCGAACGGCGATGCGCGGCGCAGCCGACGTGTTGCGATACACTACCGACGGCGCATCCAATCGCGTGACAACAACATCGAGCGCGCCGTCACCATCCAGATCCGCCATCGCGATGCCCTGCGAAATGGCACTGTCCACGCCAAAGCCCCATCGCTGACTCACCTCGTGAAACGCGAGGTCGCCGCCGTTTCGAAACGCCACACTCCGGGTGCGCAGTGTGGGGAATTCCTTGGATTCCCGATTCCACGGCACGCGTGGAAAGCTGTTGCGAATGCGATCGTACGGATCGGCGTCACGCACGTCATAGCGATGACCGTTCACGGCCAGCAGATCTTCATATCCATCCAGATCCACATCGAGAAACGCCGAGCCCCACGTCCAGTCGGTCGCACCGACGCCGGCGAAATCGCCAATCTGTGCCCACGTCCCGTCACCGCGTGAGAGCTGCAGCATGTTCCGCATCCACTGCGTGCGCTCTGGCGACAGTCCGACCGGTTTCTGCAGCGGCGTGTGCGTTGGGATCTGTCGCTGCTGTGCGGCCCGCGTTGGTGAGAGCATGTCGGTGGTGAAGACGTCCACATGCCCGTCTCGATTGACGTCGGCAAAATCGACCGACATGCAGGTGTTACTGGTCACGCGCAGGGCGAGTGGAGGCGCGAGTTGAAAGTTGCCAGTGCCGTCATTGAGCCAGAACTGATCGGGATCTTCCAGATCGTTGCAGACATACAGGTCGGGCGCCCCGTCGCCATTCACATCGTAGAAGCGGGCAGCGAGCGTGAAGTAGTCGGGTTCGTTGGCCAACGGTCTGCCCCGTTCGTCGCGAAAGCGCGCACCCGACACCGGCGTGCGCGTGAAGTGCCCGGCGCCGTCATTCAAGAAGAAGAGGTCAGGTTCGGCCCGCTGTGACCGCATGAATCCGCCAAGGTCTGGCCGGGCCTCTACGCGATACTCCTTCTGCCATCTATCAACGACGACGACCGAGTCGCCCACTTTCTTGAGCACCTGATCGAAGGCGCGCTGCTGCGGCGTGAACACGTCGAGCGCATTCCTGGTTTTGTACGTCGCCACGTAGAGGTCAAGCGAGCCATTGCCGTCGACATCGGCCAGCGTCATGGTGGTGGCATTGTACCCACCCGTCAGACCACTGGAGGCTGTGGCGTTCGCAAAGCGGCCGCGCCCATCGTTGGTGAACAGCGCCACCGGTCCACCGAAGGTCCCGATAATCAGATCGAGATCGCGATCGCCATCGATGTCTGCCAGCACCACACCGGTCGTGGAGAGTCCCGTGAAATCGAGGCCGCTTGCTGTTGTTACATCGGTGAAACGAAAGTCGCCGTCGTTGTGATACAGCGCCGCGGGCGACTCGGCCGACGCGAGCACGATGTCGGGACGGCCGTCGCCGTCAACATCACCGAGCGCCACGCCGGCGCCGTCCAGCAGGCCGCGGTTGTCGAGCCCGTGCGTTTCATCGACACGGTTTTCATGCGTGAGCCCGGTGCGCGACGCGGTCAGCATGGTAAATCCGCTCCGCCCTTTGCGCGGTACACCGAGCGCACGCCATCGATAGCCGGTCTCCTGATGCCAGCTGGTATCCACGGCTGATCCAGTGCACCCAACGAGCGCGATCACAACGAGCCGGATCATCGCCAGCGGGATCACGACCATGCCCCTGCGGATTGCGCGTACGCTGCGCACGAGGGTCATGAGCCGCGGCGTGTTTTCAGTGCGTTCGTCTTGCGACCAATGCATTGGCCCTGCGCGAGCCCGTCAACGACCGCGGGAAAGTAGTGCACGCCTGCATAGACGCGAGAGATCGCGACCTCGGCGAGGGCCGCCGAGAAGGACGCGAAGGGACGAGGCGGTTGTCCGATATCGACCTGTGAGGCGTCGAGGTATGGAATGGTGTCTCCCAGTTGTGCGATCAGCACCGTGACGGCCGCGCCCGACTGAACCGAGTGCCCGGAGGGATACTCGGGAAAAGGCGGTGTGGGAATGAGTGTTTGGAACTTCGGATCGATGACGCGCTGCACCCACGATACTGGGCGCACCACGTTCGTGCGGTACTTCTCATGCCAGCAGCCGATGAAGGCATCAGCGATGGCGAGCGAGGTGAGTGCGTACAACTCCACCGCGGCGGCGGCGCTGAGCTGTCGTCGCGTCACCATCTGGTCGACGACGCTGATCCAGTGAAACCCCGGCGTGCCAGTGGCCACGGGATTGTCGGCCCAGAACAGCGCGATGCCTTGCTGCGCAGGCGTCAACGATTTCACGGTGTCGTAGAACGCACGGCCCATCGCGTAAAAAGGGGAACCCGGTTGTTCGGAGTACGGTGGCGGCGTTGGTGGCGCACAGTCGCCGCCATTCGCTAACACAAACGGACGAAGTGTGCCCCAGTAGGGTTCGGTGGGTTTGGTCGGATTGAACGCGGGGAGTGTGGTTGGGCCGTCGGCCTTCGGCCGATTGGTGAAGGTTCCCTTGTTGCTCGCGCGCTCGACATCCTCACGCACGTTGGGATTCGCGAATTGCACGAGATCCGACTGTCCTGACATGGTCTGCGGCACGAACTGCGACACGTTGGTGGTGTTGGCCCACTCCTCTCGCTTGCCCGACGGTGCCCACGGGCGGCCACGCGTCGCGAAGAAACTATCCGTCGCTGCCCACGCGAGAATCGCGTTGCCGATCGTGCGTCCGTGCTGCAGTGCGCGCATGCGCTCGGTCGCGGTCACGCCCTGCGTTTCGCGTGCCGCGATCTGGGCCGTGGCCAGCGAGTCAATGGTGCGCCGCGTTCCAGGCATGCCATCGCGATACAACGAGTCCATCACTACCCGCTCGGCCTCCGCGGCAACCGTGGCGCCATCAAGTACTGCGCTGGATGATGGCGCGGGCAGGGACGGGAGCCCGTTGAGCTGACCGGCCAGCGATCGCAGTCCGGAGCGGCTGTCGGCGGCGTAGCCTTCAAACAGCGCCAGGGCGCTGTAGGCAGAGATGCGTGAGGCGACCGGCGGCCCCAGTCGCTCGCTACGGACGAAGGCCAGCGAGGTGCGCATCCACTGCGCGACCAGTTGCGGATCTGTTGACGAGGTGTCGCGCGCGCACCCCGTGAGGGCCGCGATGCACAGGACACCACGTGCGAGGCCACGTGCTAGGCCACGTGCTAGGCCAGGTGCAAGGCACGTGTGCAGGCGCGCGGAGCGCCAGAAGTTGAGAGGGGACTCGAGGGCTCGACGACTGGACATGTATCATGATAGGTTACGACGCGCGGAGCGGCCACGATAGGGCGTATCGGCCGCCCGTCGCATCGCCGCACACTCGGGACACATTTTCGACGCATGCCCTTTTCGTACTGGTGGATTCGCCGGTCCATGACGGCCGTTGCGCTCGGCGTCATGGCGGTGGCCTGCGGCGAGGCGCCGCGGAGCGCTGCCGCAGACGTGCCCAGCACGGATGTGCGTCGGTTGCCTCCTGGGCGCGCGGCGCAGATCCCCGATGTGATGATGCAAGCGGCCGATGCCGGACGCGCCATCGGTCCAGATTCGGCGTCGGTCCGGCTGTACGTCGTGAGCGACTATCAGTGCCCAGCCTGTCGCGCATGGTTTGAGGAGACGCTCCCCGCACTCCGGGCCGCGTACGTGCAGACCGGCAAGGTACGTCTCACGTGGGCGCACTATCCGCTCCGCGCACATCCGCACGCCGTGCGAGCCGCCAGCGCATCGCTCTGTGCGAGCGTGCAGGGAAAATTCTGGGAAGCCAGTGCACGATTGTTTGCCTCGCAGGACCAGTGGGGTGGATTGCGTGACGCGACCGTCATGGTCGACTCGCTGGCGCGTGTTCCGGGTATCGACGCATTCGCCTACCACAACTGCGTCGACAGCGGACGCATGTTACGACAGGTGCGCATGGATATCGACTGGGCGGATACGGCGCGGGTTGGAGCCCCGCTTACCGTGCTGGTCGGTGCGCGACCTGTGGCTTCGCCGCCATCGTTGGCCCGCGTGCGGGCGGCGATTGACGCGGCGCTGGCGGAGCGGTCACGTTGACTGTGTCCGCGTTGCTCGTGCCCTTCTAGGGCGCATGCGTCTGAACGCCATGGGTATCAATGCGAGGCACAGATGTATTGCTAGTTGTCCCTTGCCACGATACCTCCATGACCGCCGACTCAAATCGGTCGCCTGTTGCCCTCAGCGCCAGCGCCGCGTTTTCTGCGCAGTTCGCGGAACGCTCGTTTATCCTCGGCATGCAACACACGCCAGGCAGGCAGCACGATAGGGACGTGTCGGAAGCCATCAGCGACCGCTTGCTCGGGCGCGGCACGCATTTCGAAATGCGCGGCCGCTCCTACCACACCCGCCTTCTCAAGGAGACCGACGGCGCGCCACCCGCCTCTGCGTAACCCGCGCCACGGATCAGCCTGCGACAAAATGTAGAGAAAATGTGCGACAGAAATTAGAGAACTCACATTCGAATCGCCGGCTCGCGATGTCATCAGATTTGATGTAATTGGCGGCGCGTGAATGACCTGATGTTGAACCCCGGGTCGTGGGGAAACTCGCGTGGCCCTTGGGAGTTCGGAGGTGGTGCCCCTTATGGACGGGGGCTGAGGAGACGCGAAAAACGAGGCAAGCCGCGCAGATCCGCGAAGGCCGGATCGTTGTGCAGAAACAAGAGGTCGTAGGGATGTGCGTTGTGAGGCAGGCTCTCAAGCAGGTCGAGCGCGCGTGCTGAGTCGCCGAGGAGCGCGGCGATTCGGGCGCGATACAGGCCTGGCATTCCCACTGGAAAGCGTGGCGGCTGACGGCCAAGCCACGTTGCGATCACCTCGGCGGTCTTGCGGTCGCCATCTGCGGCGGCCACCGCCCCCAACGCACCACGAAGCTCGAGTCCAGCAGAATCATTCCTCATCAATGAATTGAGCAGCGCGCGGCCCTCGGCGGCGCGTCCAAGCAGCGTCAAGGTGTGCGCCAACACGAAGCGCTGTTCGAGAGGAAGCGGCCCCGCGCGCGCGCGGCGTTCGAACCAGACCGAGGCGCGTTCGGCAGCAACACGTCCTTGGGCTGCGGAACCGTGCGCCACTAATTCGGTCGCGACCTGATACCACACCCATCCCGGTGTCGCGACTTCCCGTGGACGCATCCGCCCAGTCGTTCCGGCCACGAGCGCGGGTTCGGGGGGCAACGCGTCTATCTTGTCGAGTGCCGTCAGGGCCTCTGAGCCACGATTCCCTCCTGCCAGCGCGCGCGCGTATGTAGGCGGCGGCCAGCGGCGCGCCCCCGTCCTCTGCCAGACGAGTCGCGTCTTCCAACTCTCCCTTGAACTCGCCGAGTACGTGTCGTGCCGCGGTCAGTTCACGCCAGTAAAGCACCTTTCCACGGTCGGACATCCAGCCCAAATCGCGCGAGGGGTCGAGCGCAGAGAGCAAAGCGACAGACCGTGCAGGCTGCCCGTTCGCTCGGGAACCTAGTGCCAGCACCCAGCGCACATGCGAAGACCCCGGTTGACGCTGAAGGCGGGCGCGCATTAAGCGGTTGTGCTCCTCCCAATCACTCGCGCAACGGGCTTGCGAGTTTGCGAGCGTGGAACTCTCCCCTGGTGTCAGAAGTGCGGCGCGCGTGGCCAACAGCACCGCGATCGAGTCGACGATGTCACAGCGCCCCACGCCGGCAGCATTGACGGTCAACCATGCCGCGGCCGTGCCGAACGTGGAGTCGAGCTCGAACGCCAGCCGAAAGTGCGGAAAAGCCGCATCGAACGCGCCGCGCCAGTAGAGGTCCTGCGCGATCACGTATTCCTGATACGCATCGAATTTCGGCGGACGCATTGCCGCTGTCGCATAGAATCTGGTCCGAGGGTCGAGGACGGTGCTGAGTCCCGTCGAGACCCGCTGCCGAAGCTCGTCGACCGCGGCGAGCGGGTCGGCGATAGCGGTGCCGATCGGATCCACCACGCGCAACACACGACCGCTGGCAACCTCCACGATGCTTGCGGTAAACCAGACGCTGTCGGAGGTTCGATAGTAGCGGCCTTCGACGACGACCCCCGCGCCGCTCTGCCGCGCCAGCTCGCGCGCGTCGATTCGTGCGCCTGTGTGTGAGCGTCCCAGCAGGTAAAGTGTACCCACGTCAACGACGTCGACCAGCGCGCTTCGCGCCAACTCGCGCGTCACCCAGTCGGCCGCCATCAAGCCGAGTGGCGCGAGTAACGTGTCGCCCGTACGGTTCTCGAACACCGCAATCGCGACGCGCTGTTCTTCGAGCGCAGGGCCTGGCGCGCGCGCGCCGCGTCCCATCACGCTCCACCCGGCGACGACTACCGAGACCGCGACCGCCACCGCCGCCGCCCAAGTGCCTCGCACACGCCAGCGCGAGGTCCATCCCGTGCTGGGCTTGAGGGTCTCGGCCTGTCGACGCGCGGGCCCTTCGGCGGTAGGCTCCCCGACGGCGACCTCTGCGGATGATGAGGCCGTCGTGAGCAGCGACTCCGGTGCCGAACGTCGGTCGGACGCCGAAGACGCGACGCTGAAGGGCTTCGCTGGTTCGTCAGTACCAGCCATTCTCGTCCGGTCCGCTCGTTCGCTGGACGAGAGCACACTGCCCGGCGCACGTGCTGCAAGCTCGGCGGCGAATGCCGCCACTGCGGGGTCTGCAGACGACCCAAACTCCTCACGAACCATGATTTCGTGCACGCGCGCATGTTTCAGTGCAGCGGGTTGATCGCCCGCGGCGCTGAGTGCTGTCATGAGGGCTACGGCGACCCGGCTACTCTGCGGCTCAACTGCCTGACGGCGCCGCCACCAGTTGACGGCCACCATGTGATCACCTTGCGCGTCAGCTGCGTGCGCGAGCGCCTCCAGTGCCGCGGCATACTGCTGCTCGAGCTCGCGGCGGCGTGCATCGATCCAGCGGCCCAAGTCGTCTGCGCCCTCGATATGCACGCCCTCGAGAAAGGGCCCGGTGTAGACGGTGACCGCCTCGTCCGGGCGGCCTGTCCTGAGGGCGACGGTAAAGCGTGCGACATCGCTTTCAATCTGCGCGGGATTGAGCGAGAGGGATGAAATCCCCGTCAACACGTCCTCGGCGCCGAGTTGCCGTCGCATTGAGTGGAGCATCTGCTTGAGTGCCCCCCGCGCCCGTTCCTCGGTGCTTTCAGGCCAGAATAGCGCGAGCAGCCGTTCTCGCGCGATCCCCGCAGGGCCGCTCGCGGCAACCACGGCCATCAGGGCAAGCGCCTTTCGCTGCGCCGCTAGCGCCGGACCTGCACCGTCATCTCGCTCAACGGCGAGCGCTCCAAACGTGATCAGTCGATACATCGCATCGCTGCTTCACCCACCTGACGAGTAACTGACCGCGCGCTGACCGCCTGACGGTATATAGCCAATGTCCCCGCGCTCGGACAAGAGCGCATACACCGGCCGGTCGCGGACTCGCGAGGCCACAAACGACTTGGAGGTCTTCATGCCAAACGCATCAGCGCCGCGGTCGATGCCGCCCCGATTCATTCTGAGCACGAGCCGTTTCGCTTCGCGCGCGGTCCTTACCACGATGATGGGGATTGGTGTGGTCGCGTTCGGCACGCTCACTTCGTGCGGCGAGACCGATTCGCCCACCGCTGCGGCCATCCAGATCTTTAAAGGGGTCGACGTGCCGTTTGGCAACGGGTCTGCCCGGACCGAAGTGGCGGTGAGAGGCACCAGCGTCGTGTCGGCCGCGGTCGTGCTGTCCGCATCCGCTTTGGACGGGCTCCCAACACAGCTTCCGCCTATGCAGAGTCTGGAGTTCATCCTTCCGTTCCCGACCGGCGGACCGGCAACCGTGTTCGATCACGTGGGTGTCAACTGGCAGCCGACCGGTCATCCGCCGATGGACATATATACGACCCCGCACTTCGACGTGCACTTCTACATGGTGACGCAACAGCAGCGCGATGCGATCAGCCCGGCCGATCCGCAGTATGGGGCAAAGTCGACGAGACAGCCTTCATCCGAGGACCGCCCCTTGGGCTACACGCTGGACCCAAACGGGATTCCGCGCATGGGCGTCCACGCTGGCGCCGCAGACGCGCCCGAGTACCGCGGCAGGCCATTTACCACATCATTTATCTACGGGTTCTTCGATGGGTCAATGATCTTCCTCGAGCCGATGTTGACCCGGGCATTCTTGCTCTCGCGCCCCGATACCACCATGAGGATTGCGACCCCTGCACGCTATCCGCGCAGCGGTGCCTACGCGACGACGTACAATGTCCGTTACGACACCGCCGCGCGAGAATATCGGATCGAATTGCGCGACTTCGTGGTACGGCCGTGATCCGTCACGCGCGCATTCCCGCTGTAGCAGGACAGCTGGAGCCGGTTGAAGCGGTCATCATCTCGACGGAACGGAGCAATTCATGAAAATCGCACGACTAGGGGCAACGGCTGCGTTACTCGCGATGGGAAACACCCTATCGGCGCAGGTCGTCACCAACGGTGGATTCGAGGTGTTTACCGGCACCTTTGGATCCGACGGTGCCGCGCAGCTCTCGGTGAACAACACGCAGTTGACCGGATGGACCGTGATTGGCGGTGAAATCGCGGTGGCGCGCACTGGGAATGTCTATGGAATTGGACCACGTGCAGGCAACAATTTTCTGGACCTCGAGGGATACACACAGGGCGTTTTCCCGAAAGGCGTCTCGCAGGCGCTCACGGGACTCTCCGTTGGTCAGGTGTATACATTCTCGATGTGGCTTGGCGTATTCGATGGTGCCTGCCCCACTTCCGGACAGAACCGGTGCAACGGACCGGTTACGGCGCGCGCGACGATCGGCTCAGCGTCGGCGCAGTTCACGGCCGGCGCTACCAACTCGGCGGGAAATCAGTGGGTGAACTATGCGTTCGACTTTGTTGCCTCGAACACGACGATGTTGATGATGATCGAAGGAATTTCGGTCCCCCTCGGCAACGTGTACATGGGACTGGATGATGTGAGCGTGGTCGCCAAAGTGCCGGTCAGCAACGTGCCGGAGCCATCCACCTATGCATTGATGGCCGCTGGGCTCGCGGTTCTGGGCGTGCTGTCGCGTCGGACTCGCCACGTGCGGAACTAAGACTCCGTCGGCATGTTGCAGTGCCGCCGCGCAGGCGGCGGCGCTGTGGCATGGCTCACAGCGTCATCACGGCATGGCGTTCGGGCGGCCTGTCGCGTACGATTCTGCCATGACCGCCGACGCAGATCCGTCGCCCGTTTTCAAGAGCGCCAGCGCCGCGATTCGCGCGGTGCGCGCCACGTCGAATCAGGCCATTGCGGCGCGCG
>JANOPS010000190.1:0-5059 GCA_031421995.1 Gemmatimonadaceae bacterium
CGACCACGCGGTATTTGATCATCGCCGAGAAGTAGGCGCAGCCGAGTAATTGACAAAAAGCGGAGCCCGCCCTCTCGGTGAAGGGGCGGGCTCTGCTTTTTGGTGGAACACACAACGGTTTGGGATGTCCATGAGGCAGGCCCAAGTGAATGCGTCGTTCTTTCCCGCCCATCGTGCGAATACGCGAGCGAGACACGATGGAGCAACCACTAGCCCTTGTAGCGAGCTCGTCCATTCATCTATTGAGCGCTCGAGCCAGAACTAGTCGTGCGATCCACGGTGATGCCATTGCGGAATAGACGGATTCGCCGCAACGTCTGGTCAATGGTCGTGAGGGATAACTCCCACACAGTCGGGCCGATATGGATGATGGCCGCACCCGAACCCCGCAGTCGCATGCGGGGCGTCGTGACACTGCTCAGGACTTCGCGGCCAACACGGACGCGTCGCTTGAGCACATTCGTGCTGCGTTCGCCGATCGATTCGCGGTAACCCGCGAACTCGGGAGCGGCGCGTCGTCCCACGTCTATCTCGCGGTCGATCTCAGCACCGAACATCCGGTCGCAATCAAGGTGCTGCGTGACGAACTTGCGTCCGCCGTCAGCGGCGCGCGGTTCGTACGAGAGATTCAAATAGGACAGCAACTGCGACATCCGCGCATCGTGCCGATCCTGGCATCAGGCTCGGTGAATGGGCGCCTCTTCTACACCATGCCCGTTATCGAGGGGCAGTCGCTCAGCGAGCGGCTGGCCCGTGTCAGGGTCCTCTCGCTCGACGACGCGATCACGATCGCCACGCACGTCGCGGAGGCGCTCGACTACGCGCACGCGAACGGCGTGATCCACCGCGACATCAAGCCCGGAAACGTCTTGTTGGGAAACGGCGGTGCCGTGGTGGCTGACTTTGGGGTGGCGCGCGCCGTCACGCTCGCGGCTGGTGAGTCCCTGACCGACTCCGGAATGGCGATTGGCACACCGGCGTACATGAGTCCCGAACAGGCCGGTGGAGAGCGCGAAATCGACGGCCGAGCGGATGTGTATGCGTTGGGCTGTGTCTTGTATGAGATGCTCGCCGGCGAACCGCCGTTTACCGGACCCACCGCTCAGGCGATCATCGCGCGGCATTTTCAGGAGGTTCCGCGATCGCTGCGTATCGTGCGCCCTACCGTTCCAACGGGAATGCAGCGCGCGATCGAGCGCGCTCTGGCCAAGGTACCGATTGATCGCTTCGCCACCGCCGGGGAGTTGATGCGGGAGATTGCCGCGCACCGCGACGATGCGGTGACGGCTACGGGATCCCAGGCAGGCTCGCTGCGCCGGGCGCGATCGCGATGGGTGATGCGTGGCGTGGGTGTTGGGATAGTCGCGGCCGTCGTCGTTGGGTTGACGTTGCGCGGCGAGACGACGTGGTGGCGTTCTGGCGTGACTGGGCGAGCCTTGGGCGCGGTTGGCCTGATCGAACCGTCGCTCGACACCACGCTGTTCGCCGTGATTGGACCTAAAGAAGAGGACGTTGGTGATATCGCGGTTGGCATTGGTGCTGGCGACAACCTCATGAACGCGATGCGCGCGGCCGCCGTGCAATGGCGTGAGATACGCGTCGCAGATCCGTTGGCGATCGCCCAGGCGAACAGTCGCTTCCCCGCGCGTCAGCTTACGGTCGAACAGGAACGAGTCGTAGCCTCGGCTGCTGGCGCCGGCCGATATGTGAGTGTTCGGACCAATCGCGTCGCCGATTCCATCCACGTGAACGTGACGTTGTTCGATACGCGCGCCGGTCGACAGCTTGCGAGCGCGACGGCGCGGGTCGCGACGCTACCGAAGCAGCTCGATTCGTTGGCAGCCGCACAGTGGGACAGCCTGCTGTTCCATGACATCGCGCCAATTGTCGCGCGCGATGCCGGCGTGAGAAGCACCCAGTCGATACAGGCGCGCTCAACATTTCTGCAGGGTCACCGGGCGTTGGAAGACGGCAGGTTTGCTGCTGCCGATTCGATGTTCTTCACTGCTACGCGAACTGACCCCGCCTACGCCGACGCACTGGTGTGGCTTGCGCTCATGCGTAGCTGGCTTCCTACGGCGGACCGACCGTGGCAGCAAACGGTAGACCAGATATCCAGGGTCACCGCACAAGGTGCGACGCTGACCGTGCCGAATCGCCAGATACTGCGCGCGCTCACGGCGCAGGCGGCGCTACGGTTTGATGTCGCATGCGACGTATGGACGCAACTGACAAACACCGACGCGCATGATTTTTCGACATGGTACGGACTCGGAGCATGCTTGCGACACGACCGCGGTGTCGTCCGCGATCGCGCGAGTCGAACGGGATGGAGCTTCAGGGCCAGCTACGAAAGGGCTATGCGTGCATATGAACGGGCATTCCGTTTGCGTCCCGCGATCTTGCGTGGAAGAGGAGAGCAGTCACTGGCGGACTTGCAGTCGTTGTTTTTTACGCGGGTCGCGCGATTCCGGGAGGGGACGGCGGTGCCGCCGGACACGTTGCAGTTTACCAGTCAGGCCGAATGGTCTCATGATACGCTTGCGTTCTTTCCCGTTTTTGATCCGCAGTCAGTGTCGATCGCCGTACCAGCGGCGGCCGCCGCCTCTGTGCAATTCCAGCGAGCGCGATTGCACAAGATCACGCAGATCTGGCGCGCGGAGTTTCCACGAAGCGCGGAGGCCGCTGAAGCCGTAGCCGTCTCGTTGGAGGGACTTGGCGATGCCCGGGCACTCGATACCTTGCGACTCGCTCGCGGCCTTGCCGAGAGTCCGTCGGCCCGGTTGCGTATTGCGGCAGAAGAGGTGTTCCTGCGAGTGAAGTTTGCCCTCCCCAATGATCCAGTCAGCCTGAAGGTGGCGAGGCAACTGGCGGATTCGATCCTTGAGCGTCATGAGCCTTCGGCGACCAGCGAGCCAGTCCTCTTGTCCGCACTGGCTGCACTCGTCGGGCGCGCGCATTTGTCAGCGGCACACGCCAATGCTGCCGTTGCGGAGCGGTTGCCACCGGCGATCGCGCAGAGCGGACCAGCGCTGCTCGCGTACGCGGCGATGGGTGGACCGGCAGACAGCCTTGCCGTGTTCGAACTGCGCGTCTCGAAGGGCATCGACGCGCTCCCGGCAGCGCAACAAATGAGCCAGCGGACACGGTGGCTGATGCGTCCGGGCACGCTCGCGTTTCCGGAGCATCGCCTCGCGTCACTCGCGACCTTCGACATCCCACGCTTTCGTACCGCAAACCTCGTTGGCGCCGCGACGCGCGGTGACACGGCCACGGTGCGGTCGATCCTGCGCGGGCTGACCACGCTTCGAGGCAGCACGCGCGCCGCCGATATCACTATCGACGGGCTGTTTCCGGAGGGGTCGGCGCTCGCGGAAATCGGTGACCCCGCGGGGGCCATTGGGTGGCTCGATCCGACGCTCTCGGCGCTGCGTCATTCCACGTCGCACGAACTTGCCCTGCCCGCGCACGCGGGTCCGTTACTCCGAAGTGCCGTGTTGCGTGCGACGCTGGCCGACCGCGTGGGCGATGCCGCCACGGCCCGAACGTGGGCGAAGGCGGTGCTCACCTTGTGGTCCGGTGCCGACGAATTTCTCCAACCCACTGTTCGCCGAATGGAGCGTCTTGCTCGCTGAATTCCACTTACAGGAGAGATCTATGTCAGGAAGCGCTGGATCGGAACGCGTGCATGCGTCCGTGGCGGCGGGCGTTGCGCTGATACTGCTCGCCGCGGCGTGCGGGGGGGGTGATGCCGTTGACAACGCCGGCATCACCCATGCCAACGGCACGCGCATTTCGCCCGATCGCCCGGAATGTCCGCAGGTGTGGGATAGCATCCCCCTCTTCGATACCCGCGAAGGGTCTGCTCCCAAGTTTGGAAGGCCAGCGACCGGCGCCGATACTGGGGGTGCGAATGGCGCGTCGATCGCTGCCGGTTGGGTTGGTGCGCGCGCACTCGGCGCATCGGGTCCCATCACCAATATTCCCGAGTTCCACGATTGTCAGATGTTCATCACTGCCGACGGGAGGAACTACGACGGTCTCTATGCGATCTTCGCGTCGTTCAAGTTGGACACCGTGGTGAAAGATCTGAAGATCGACACGTTGTTTTGGGTGTCGTCAAGTCCCGCCGTCGCGACGGTCAGCGCGGCAGGCGTGGTGACCGGGGTGACGCCAGGAAACGTGACGATCACGGGGACATCAACAGTTGATACAGCCAGGAGCGCAGCGTTTGTTGTGACCGTCATTGGAGGCCCACCGGGCCCCGACTCAACGGTGTTCGTGGGCCCGGGTCTTCCAGCGCCACCGCCCATTGCCGTTGGACGGTCGGTTACCTTCGCCATGACATTGGCGCCACCCACAAAAACCTCATTCCCCGTTGGAGAGGTGTACGCCTACACCGCCGGGTACCCAGCACTCGGCATCGCACCCAATTTCAACTGCCTGTACATCTATTTTGATATCGGTGGAGTGCTCCGAGCGAAAATGGTTCCGGTAGCGAATCCCGGACCCAACGCCGACGCCTGTTTCAGCGCGGTTGATCCCAACGCGCCGGGCGGCATACCGCTTCAGATTGTCCGCCACCTCGTCACGAATGAGGACGACGTGCCGCAGGCGGCCAGATGGGACTACGATGACGCGAATAAGCAGCAATACATCGGGATCAAATGCGGTTCTGCGTGGTGCGAGATCGGCGCTGCGGGCTTCGTCAGTTCCGGCGGATATCTTGCTGCACCGAGCGCGCCGCCGGGCGAAGCGAGAGTGATCGGGAACAAGGGATGGTACGATCAGCAGTACCTCTCGATGTATGATGCGACGACCGGTCGGCTCGTGCCAACCCGCATCAAGGGCACGGTGTTCCCGTCTCCCGAACCCACGCCAAGAACCCTCGCGGCCTATCATACGTTTGTCCCGATCGCCTACAGCGCGAGGATATTCATCGTGGAAAAATCGGTAGCAGGTGCGGGGCGGAAACCATACTTCGCGCGGTACGACTGCACCGCTTGAGGATCAGCCCGGGAGACATCCAACGCGACGTAGGCGATCGGGACAAACGTAT
>JANOPS010000191.1:0-1648 GCA_031421995.1 Gemmatimonadaceae bacterium
GACTCCTTTACTCCCGCCGTCCGACTCTCGCTACTGACATTGCCGGGGGCTACTGGACTATGGGACCAAATACAAGATGCAACTGGAACGCACTCGTCGTCGGTGGCCAACCGCCTTACACCTTCGAGTGGACTCGTGGCAGCTTGGACTTGACCCGAAAAAGTGGACGCGTATGTGAAAAGAAACTACGCGGCCTTCGGTAACTGTGCTTCGTACTCCGCCGGACTGACATACCCGAGGGTCGAATGCCGCCGTTTTCGGTTGTACCACGTTTCAATGTATCGAAAAATGGCGCGGCGTGCCTCGTCGCGGGTATGCCAGTCGCTCGTCATCACCAGCTCGAACTCCAGCGTCGCGAAGAAACTCTCCGCCACGGCGTTGTCGTAGCAATCGCCCTTCCGACTCATGCTTGCCAGCATCGCGTGCGCGGCCAACTCGGTGCGATACGCCGCGGACGCATACTGACTCCCGCGATCGCTGTGGAAGATGAGACCGGGTGCCGGCTGCCGCGCGTCGCGCGCCATGCGCAGCGCACTCGTCACGAGGTCCACCTCCATGGTATCCCGCATCGCCCAGCCCACGCAGCGCCGCGAGCCGAGATCCAACACCGTCGAGAGATACAAGAAGCCTTCGCGCGTCGGGATGTACGTGATGTCTCCCACCCACACCCGATCCAATGCCACCCCGTGCACATCGAAGTGGCGGTTGAGGCGATTCGGCGCGATCGGATCGGTGTGCGTCGAATCCGTCGTGACCACTCGGCGGCCCCGGCGTCGGCGGGCGGCCAAGCCCGCCTCCCGCATGAGGCGCGCGACGCGTTTCGTACTCGTGGCCAGCCCCGCCGCCCGCAGCTCGTGTTGCACGCGCGGCGCGCCGTACGTCTCCCCACTCTCGGCGAAGGCCACACGCACGTGCGCCATGAGCACGTCGTCCATCACCGCGCGCCAGCTCTCCGGGCGTCGGCAGTAGGCATAGAAGCCGGCCACCGATACCTCCAGCACCCGACACATGAGTCGCACAGCAAACTCGTCCCGATGACGAGCGATCACGGCGCACCTCAACGCGACTCTTTCGCGAAGTACACCGCCACTTTTTTTGCGAACGCCTGCTCCTGGCGCAGCGTCGCCACCTCACGTCGCAGGCGCCGAATCTCCTGCTCCGCCGTCTCGCCGTGGTGGCGCGTGCCACTCCCACTCGCCGCTTGGTGCGTGCGCACCCACGCCCGCAACTGGTCGGGGCGCACGTCCAATTCGCGGCCGATCTGACTCAACGGGGCCCCCGTCGCTCGACGCGCCTCCACCAGCCGCACCGCCTCGGCCTTGAACTCGTCACTGAAGTCGCGACGGGTACGCCGACCCTGCTGTTTGCTCGATTCCATGTGCCACCTCCGCCCCAAAGGTAGGGCGAGTTGAGCGTCCACGAAATCGGGTTAAGCCCAGGTTGGTACTTCGAACGTGGCCCGCTGCGCTGCGGCGCGTGTCGGGGTGGCGCGTTGGCGCCGAGGTTGGGTGCCCTGGGCCGCGAGCAGGGTCGGCACTGTCATGGCGGAGCAAAGCGCAGCGACGCCGACCAGTCGGAAGATGAGGGGATGCATATCACTAGGATGGGGCCCATGTTGCAAGTTGGCTAGCCGGTGCTAAGCTCAAGG
>JANOPS010000192.1:0-5485 GCA_031421995.1 Gemmatimonadaceae bacterium
GACTCCTTTACTCCCGCCGTCCGACTCTCGCTACTGACATTGCCGGGGGCTACTGGACTATGGGACCAAATACAAGATGCAACTGGAACGCACTCGTCGTCGGTGGCCAACCGCCTTACACCTTCGAGTGGACTCGTGGCAACTCGACCGTCAGCACGTCGTCGATCTACGCCTCTCTCGCCGGAGGTTTCTCAGACTTTGGACTCTACCTTCAGGTCTGGGACGGAGTTGGACGAACGGCTACCGCTGCCCAATGGATCACCATCGATCCCAACAACGGGCAATACCACTGCGGTATTCCAGAGTAGCTGACGCAAAGGCCCGAAAGGCGGCGGGAGGTACTCATCTTACCGCAGTTCAAGGCCTCGGCTGCCAAGAATACGTGACGGACAAGTGCGAATGCGGGAAGGTGGCGCCGTCCGGTCGGCAGAGTGGCGCCCAGAGCTTCCGGGCGCCACTTTTGTGTTCGTCACCAACCACTGGAGCAGTGTACGATGCTGATGTCGGCCGTTACGCGGTGCTCGATCGCCGCCCTCTCGCTGGCCGTCGCTGCAGCGAACGCGCGAGCGCAGACCAACCCCAAGCCGGTGTTCCTCGACGAACTCACGTGGACGGAAGTCCGCGACCGTCAAGCGGCGGGCACCAAGACCATCATCATCGGCACCGCCGGCCAGGAACAGAAAGGCCCGCACATGGTGACCGGTGAACACAAGTACGTGCTCACGCACACGACGGAGCGCATTGCGCGCACGCTGGGCGACGCGTTGGTTGCGCCGATCATCACGTACGTCCCGGAAGGCAGCTGGGACGCCCCGCTGCGTGGGCACATGGCGAAGGCCGGGTCGATCACGCTGCCAGAAGATCGCTTCATCGAACTCCTGGTGCACGCCGGCAAGAGTTTGCGCGCCGGTGGATTTACCACGGTCATTCTCATTGGTGATTCGGGTGGCAACCAGAACGGCATGAAAGCCGCGGCCGAACAGCTCAACGCGGCGTTCGCCGCAGGCGGTGGAGGAGGACGAGCGCTCTTTATCGGCGACTACTACACCAAGGCATCGGCGGATATTCGCACGTACCTGGGTGGACTCGGCTTCGCGATAGAAGCGATCGGCAGTCACGCCGGCATGGTCGATACGTCGGAGCTCCTGTACGTGAATCCGGCGCTGGTGCGGAAGGATCGCTTGGCTCCAAGCGGTGGGTCGGCCGACAGCGGTGTGAGCGGTGACCCCACCAAAGCGACGGCGGAGTTGGGGAAGAAGCTGGTGCAGATCAAGATCGACAACGCCTTGGCGCAGATTCGTGCGCAGCTCGCCGCCGGAGGAAACAACTGATGCACATCGTCACCGTCATGCAACACGCCGTCCGTGCCGCAGCCACTATCACGTGCCTGCTCGGCGCCACGTCGCTGAACGCGCAGGAGCGTCCCAACCTGCTAGGCCCTCCGTATCTCGAAGCCATGACGTGGACCGAAATCCGCGACGCCATCGCCGGCGGCAAGAAGGTCGCCATCATTCCCACCGGCGGCACCGAGCAAAACGGACCGCACATGGTGCTGGGCAAGCACAACTACATCGTCACGTTCGCCGCCGGACAGATCGCCAACACACTTGGCAACGCGCTCGTCGCACCAACGGTGCAGTATGTGCCGGAAGGTGACTACACGCGGCCGGGATTCGGTGACAAGCCCGGCGTGATCTCACTGCCATCGCCGGCCTACGATCGGCTGCTCGATGCCGCGGTCCGATCACTCAAGGTGCACGGCTTCACCGACATCCTGTTGATCGGCGATAGCGGCGGCAATCAAGCGGGCCTCACGAACGTCGCCAATGCACTCAACGCCGAGTGGGCCGGGACTGGCGTGCGCGTCTACGCGTTGGTGGATTATTACCAAAAGGGACGCATCGCGATTCGCGACTATCTGCAGAAAACGTACGGGTGGGACGCCGCCACCGTTGGTTCGCATGCCGGCACCAGCGACACGTCGCAGCTGCTGTACGTTTTCGGCGACGGCATTCGCAAGGACAAGTTGCTGCCCAACGGTGGTGGTCCTGACATGGGTGTGCAGGGCGACCCGACCAAGGCGACGGCGGCGATTGGCAAGATCGCGATCGATCAAAAAGTGGGGTTTGCACTGGAGCAGTACAAAACGCTGAAGGGCGCGCCGTAGACTCTCGGGCTTGCCGATGCCGATGGGCGAGGCGTTACCTTACGGGGTAGCACTCGCCCTTCGTCGCTTCTCCACCGTCTCCACGTTCATGTCGCCCTACTCCGACGAGCAACTCCTTGTACTGCTGCGCGAGCTCGAATCGGATCTCGTGGAGCGCAAAGAGCGCTGGGCTGGGGATGTGTCAACGAAGGCCCGGGAAGCGGTCTGCGCCTTCGCCAACGATCTCTCAGGCCATGGCAAGCAGGGCGTACTCTTCATTGGAGTAAGGGATGACGGGACGCCGCTCGGGCTCCCGATTGACGACCAGCTTCTTCTGACACTGAGTGATCTCAAAACCGATGGCCAGATCGTGCCGCCGCCCACCATCTTGGTGGAGAGGCGTCGGCTCCTTGGCGCCGACGTAGCGGTCGTCTCCGTGACGCCCTCAGATTCCCCGCCGGTGAGCTACAAAGGACGCGTGCATGTTCGTTGGGGCCCGCGCCGTGGAATCGCGACCTCGCAGGATGAGCGGATTTTGAACGAGAGGCGCAGGCATCGCGACCGCCCTTTCGACGTCCAGCCCGTAACGTCGGCCACGCTACGGGATCTCAATCGTACGGTGTTTCTGGATACCTACCTGCCCGCGGCGGTCGCAGCGGATGTGCTCGCGGCAAATGATCGCACATTTGAGCAGCGCCTCGCGGCCACGAAGATAATCGTGTCGGTCGACGACCAAACGCCAACCGTGCTTGGAATTCTGGCCATTGGCGCGCAGCCGCAGACCTTCCTGCCGGGGGCGTATGTGCAATTTCTTCGCATTGCTGGCACAACCCTCAGCGATGCGATTGCGGATGAGTCCACCATCGAGGGAACACTCGCTGATGTACTTCGGCGCGTCGATGACAAAATCAGCGCGCACAACTATACCGGCGTGGATATCACCTCCAGCGCGCGCGAGCGTCGTACACCTCAATACCCCGCAGCGGCACTTCAGCAACTTGTCCGGAATGCGGTCATGCATCGTACGTATGAACACACGAACTCTCCCGTCCGCATGACGTGGTACGACGATCGCATAGAAATCGTAAGCCCCGGCGGACCCTTCGGCATTGTCACGCCAAGCAATTTTGGCGATCCGGGTGTCTCTGACTATCGAAACCCGAATGTCGCCGAGGCCCTGCGCGCGTTGGGCTTTGTACAAAGGTTTGGAGTAGGCATCGCCACCGCTCGTGCTGAGCTGGCGAAGAACGGCAATCCTCCTCTCGTCTTTACGGTGGCACCCACGTTCATCACCGCCACCGTGCGCCGCTAACAAGCGCCCGCGCGTACACCAAATGGTGTCGCGCCTGGCGCTGGTCGTCGGTTAGCAGGACACGCACTTGTGGTTGTTCTTCGACCCCAGCTCTTCCAGTAACTTGACCGTATCGAGATACGGGGAAATGCGCTGGACCGGTCCGTTGGCCATGTCGGCCGTGGTTTGCCCGTTGCGAGCCACGGCCCTCACATCGGCGCCCTTGGACACGAGATACTTGATCATCTCGTTGTCGCCGCGCCCCGCCGCGAAGTGCAGCGCGGTGTAGCCGCCAAAGTCGCGCGCGTTCACGTCGACCTTGAGCTCCTCGATCAGGAACTTGACCGACGGAAGCCAGCCGTCGGTGACATGCCGGTGATCGTTGCCTGCGAAGCCTTGGCCGTAGCCGGCGCCCGCCGCGGCATGCAGGGGCAATTGGCCCAAGCCGCCATCCGGTACCGGCGGCAACCCCGATGGGTCTTCACGCAGTGGCGCGCCGGGCGCCGCGCCGCGCCGCGCACGGGCCACAGGCTTAATGGTGCCAATGCTCGGGTCAGCACCCGCCGCGAGCAGCATCTTCATGAGCGGCACGTCTGTCGCATACGCAGCACGAAAAAACGGCGTGGCACCCATGAACTCCACGCGCAAGTTGTCGCGATTGTAGGTGGTGTACCACAGGCCGCGCTTGAGCCGCGCGTTCGGGTTGGCCTTGGCCTTGAGCAGTGCCTGCGTCACGTCAAGGTAGCCAGCGCGCTGTTGCAGCTGATACGCAGGCTGCGGCGTGCGCGAGGTTGGCGCCCACTCTTTGTTCAGAACGGCGTACAGCGGCGTGGCACCCGCATCACTGGCGAGGTTGGGATCTCCGCCCACCGCCAACAGCGTCATCACGGCATCGTACTGCCCATTGATGGCCGCCATGAGCATGGGGCTGGTGTGATCGCCCGCGCTGACCTGATTGACATCAGCGCCAGCGGCAATGAGCGCTTTGATCGTGGCGTCGTGGCCTTCGCGTACGGCGAGCAGAAGCGCCGTGTGTCCGCCTTGCAGGCCGAGGAGTTCCGTGTATCCCGGCGTGTCATCATCAAGACCGGCCCCGCCTTGCGCCGCGAGGCGCGCCTCCTCGGACGCGGTCGCCGCGGCCGCGCTCGCGAGCGCAGCCGCATTGGTGCTCTGCTTCTCCACTTCCAAGGCCGCCGCAACCGCTGCTTGTACTTGGCGCGGATCGGGCTGCCAGCCCAGGTTCTTGGTCTGCCCCTGTTCTTCACGCAGCTTGGCGAGCACCGCATTGCGACGGTTCTTCGCTTGCCGGTCCTGCGCCGCGCTGGCCATCGGATCGGTGGTCTTGCCAGTGATGCGCCAATCTGCGCCCCTCTTGAGCAGTAAGCGCACGGCGTCGGCGCGACCGCGTCCGGCCGCGACCATCAGCGCCGTTTGACCAAGTCCGGGCTCTGCATAGTTCACATCGGCCGACGCGCCAGCCCGCAACAACGCCGATACGATGGCGGTGTCCCCGCCCATCGCGGCAAAGTGCAAGGCCGACACGCTGTCGCTGGTGACGGCGCGCGCATTAGCCTTGGCGCGGAGCAACGCGCGCACCACCGATGCGCTCCTGTTCTCGGCGGCGATATGCAGTGGCACGAGCGCACCAATGCGTGTTGTGGCCGCCGTGTTGGCACGCGCATTCAACAGCACGGTGGCCAGTGCCGAATCCCCTCGCGCAGCCGCCCAGTGCAGGGCGGTCATTCCGTCGCCCTGCGCGGCGTTGACGTTGTCGCCCTTGGACACAAGTGCCCGCACGGTGCTCATGTCGCCGCGCATGGCGGCGTCTGCGATCGGTGCCACGGCGTTCGTGCCGGCACGCGGCGGAATCACCGCGCTGCTGAGCGGAAGCGCAACCAACATTGCACCCATGCTGGGACGCAGACGCCCCCCCGCACGTACGAAGCGAACTACCTGAGAGATCTGTGACGTCATACCCGCTCCATGGGAGGCACCGTTACGAAGGACACCGATTCACGACGGACGACCGGCTGCATCAAACCGCTGAG
>JANOPS010000193.1:0-18850 GCA_031421995.1 Gemmatimonadaceae bacterium
GTGATGCAGCACCAACAGACGCAGGTCGTGTTGTGGGCTTTGCGCGAGCCGCCGTTCGACGCCGGCAAGTTGCTGGTCGGTCAGCCCGCCTTTGACGCGCCAATCGCGAGGATACCATGTCACGGCCTGCATGAGCATGCCGGCCGACGAATTCAGGCCGACGATGGAGACCCCGGGAAGCCGAAGGGTGGGCTCCAGGTCTTCGGCGATGTAGCGACGGTAGCGTTCATGCAATCGCGTGGCATCGCCGAGTCCAAAGGGCGCGTGCCACCAGGCGGTATCATGGTTGCCGGGCACGATAAGTGTTGGCGCGACGGCGCGGAAGCGTTCGAGGATCTCGCGTGCCTGTTCAAATTCATGCTCACGCGCCCGCTGCGAAAAATCGCCAGAGACAACAATCGCATTCCACCGCGACGAGGTCGCGACGCGTTCGGCGGCGGCCACGTGCTGGGATACGAACGGATGTCCGCAATGGATATCGGAGAGATGCAGCACGCGCACCGTGTGCGCAGCGGACCCGATCGACGCACCGCGCTGCGGTGCGCTGCTCATCCGAGGCGCGCGATGACGGCGTTGGTGAAGTCGTCCGTCGACGCGGTGCCGCCCAGATCGCGCGTGAGGACGTGTCCGTCTCGCAACGTGCCTTCAAACGCGTCGCGAATGCGCGTCGCGCGCGCGCCGTCGCCAAGATGGTCCAACATCATGCAGGCGGCCAACACGAGGGCGCCCGGGTTGGCGATGTTCTTGCCCGCGATATCAGGTGCCGTGCCGTGGACGGCTTCGAAGATGGCTGCACTCGTGCCGATATTGGCGCCGGGTGCCAAGCCGAGCCCGCCCACCAAGCCAGAGATTTCGTCGGAGAGAATATCGCCGAACAAGTTCGTGGTCACCACGACGTCAAAGACTTCAGGGCGCATGACCAGATGCATGGCCATCGCATCGATGATGCGCTCTTCGAACTGCACCCGTCCCTCGTACTCGCGCGCGACCATGCGTCCCACGTCGAGGAACAGCCCCTGAGAAAACTTGAGGATGTTGGCCTTGTGGACCAACGTCACCTTTTTCCGGTTGTGCTTGAGGGCGTATTCGAAGGCGTAGCGCACGATACGCTCGGAGCCCAACCGCGTAATGATTGCCACCGACTCGGCGGCCGCCTTGGGATCGTCGCCGATTTTGATGTAGTGCTCAACCCCGATGTACAGGCCTTCGGTGTTCTCGCGAACGAGGACGATGTCGATGTTGTTGAACCGTCCGGGGATAATGGTCCGCGCCGGACGCACGTTGGCGTACAAGTCGAACGTTTTGCGCAGTGCCACGTTGATAGAGCGGAATCCTTCGCCGACCGGCGTCTCGAGCGGTCCTTTGAGCGCGATGCGCGTGCGCTTGATGGAGTCGAGCGTGGCATCGGGAATCGGATCGTTCCAACGGGCAATGCCGGCCATCCCGGCCACTTGGCGGTCCCACTCGATGTCGGCGCCAGCGGCGGCCAGGATGCGAATGGTGGCGTCGGCGATGCTGGGGCCGATGCCATCGCCGGGGATCAGGGTTACGGGTATGGGCATATCGCAAGATCGCAGGGGGACACCGCTGGGTGAAGCCTGCGGCGAACGCATCCTTCAATTTTCTGTACCAGTCCCAGCGATAGACATTGACAGTGCCCGATCCAGAGCGCATACCCGTAGTCGCAGGTCGTCTCTGTATTTTCGAAGTCCTCCCGCCCGCCCTACTACTTTCTCCCCTCCGCCGTGTCCCAGCTTCTCCGGCTTCTTCCCTGGCTTGCCACCGCCCTCCTTGGCAGCGGCGCACTCGCGATGGTCGCGTTGTCGAACGGCGAGAAGGTCAACGCCGCGTGGTTGCTTACCGCGGCCGTCTGCACGTATGTCATCGCCTATCGATTTTACAGCAAGATTATCGCGACGAAGGTGTTCGCCCTTGATGTGACACGGGCCACACCGGCTGAACGATTGGAAGACGGCCGCGACTATGTCCCGACGAACAAGTGGGTGGTGTTCGGACATCACTTCGCCGCGATTGCCGGACCGGGCCCGTTGGTTGGCCCCACGCTGGCGGCTCAGTTCGGCTTTCTTCCCGGTGCGCTGTGGATCTTGGTCGGCGTCGTGATCGGTGGCGCCGTGCAGGACTTTGTCATCCTCGCCGCGTCCATCCGACGCAACGGCAAATCGCTCGGTCAGATGGCCAAAGAAGAAATCGGCCCCGTTGCCGGTGGTGTCGCCCTGATTGCGGTGCTGGGCATCATGATCATCCTGATCTCCGTGCTGGCGCTGATTGTGGTGAACGCGCTGCGCGACAGCGCGTGGGGCGTGGTCACGATCGGTCTCACGATTCCCATTGCACTCTTCATGGGTGCGTACCTGCGCTGGGTGCGCGTGGGGAAAGTGCTGGAAGCGACCGCGATCGGTTTGGTGATGCTTCTCGCCGCGCTGTACATCGGCCGGTGGGCCGCCGAGTCACCGCAGTGGGGGCCGATGTTCACGTTGAGCGGGACGACGCTCTCGTGGCTCATTATGGGGTATGGATTCGCGGCGTCGGTCTTGCCGGTGTGGCTGCTGTTGGCTCCGCGCGATTATCTCTCGGCGTTTGTGAAGATCGGCGTCGTGGCGGCGCTCGGCGTCGGTATCCTGATCGCCTTGCCGGTGTTGGAGATGCCGCGCGTCACGCAGTTCGTTGATGGTACGGGGCCGGTGTTCGCCGGCAAGCTGTTCCCGTTCGTGTTCGTCACCATTGCCTGTGGCGCGATCTCCGGATTCCACGCGCTGATTTCCTCGGGGACGACGCCGAAGATTCTGCGTCGTGAATCTGACGCCCGTTTCGTGGGCTACGGGGCGATGCTGATCGAGTCTTTGGTGGCGATCATGGCGCTCATTGCCGCGTGCGCTCTCAACCCCGGCGTGTATTTCGCGATCAACGCACCCGCCGCGGCGATCGGTACGACGGTGTTGAGTGCTTCGCAGGCGATCGCCAACTGGGGGTTTGTGGTGACGCCGGAAGAACTGACGGCGTTGGCCGCATCCGTTGGCGAATCCTCGCTGTTGTCACGCACGGGCGGTGCGCCAAGCCTCGCCGTCGGCATGGCGCACTTGTTCTCACGAGTGCTGGGTGGTGATGGTGCGCTGGCTCTCTGGTATCACTTCGCGATCATGTTTGAAGCGTTGTTCATTCTTACCACGCTTGATGCCGGCACTCGTGTGGGACGCTTCATGCTGCAGGATTTGTTGGGCAACGTGATCAAACCACTGGGTCGCACGGGCTGGTACCCGGGCATCATTTTCACCAGCGCGTTGTTCGTCTCGATGTGGGGATACTTCCTGTATCAGGGCGTGACTGATCCACTTGGTGGCATCAACTCGCTGTGGCCGCTCTTTGGCATTTCGAATCAACTCCTGGCCACGATCGCGCTGTGTGTGGGCACGACGGTGTTCATCAAGATGGGCAAGGCGCGGTACGCGTGGATCACGTTGGTGCCGATGAGCTGGCTCGTCATCGTGACCATGACCGCGGGGCTCACCAAGATCTTTTCGCCGGAGGCCAAGCTCGGGTTCCTGGCCCATGCCAAGGTGATTGAGGGTCAGATCGCAAGCGGGACCTTGCCGGCCTCCATCAAGTCGATTGAGGCAGCACAACGCATGATTTTCAACGATCGGCTCGATGCGGCCGTGGCGGCGTTCTTCCTGATCTCCGTCATCATCATTCTTGCCGACTCCATTCGTACCTGGTATGCGGTGCTGAGCAGCAAGTCGGCGCCTATTTCTTCCGAGGCCCCGTACCTGAAGACGGCGCTCGTGGGGTAGCGGCCTGGCCCGTTGGTGCTTTGCTGGGGGGCGCATCGTCATCCTTGTCGATCGCCCCCCAGTCGCGTTTCGTGACCCCTCGCTTGGTCCCCGCGGGCAGGTCAGCGCGTCCATCGGCCCGCTTTGCCGCGGGCGGGTGTTTCACTGACGAGTTACTTCGGCCCTTACCGGCTTTGCCGCCCTTCATGATGCGCCTCGGCGTCTCACGTGAATCGCGTGGACTCGTCGCGAGCCCCTCCAAGAATTATGGCGCCCTGCCTCGCGAAATGGGCGCTGACAGGCGACTTTTTATCTATGCAGACTGCTCCGCGGGGCTCGGTGTCCACTCGCGCGACCGTTCGCGATCGACTGCAACAGGTCATCGCGGTGGTGCGTCGCATTATTGGCGTGCCTGACTACAACGAATATCTGGCGCATATGCAGCGTCAGTTCCCCGACTGCACGCCGATGGACGAGCGCACGTTCGAACGCGAGCGTATGGCGGCCAAGTACCGCATGCCCGGGTCGCGCTGCTGTTAGGCAGCTGCAGGGGTCTGCGGTGGGGTCTGCGGTGGGGTCTTCGGCGAGGGGCGAACGCCGACCAGGACGACCAGCAAAACCGACGCCACAACGGCAAGCGCGGCTCCCATGAGAAAAGCGGAGTGCGCCCCGAAGCGGTCCCACACGATGCCGAACGCGAGTGACGCGGGAAGCGCCGCGACGCCGATCGTCGCGTGATACCACCCGAACGCTCGACCACGGACGCCGGCCGGCACAAGATCAGCGACGAGCGCCTTCTCGGTGCCTTCGGTGAGTCCAAACACGAGACCGTAGATCGCGAAGAGCGCCCAGGCGTGCCATGATGCCGAGGCGAACGCGAAGCCGGCATATACCATCGCGTACAGCACCCATCCGCCAAGCATCAGGGGCGTGCGGCCAACGCGATCGGAGAGCGTTCCGCCTGGCGTACTGGACGCACTCTTCACCAGATGCAGCGCCACCCACAGCAACGGGATCAGCGTCGTCGACACACCGAGTTGATTGGCGCGCAGAATCAAGAACGCATCAGTGGAATTGCCGAGCGTGAAGAGGGCAATCGGCACCATCACGCGCGTGAATGAGGTGGGCAGTGGATCAGTGGCGGTGCCCGGTAGCACAGCTGTTCTTGTTGCTGTTGCGACGACGCCGGCCGCTTCTTGTGACGTCGATCGCGTCGTCGATTCGATGATCGATGGGATCGTTGAGGAGATCGTCGAGGGGATCGTCGAGGGGGGCGTTGTTTCACGAACCCACACCACCGCCACGAACACCGCGAGCGCGCCGGGAATCGCCGCCACCCAGAACACATGGCGAATCGGCATGGCCAGCCAGCCCAAGCAGGCCATCGCGATAAGCGGCCCCACCACCGCGCCAGCGTGGTCCGCCGCGCGATGAAACCCAAAGGCGCGACCACGGTGTTCCACCGGCGTTGAGGCGGCCAAGAGCGCGTCGCGTGGCGCGCCGCGAATCCCTTTGCCGACGCGATCGGTGAAGCGAATCGCGAGGACCTGCGTGCTGGTCTGCGCAATCGCCACGAGCGGTCGCGCCAGCGACGCCAACGCGTACCCGATCACAATGAGCGGTTTGCGCGATCGCGCGCGATCAGACCACCAGCCGCTGGCCAACTTGAGCAACGAGGCGATGGCTTCGGCGCCGCCCTCAATGAGGCCGATAGTACGGGCCGAGGCGCCGAGGGTCGCGGTGAGGAAGAGGGGTAAGAGTGGCGCGATGATCTCGCTCGAGGCATCGGTGAGAAAGCTGACCGCGGACAGCGCCCAGACGTTTCGCGACGGGCGCCATCGCGGGTTGATGACCGATGGTTTCTGCATCATCGAACCTTGCGGCGGGTTCACCGCAGGGTCAATTACTGGAGTGAACATATTCCGGTCCTTTCTGCGGCGATCGCCTCACGCAGATCGTCGTGCTGGTGGTGCGACGCGTTTTGACCGCCTGGTGCCTGTCGTGGAGCGCCTGAAGGAAACGAGCGCGACGACGCTTGCCCGACAGATCGCGATTGCCGCCATTGCCGCGCCGACTGGCAGTGAGGAGTTGCGCGCCGACGCGATCGCCTCACACTTCGAACGTAGTGGAATCCACCGCGTTCGGCGTGATGCGGTGGGCAACGTGATCGTGACCGTGCCGGCTATTCAATCGGCGCGCGTCACGCGTGCACACACGTCTCGATCGGCACCCGTGGTGGTGATGGCGCATCTCGACACCGTCCTTGCGCCGCACACGCTGCCCTCGGTCAGACACGATGGTTCGCGTGTGTATGCAGCGGGCATTGGCGACAACGGTCGGGGCTTGGCAGCGTTGCTCGCGCTGGGCGACTTGCTACCCATGGCTGATGTGGCACGCTTGCAAGACCACGACATTGCGTTGGTGGCCACCGTTGGCGAAGAGGGCCCTGGAAACTTGCGGGGCGCGCGGCACTACTTCGAGGAGCGTGAACGGCGACAGGCGCCGAGGCCCGTGGCGATGATTGCGCTTGACGGCCCGGGTGATTCCTTGATTGTGCATCACGCGATCGCGTCGCGTCGCCTGCGGTTCAGCTATGCGGGAGCGGGGGGGCACCCGTGGGCTGACGGTGGGGCGCCGAATGCGGTTCACGCGGTCGGACACGCCGTCTGCGCCATTGCGCAGTTGGCATCAGCGCAACCGGCCGGCGCTACCATCACGGTGACGCGAGTGTCTGGCGGCGAGTCGCTCACGTCGGTGCCGGCGCACGGATGGTTGGAGGTCGATATCCGCGCGCTGGACCCGTTGGCGCTTACGCGCGTGTGTGATGCGGTGCACCGACTGGTTGAGCGCGCACGGGTCGACGCATCCTGCGTGGCGACGCGGCGCCACACCGGGGAGTCTGCACAGGAGCCGTTGCGTGTGATGGTGGAGGTGCTTGGCGATCGGCCAGGTGGCGCCCTCGACGCCCTTCACCCGCTGGTGCGACTTGCCGCCGACGCAACCAGGTGGGTTGGCGCGCAACCGCGCTCTGCATCGGCATCCAGCGATGCGAACATTCCGCTCTCGATGGGGATTCCGGCGATCAGTTTAGGGGCCGGTGGTATTGGTGGCGGAGCGCACACGACGGACGAGTGGTACGACGATACGAACGGCCACCTGGGGATTGCCCGTGCCCTGGCGGTGGTATTGAGCGCCGGCGCTCTGCAGTGATTCGTGTGCCCTAGCCCTTGCCCGGCCGCCGTCTAGCGCGACGCGACGACCTCGAAGGCCGGCGCACTCGGTTGCGTCTGGAAGATTTGCATGCGGTGTGCCACCTGTGGGAACTGCTTCACGTACCGCTCGCGCAAACGCGTCATGAACGACTCTGCGTCGGTGACGGGAACCATGGCCCAGACGCTTCCGCCAAAGCCAGCGCCAAACGCGCTCGCTGCCACGGCGCCCAGCTCACGCGACATAATGACGAGGCGCATCGTTTCGGCGATTTGATTCTCCAATGCGACTTCCGCGCCACGTTGCGAAGCGACGACCACATCGGCGAGTGTCTTCCAATCGCGTTGCGCGATAGCCTCCGCCGCGACGGGCACGTGATGCCACGTTTCGGCATGAAACTGTTCGAGTCGTGACGCGAGCTGCGTGGCCGAAAACTCGTCGGTGGCAGAGTCGGCGGCGATGCGCGCGAGCGCACCGGGCACGCCGTTGGTCGGCTCACCATCGGCCGCTTCGCGAAACGCGTCGGCCAATGTACCAGCACTGCCACCCTGCGCATTCCACGCATGCACCAGATGGTGTGCGGTACGCGCTACGCGATTGTAGCGGTTCTTCGCCGCGCCGGTCTTCGCGGCCACCACACCACTGACCGCGATGACAAACGTGTAGTCCTGCGGCCACGGCACAGTACGTTCGTGCGTCACGGGGGCCCACCCGAACACGTTCAGATGCGCCGGCGTGCTGCAGAGAATGGCGGTTTGGTCCTGCGCCCCGCCGAGTGTCCCGACGCCGCGATCGCCGGCCAGCGCCCCGAAATCCAAACCGTTTTCCATCGCGCCGATGTAGCCGGCCAGCTTGGTGCGCGGCACGAGCGACGCGGCCCACCGCGGATCGGCGTGCAGATCACTGATGGCGGAGAGCGCGAGCGTGAGCCCGACAACGAGCGCGCTGGAACTCGAGACGCCTGCGGCGGGCGGCAGGTTGCTCGCCAGAGCGATATCCGCACCAACGAGCGCGTTGTCGAAATTTTTCTGCAGCCGACGCACGACCGTTCGCGGATACACCGACCACGGGAGTGGTGCCTGCGTGGATGGATAGATGGATTCTTCAAGCGCCACCACCAGCGCCTCACGCCGACGCGCGTCGCGCAGAATCACCTTCCGATCGTCGCGCGGGGCGACCACCACCACAATGCCGCGCTCGACGGCGCAGAGCAGCGATCGTCCTCCGGCGTAGTCGACGTGCTTGCCGAGCACTTCGATGCGTCCCGGCGCGATCCAGGTCCGTCGACCGTCGGTTGCTGCGCCAGCCTCATCGAGAGCGCGATGCGCATCACGCTGCAACTTCCCGAACCGGTCAATCACCGCCTGACCGTATCCGACCTCGGCCAGCGGCGCGCGCATGATGGACTGCTCGAGTGACGAGAAGGCGGGTTCGGTCATGGCCGAGGGGTCAGCAACGACAGGCGCGCGGCGACGGCGGCGATATCGCCGCGCTGCGACAGATCAAGCACGGGCAAGGCCACGGGAATTGCCCGAATGGACTCGCCTTCATGGAGAGCGAGTGCCACGGCTTCTGGAAGCTCAAACTCCCCGCGCGCAGAACACGGTACACGGCGACAGGCATCGACGATCGCCGGCGAAATCGCCCAACAGTTCATGCCGACCCATCGCGCCTCGGGCGAGCTCAGGTCCACCGTTGCGCCGGGCTTTTCGAGAATGCTCTGCAAATGCCCATCGGACGACACGCGTAGCACCGCGAACGCGCGCACGCGCTCAGGCTCGATGTTTCCTTCGCGAGTGAGGGCGTCGCGATCAAACGCGATGGTCGCGGCACCGTCTGAGCGGACGAGGAGTTGGAGTGCGGCCTGCGGATAGAAGTTGTCGGCGTTCAGGACGAGAAACAGGGTGTCACCAATCACCTCGGCGGCCGCGATGACGGCATTGGCGGTGCCCAACGGCTCTGGTTGCAGCGCAAACCGCATGCGCACGCGGGTTGGCGGTGCTGTGGTCTGATAGTACGCGCGTACGGTGTCGTGCTCCGGCCCAAGCACCAACACGACGTCGGTGATTCCCGCGTCGGCCAACTCGGAGATGACGTAGTCCAGAAACGGCCGCGCGGTGCCGCTCCGCGACGCGTTCGCGATTGGCATCATACCCTTCACGCCGCTGTCTGCCGCCGCTGCCTCTGCGTCGGTGAGCGACGCGGTCGTGTCGTGCCGACGCATGCGCGACCCCAGCCCACGGGCCAAGATCGCGGCGGTGCGTATCATCAAGACGACCTAGGCGCCTTGCACTGGAGCGTTCTTCCACGCACCACGCGTGAAGTCCGGAAACTTGATCGGCGCACTGCCCTTCCGCATGGACTCTTCGCTGAGCGGGAACGGGACGCTCCACGCCGTCGCGTCGTACACGTCGAAGTCGGGGGCCAGTCCGTCGCGCAGACACTGCACGAGTCGATACGCCATGATGAAGTCCATGCCACCGTGGCCGCCATTCTTGAGGGCCAAATCGCCAACCGCGGTCCACAGCGGATGTTCGTACTTTTTTTTCAGGTCGGCAAGCGCGGTCCAGCGCTCTCCGCCAGGTGTCCCGTCGATGTAGACCCGCGGCGGGTAGTCGTTGAAGATCGCCTTCGATCCCTGCAGGTTATTCAGTCGCGAATAGGGACGCGCATTGACGACGTCATGCTGCAGTAGAATGGTGCGCCCTTTGGCCGTCTTGATGAGCGACGAGTTCATGTCGCCCGCCACGTAGGTCTCTTTCCACTTCGGGCTGTCTTTCGGCACCTTCTCGTCGCGCCACTCGCTGAGTCCAGCTTCCATGGACGACATGGAGACCATGTACTCAAAGCGATCGCCACGGTGCACGCCCATGTACTGCGCGACGGGACCAAGGCCGTGCGTGGGATAGAAGTTGGCGTTGCGCTGCGTGTGCGGCAGGCGGCGCCAGAGCCCCTCATCACGGTCCTCGAAGAGGATTGCCCGGAGGTCATGCAGATAGGCCGCCTCGCCGTGCAGCAGGGTCCCGAAGACGCCTTGGCGGACCATTTGCAGCACGCTCAGTTCACTGTTGCCGTAGCAGCAGTTCTCCATCATCAGGCAATGGCGGCGCGTTTTTTCCGACGTCTCGACGAGCTCCCAGCAGTCGTCGGTGTTGGTGGCGATGGGCACTTCGCTACCGACGTGCTTCCCCGCCCGCATCGCGGCCAGCGAGACCGGCGTGTGCCATGGCCAAGGGGTAGCGGTATACACAAAGTCGATATCGTTGCGTTGCACGAGCCGTTCGAAATCCTTCTCCCCGTTGAAGAACAGCGCGGGCTCTGGCTGTCCGGCCTTCGTGACCATGGCTGCGGCGCGGCGCACTTTGTCTTCAACCACGTCGCACAGCGCGGTAATCTGGACGCCTTCGATGGCCAGAAACTCGCCCAGCATCGACCGCCCTCGCAGGCCGGTTCCGACAATGGCGATGCGGACCGTGTCGCGCTTTTCGAAGGGCACGCCCAGCATTCGATCGGCCTTGGCGATGCCCGGGTGGGCGAGGTCGACGCGCCAGTCATCGGTCGCGGCAAGCAGACGGGCCGGGGTCCCGGCCATGGCGGTCGCCGCCAGGGCGGCGGCCGTCCCAGTGAGCAGGTCTCGGCGCGAAAGCTTGTCGGTCATACGAAGAGGGGTTACGGGTCGCTACGTATCTCGGAATGGTCGCCCACGTTCAACGCGCCGCGAACACCATGCACAGTGACGTGGTCGCCAAGAAACGTGTTGTGCAGCGCCGCGTCAAGGATTTGTGCGTGATCGCCGATGACCGCGTTGACGATGGTCGAGTTCCGCACGGTGCTTCCCTTCCCCAGCGAGACGTTGGGGCCGACCGTCGCGTGCTCGATCGTGACGCCGTCTTCGAGATACACCGGCTCCACGATGGTGGCTCCCTCACCGAGCGTCTCCGGACGGCGGGCACGCCCCTTTTCGAGCATGGTCCGATTGGTGTCGAGCAGCGTCTCGAGCTGTCCCGCGTCGTACCAGCCATCGACATCGACGACTTTGATCTTGGCACCGTGGTCGATCATGTACTGGAAGGCGTCGGTCAGATACCACTCGCCCTTGTGCGGCGCGGTCGTCAACACGTGCTCGATCCCCTCGAAGAGCAGCTTCCAGTTGCGGATGTAATAGAGGCCGATGTTGGCGCGCTTCGAAATGGGCGTTGACGGCTTCTCGACGATCTTCGTCATAAAGCTCTCGGCATCGGTGACGACGACGCCGAAGCGCTGATAGTCTTCGACCTCTTTGGTCCAGATAATGCCGTCGGCATCAGTGGTCTTGATGATCGACAAGTCGGCGTCGAAAATCGTGTCGACGAAAATGATGAGCACGGGCTGGTCGACGTACGGCTTGGCGAGCGCGATGGCGCCGGCGGTTCCGTCTTGCACCGTCTGTTCGACAAAAACACTCGGAATGTCGTAGGCAGCTCGCGTGTACGACTCCACTTTGTCTTTCAGGTGGCCAGTGATGTACACGACCTGTTCGACGTTGCCGAGCTTGAGGACATCGTCCATGACATAGCTCATCACCGGACGCCCGGCCACTTTGAGCATCGGCTTGGGCACCACATGGGTGTGAGGGCGGAGGCGCGTGCCTTTGCCGGCGAGCGGGATGAGGACTTTCATTGTCGCGAGTAGTGAGTGGGAAGTCGGGAGCACTGACCTGCAGTTCTGCGTATGGGGTCCTGCCTACTGCCGTTTACGGAGCGCTCGTTCCCTCTCGTCCGTAGCGATCCTTGATGCGGACCACATCGTCGAGTTCCGGCGTGCTGGCTTCCAGCACATCGATGTCGGTGACCGCTTCGATCGCGTGAATCGTGTGTGGTGTGATGCGAAAAGACTCGCCGGCGACGAGGCGCTGATCGCGCAGCTCGGTGTCGCCCGGGAGCTGCACCCAGTACCTCATTTCGCCGGCCAGCAGGTAGACCGTCTCGTCCTTCTTCTCGTGGTACTGGATCGAGAGTTTCTCGCCCGCCTTCACGTGCAGGATCTTGCCCACGTACTTGTCGGTATGCGCCCAAATGGTTTCATGACCCCAGGGCTTCTGGACATGCCGAACTTCAACTCGACCGCTCATTTGCAGGTGCTCCCAGAGAGTAGTTGGCGGACCGGTTGCCGCTGTGCCCATAACGACGACCGGACGGCCCCGCGCGTCTCGCGCAGTACCGTCCGTCTGTACCCCCAACCATTCACAGAGTCACGCGGCACCTCGGAGGGGCCGATCAGCTGAGTCTCACGGTGTCCTCGTCTGACGCGTTAGCCGCGCGCGCCCATTTTGCGGCGCAGCACGGACAGCTTGCGACGTACAGAGCCGTCCATCACCGTATCGCCCATACGAACCACCACTCCGCCGAGGATGGCGGGGTCGATCTGGAGGTGCGGTACGACGGTTTTTCCAACCGCGGCGGACAAACGGGTCGCGATGACCGCGCGTTCGTCGTCCGACGTCTCACGGGCAACGGTCACCCGCGCGTGGACGATGCCATTGGAGGCATCAAGCAGCGTGTCGTATTCGTCGGCGATGAGCGGAATGAGCGTCTGGCGGCGATTCCGAACCAGCGCTTGCAGGAACCGCATGAGCAAGGGCGGCACACGATCGCCAAGTGCGCGCGTGAGGACGCCGAGTTTATGCTCGGCAGGGATGCGCGGCGACTCGAGGAATCGCTGGAGTGTGAGATCCTCGCTGATGGCATTGGCCACCTGTCGCAGGAGGCGCCCCCACCCCGCCGTATCACCGGCGGTGGTGGCCAGTGACAGCAGGGTGTCGGCGTAGTTCCGCGCAGCGGTAGCACCAGCCTGGGCGGAGGCCATTAGCGAACGCCCTTTGCGCCATCCAGCGACGACAGGAAGCTTTCGACGATCGCGCGGTTGGCCGTGCTGTCGAGATTCTTCTCAATGACGCGTGAGGCACCAGCGATGGCCAGATCGACCGCTTCGCGACGGAGCTCGGCGATCGCGTCGACCTTCTCGCTCTCGATCGAGCGACGCGCCTGTTCGATCATGTCTTCCTGCTGCTGCTTGGTCTGCGCCAACAGGTCGCCGCGCATCCGCTCGGCGGTCGCGCGGCTTTCGGCGATGATACTCTGAGCTTCGGTGCGGGCCGTCTCAAGTCCGGCGCGCTGTTGGTCCAACAGCTGCTGCGCTTCGGCTCGGTCGCGCTTGGCGCCTTCAATGGCGTCTTCGAGCGCCTTCTCGCGCGCTTCGACCGCTGCGAACAACGGTTTGAAGGCGAATTTGGAGAGGACGAACATCAGGATCAAGAAGATCACCAACGTCCAGATCATCAGCCCAGGATTCGGCGCGAGCAGATTGACCGGACCACCTTCGGCTTCGGAGGCCAACACAGGCGTTGCCGACACCATCACCATGGCGCTGGTACGGGCGAGGGTACGCGAACCGGCGACGAAGCTACGCGAGGAGAAAGCGAACATGGGAGAATCGACGAGATAGGAAAAGGAGTGGCGGGGCGCCGGATCGACGCCCCGCACACGAACGGCGAATGCGACTTAGAACGTGATCTTGTTCTGGATCAAGAAGCCGATAACGACGCCGAACAGCGCCGCACCTTCAACAAGCGCGGCCAAAATCAGCGCGGCCGTTTGGATGCGACCGGCTGCTTCAGGCTGACGCGCCATACCTTCGACCGCAGAACCACCAATCTGGCCGATGCCGATACCGGCGCCGATGACACCACCCGCAGCGGCGATACCCGCACCGATCATCGCCATACCACGCGGATCAGCGCCCGACGCGGCAGCCTGCAAAAGTCCGAGTACTTCGATCATGGCAAACTCCTAACCGTATACGTGAAGTCCATCACTCCTGACACAGCGGATGACCGCTGCGCTACCCATCACCGGGCCGAAGCCCAATGGGCATCACCAGTCGCTCGACTGGCTACGAACCACTGCCCGCTGGAGCACGCGAGCACACTGCGGTGCCTAAACTGCTTTACTCGACTGCTTTACTAGACTGCTTTCTTAATGGTGTGCCTCTCGCATCTGCCCGATAAACACACAGGCCAGCAGCGTGAAGATGAAGGCTTGCAGGAATGACACGAACAGTTCCAGCACACTGATGGCCGTGGCCATCAACACCGGCACGCCGGTGATCAGCCAACTCTGGAACGTAAAGATGAGTCCGATGATCGCGAGCAGTACGATATGCCCTGCCGTCATGTTGGCGAACAAGCGGATCGTCAGCGCGAAGGGCTTTGACAACTTGCCCACCATTTCCACGGGCGACATCACGAAGAACATGATCACGCGCATGACGATGGGCAGATCCTTGTTCCAGTAGAAGATCGTGTTCAAGTAGCCCAGGCCGTTGGCACGAATGCCGGCAAATTCCACGACCACCGCGGTCATGATCGCGAGCATCGCCGTCACCGACACGTTGCCGGTCGCAGTGGCGCCATACGGAATCAGTCCCAGCAAATTGCAGCAGAGGATGAAGAAGAACAGCGTCAGCGCGAAGGGGACGAACTTTTCACCATGATGCCCCACGTTGGGGAGCACCACTTCATTGCGCAGATACAGCGCCATCGCTTCGATGCCGGCCGCAAATCCGCGAGGACTGCCCTTGTCCGCGTGTTGCGCGCGGCTGCGAGAGGCGGCCGTGAGCAGCAACGTGGCCGCGATCAGTGACGCCAGCAGCATGAAGACCACATGCCGGGTCGGCGACAGGTCGATCTCCATGGAGCCGATATGGATCGGCGCGAACCGCGGCAGCTCGATTTCCCTGGCGCCGTGGCTGTTGAACCACGGGATTTCCAGGTGATGACTGTCGGTGATGTGCGGAGTGATGAAGTCGGTCGATTCCGCCGTTGGTGCGGCGTGCTGCTCTTCGACGGGCATCGCCGTTGCCGTTACCGTCGCCGACTCCACAGGCGCCGGCTCTTGCGCCGACAGCGCCGGCGGCGCGAAGACAGCAAAGGCCGCGACGGCGCACGTCGCGATGAGTGTTGCGAGATGACTGCGATACGAACGACGCATGCCCTGCATCCGGATCAAGCGTTCAAGAAGACTGGCTCGATGAGTGTCGAGACGAAGAAAAACAGCACCAGCGAAAAAAGCGCGGGCGTTGGTGCGAGGTTGAGCGCTTTGATGCCGAGAAACGCCCAAACCGCGACCACCGCGAACCGCAACACCACGCCAAGTCCCCACCCTGCCATCACCTGCTCTCGGGCGACCACTTTGGCGATCGTAAACGTGACCACCTGCACTGCGACTGCCACGCCTGCGCTGATCACGATTGCGCGCAGCGCGCCAATCCCGGTAAAGACGAATTGCGACAACAGTGCCGCCACCCCCGTCACCAACACCATCTGTGCCGCGGTAAACAACATGATGGGACGCAGTAGCCCACGCGGCGCGGTTCCGGCGCCTGTCGCCGGTTGTGTCGACCTCACCGCGACGAGTCCTGTGCAGCAGCGTGGGACCGCGCGGCCTCGGCGTCTTCTATCTGTTTCATCAGTCGCCGATAGCTCACGAAGAAGGTCCCACCGCCTCCTAAAAACACGCCGACCAGCAGGAACAGCGGCGACAAACCCAGTCGCGCATCGACCCAGTTGCCGGCGAATCCGAACGCCACCAACGCGACAAAGAACTGCGTACCCAACCCAGCCAACGCCCACGGCGACTGCTCTCGGCCCACCTCAGCCGGACGGATCGGTGCCTTGGGTTGATCAACCATTCGGGGGGCAAGCTAGGCGCTTGTGAAATTTTTCGCAAGCGTCGTTTCCCACGGGTCCGAACAGAAACCAAAGGCTTTCAAATATCTGCGAACTGCATATTCTGTTTGGACTTAGCATGGACTGCCACCTTGACAGCCGTTCAGTCGGTTGATAACGTAGCGAAGGACGGAATTGTGACGAGAGCGCCCTCAACTCTTTGCAAGACCGCTGCGTGCGAAATCCACATCGTTGCCCCACGAACCACCGTCGCACCATGATTGCTCGGTTTGCCCTTTCCATGATGGTCGTTGCCTTGCTCGCGTATGCGTGCGGGCCGCGTTCGGGTACCCCGGTGGCGTCGTCTCGTCCTGCCGTGGCGCGTCCGGCAGTGCACCTCGATCGCGGTATCACGTCGAGTGTGATGGTCGATACTGCGCGCGGCGAAGTGCGGTTTGTGATTGCCGTCGAGAACGGTTCGCGGAAACAGGTCGAGTTGGATTTTCCGAACGGGCGCACGCATGACTTTGTGGTCTACCGTGAAGATGGCACCGAGGTGTGGCGGTGGAGTAACGGCCGGCTGTTCACGCAAGGCATGCAGAATCGGTTACTCGACGCGCGTGACAGTGTGCTGTATGCGGAGCGCTGGCGTCCAGCGGCCAAAGGCCAATACACGCTCGTCGCGCAACTCTTGAGTGAGAACTATCCCGTCAGTCAGCGCGTCGCGTTTGCGCTCAGATAGCGCGCAGAAAGCGCGCAGATAGCGCGCAGACAACGCGGTTTGGCGGAATGAACGCGGTGGGTGGCTCCCGCGTACTATTTTATGCATGTCCGGCGTCTCTCCTTCTCTCCTGCCCGTCGCCTCAGTGAACGCACCTTCCGACGCGAACGATATCGCGCTCCTTGAACGTCTCGCGCATGCGCGTCGTGAGCTCAGTGCACAAATCGCGAAGCGCATTGTGGGTCAGACGCACGTGGTCGACGATTTGGTCGCCGCGTTGCTGGCCGGCGGACACGTGGTCCTCGTCGGTGTCCCAGGACTCGCGAAGACGTTGCTCGTGCAGACGGTCGCGCGCGCACTGGATCTTACGTTTTCCCGTGTGCAATTCACGCCGGATCTCATGCCGAGTGATATCACGGGCACCGAGATCATGGAGGAGGAGCCGGGCACGGGAAAACGTGCGTTTCGTTTTGCGCCCGGTCCGGTGTTTGCCAACATGGTCCTTGCCGACGAGATCAATCGAGCCCCACCGAAAACACAGGCGGCGCTGCTGCAAGCGATGCAAGAGCGCACCGTGACGGTGGCCGGTCGCACGTACGACTTGCCGAGACCGTTTTTTGTGCTTGCCACGCAGAACCCGATTGAACAAGAAGGCACGTATCCGTTGCCAGAAGCCCAGCTCGACCGGTTCATGTTTGAATTGCGTGTCGGCTACCCAACGCGTGCCGAAGAAGAACAGATCGTGATGTCGACGACCGGCGACAAAGAGGGTGATGTCCAACCGGTCCTCGGTGCCGAAGAATTGCTGTCGCTGCAACGGTTGGTGCGCCGCTTACCGGCACCACCGAGCCTCGTGCAATACGCCGTCCGCCTTGCGCGTAGCACCCGACCGGATTCGGAGGAGGCGACGCCGCGCGTGAAGAAGTACGTGAGCTGGGGCGCCGGCCCCCGCGCCTCGCAGTATCTCGTGCTTGGCGCCAAGGCGCGGGCGGCGATGGATGGCCGGGCGATGCCGGACATTGACGACGTGCGTTCGGTGGCGCCGGCGGTGCTGCGTCATCGGATGGTGGTGAACTTTCAGGCAGAGGCCGACGGCATTCCGATCGAGGATCTGATCGAGCTGCCGCGCTAGCGGGGGACGCGTTGGGGCGCGCGGGGTGGTTGGCTTTCTTCAGGCGGGAGGCTACGATAGCGGAGAGATGACACTTCGCTGACGGTTGGCGAGCACGTTCGTGGTCACTCTTTCTGACCGAGGGTTTCGTCGTGGCTCGCCCCCGCCCACATCTACTCGTAGCGCCCTATCGCCCCGCCGCCGTCGGCGCACTCCCCACGCTCGACGGCGAGGGTCGGCCACTGGTCCGCGTGCAGTCACTGGGCGCGGCCTCGATCCTGATCGGCGACCTGCGCGTCGGTGCGTCGGCCGGGACGCTCTTCTCGCTGCTGCTGCGCGTCTGTGGTGCTCCGGCAGGCCAAGTCAGCCGACGCCTCCTGCGGCAGACACTGTGGCCGGACCAAGCGGAACTGCGACAGAGTGCCAATCTGCGTCAGGCGCTCTACAAGCTGCGTGGCTATGGGGCGCGCATCGGTATCGCGGCGGACACGGTCGTACTCGACATCGAGCAGGTGATTCCCACGTTCAGCGTGTCTCGCACGGCCGAGCTGTTCGCGCGCGACGTCACGATGGGTCATGAGCCCTTTGGCGTGTATCTGGCCGGCTTCACGGCGCCGGGAGCCGCCATGCGTGAGTGGATCGACGAGCAACGAGAGCTTGTGCAGGCCGATGTCCGACGCGTGTTGTGCGAACAGCTCAAACAGCGTCGCGGACGCGCCGACTGGGGCGGTGCGGACGCATTGGCGCGGTGGCTGCTGCAGTTCGATCCGCTGAACGAAGAAGCCACGCTGACCACGGCCGAATGCACCGCGCTCTCCGGCTCAAAGAGTGAGGCATTGGCCATTCTCGACCGGTACTTGGCCGAGTTGGGCCCAATGGCGGGGGACATCCGACTGCCAGCGGCGATGTTGCGCCGACGGATCGCCGACCCGGCAGCACGGGGCCGCGTGTCCTTCGCGCCCACGGAACGACACTTCATTGGCCGCGAGGAGGAATTGGCGGCGCTGACGTTGTCGATGCGCCGTGCGCGCTGGCATGACGGCAGTGCGGTGCTCGTGCACGCGCCGTCGGGCATGGGGAAATCACGCATGGTGTACGAGCTCACCAAGGTGGCGGCGATCGAGGGGATCCGGGTGGTGCAAACGGCATGTCGCGAGACGGATATGTTGCGCCCGCTGTCTGTCTTTCTGGATTTGGTGCCCGAGTTGCTGTCGTCGTCCGGCTCGATTGGCTGCGCCCCGGACAGTTTGGCGGCACTCCGTCGTTTTGTGCCGGCGGAACGCGCGATGCCTGTGGTTGCGGCGGGTGTTGCGGCG
>JANOPS010000194.1:0-1512 GCA_031421995.1 Gemmatimonadaceae bacterium
GGCGCGTACGAGGCCACCAATCCCTGCGGTGAGCAGCCGTTGTTGCCGTACGACGTGTGCAACCTGGGTTCGGTGAACGTTGGCTACTATGTCATGAACGGCGTGATGGACTGGGGCGCCTTCAAGCGTGACGTGGCACTCAGCACGCATTTCCTCGACAACATCATCGACGTCAACAAGTATCCGCTGCCGGAAATCGATGCGTTGTCCAAGCGTATTCGTCGCATTGGGCTGGGCGTGATGGGCTTTGCCGATATGCTGGTGCGTTTGGGCATTCCGTACGACAGCGCTGAAGGCATCGAGATGGGCCGCACCGTTATGGAGTTCTTGGACGTTGAGGGCAAGAAGGAAAGCGAGCGGTTGGCAAACGAGCGTGGTGCTTTCCCCGAGTGGGCGCAGTCGATCTTTGGCCCCGATGCCACGTGCGCGCGCGACGAGCAGGGCGAGCGTATTCGCCCCACGCAGCTGCTGCGCAATTGCAACGTGACCACCGTAGCGCCTACCGGCACGATCTCCATCATTGCCGGCTGTTCGTCGGGCCTTGAGCCGCTCTTTGCCGTGGCGTTTATGCGCAATCAAGCGGGTGTGCGCATGCCCGACGTGAACGAGGACTTCGTGTCCATCGCGAGAAAAGAAGGGTGGTACAGCGAAGAGCTCATGGAGCGCATCGCGCTGACCGGGACGGTGAAGCATCCCGAAGTTCCGCTCAGCTGGCAGGCGGTGTTCAACACGGCCAACAATATCTCCCCCGAGTACCACATCCGCATGCAGGCCGCGTTCCAGCAGCATTGCGATTCGGCGATTTCCAAGACTACCAACTTTGGTTTTGCGGCGACGATTGAAGACGTGCGCGCGATTTACGAGTTGGCGTACGACATGAAGTGCAAGGGCGTCACGGTGTATCGCGACGGCTCGCGCGACAACCAGGTGTTGAGCACCGGCGCGACCACCGATGCGGCCGCCAAGCGTGAAGACGCCAAGGCCGCGCAGGCTGGTGGCGTGGCGGCGGTTGCTGATGCGCCCAAGGCCGACGGCAAGACCGACAAGGATGTGATTGCGCTCAAGCGCGAAGTTGGCGAATTGCAGGGCACCATGGCCGAGCTGCAGAACGAGCTCGATCGTACGAAGAAAGCGTTGTTCAGCGCCGAGGCCGAGAATTCGCAGCGTCGTGCGAAGCGTGCGCGTCCGGAAGTGATGCGCGGCACCACCATTCGCAAAGAGACGCCGCTGGGCGTCATGTTTGTGAACATCACCGAAGACGAGAAGGGGCAGCCGTTCGAACTGTTCTTGAACCTTGGCAAGGCCGGTGGCAGTGCGATGGCCGACGCGGAGGCGATTGGTCGGTTGGTGTCGCTCGCATTGCGCTCAGGGATCCCGATGATGGAGATCCATCGCCAGTTGCGCGGCATCTCGTCTGATCGCGCCGTGGGATTGGGTCCCAACAAGGTGCTGTCCATGCCCGACGCCGTCGGTATTGCGTTGGAGCAGTGGTGGAGAGACAAGCAGGGCGTG
>JANOPS010000195.1:0-16241 GCA_031421995.1 Gemmatimonadaceae bacterium
TCAATCGGTCGCCGATGGCAACCACTCGGCCCCGTATCGGGTCAAAGCCCTAGGTTGCCGTGCGTGCATCCTCTCGCCTTGGCCGTTCTCCGCCCACTCGCCCTCCGCCTTTCCATGCGTCGTCTTGCGTTGCTGCTTGCCTTGCTTTTTACGTCTACGCTGACCTCCGCTCCCCTGGCCGCGCAGCAAATGGACGTGATTCGTGGTCGCGTTGTTGGCCCAGACTCCTTGCCGGTCAATGGCGTGTCGGTGAAAGCCACCTCGTACTCCGGCAATGTCTCGAAGACCACGAAGACCGATCGCAACGGGCGCTACGCCATCACCTACCCGAATGGGGAAGGGGACTACTGGCTGGAGTTCCGGGCCATCGGCTTCGTGGCCAAGCGCTTTGAGATCAAGCGCATTGCCGATGAGGAAATTCTACTGGCCGACGCGAAGCTTGCGTCCAGCATTACCACGCTTGAACAAGTCACCACGACGGCGAATGCGGGTCGCGCGCTCGTGAATCGCAACGACCCCGGCGGCAACGTCGGCGGCGGGGAACGCGCGATCTCATCCAACGGACTCCCGCCCGATCAGATGGGTAATCTCGCGGCGATGGCCGGAGGACTCCCCGGGATTCAGGTGATCCCTGGACTTGATGGTGCCGCCGATGTGTTCTCCGCCCTCGGCCTATCGGCGGATCAGAACAGCACGACCTTCAACGGCTTGGGCTCTGGGATCAATACCCTTCCGCCGGACGCGCAAGTCCGCGCGTCTGTACTCACCTACAGTTACGATCCGGCGATCGGCAACTTCAGTGGAGCCCGCATTGCGTTGATCTCGCAGCCTGGCACGAACTACTCCTTTCGACAAGCGAGCACCAACGCCATCACGCCGCAGTTGCAGTTCGCGGACGATATCGCCGAGCAGCAGAATCAGAAGTACAGCAACTTTCTGATCGGTTCGGGTGGTCGTGGACCACTCGTCATGGACCGTCACTTCTACAACACGTCGTTCAGCCTCTCGCGAAACTTCAAAGATCTTCCGTCGCTCTTGAACACCAGTCCGTTGGGGCTCTCGTCTGCCGGCGTGGCCAGCGACTCGGTGACGCGACTGCTGGGCATTCTGCAACAAGCCAATGTGCCCTCGACGTTGCCAAGCACGCCAACCCTGCAGGCCACCGATCAGCTGAATGTGCAGGCGAACGTTGATCTTACGCCCGGCACGTCCGGGACTGGCAATGCCATTACCCTGGGACTGCTGGGGAACTACCGACAGAGTCAGCAGGTGACGGGATTTGGCGGCTCGTCGATCCTCACGACGCCCGCGTATAACGGCGAGACCAAGAATTGGAGTGGCATCGCGTCGCTCCGCCACACCAACTATTTCTGGTTTGGCATTTTGTCCAACACCGTGTTCGGACTCAGTCTGAGCGGTACCGAGAACGAACCCTATCTGCGACTGCCCAACGGTAATGTGCGCGTCAACTCGGTGTTCGAGGATGGCACATCGGCTGTGCGATCGCTGTCGTTTGGTGGCAATCCGGCGCTGACGGTGTCGCAACAGTCGCATACGCTGGAACTGTCGAACGAGATGCGGTGGTTTGCGGGGAACAACAAGCATGCGGTGAAGCTCACCTCCAATATCCGACAGGAGGGCTTCACGTCGGATCAGGGGGCCAATCTGTTTGGGTCGTTCAGCTTCAACTCGCTGGGCGATTTGCAAACGGGGCGCGCAGCGACGTACAATCGCACGCTCTTCGCCCCCGAGCGCACCGGAAGCCAAGTCACCGCCGCGTTTTCGCTCGGCGACTTCTGGCGACCGAAGCAGGATCTGCAGGTGCAATACGGACTTCGACTGGATGCCAATCGGTTTCTGACCACACCCAATGCCAATCCACTGGTCGAGCAGCGACTGGGCGTGAGCAACGCGGCGGTGCCCAACAGTGTCTACCTGAGTCCGCGCCTGGGCTTTACGTGGATCTATGGCACCGCGCCGCAGATTGCGTTTATTCCGGGTGCTGCGCGTCCGCCGAGGGCCTTGATTCAAGGCGGTGTGGGCGTGTTTCAGAATCTGCGCGGCTCCGACCTCATTGCCACGGCGGTCAACAACACCGGCCTCGCGAGTTCCACGCAGCAAATCGTTTGCACAGGACCTGCCGCACCGATTCCGGCGTGGGCCAGCTACCAGACGAGCCCGTCGAACATCCCGACAACGTGCGCTGATGGCACCAACGGCACGGTGTTCTCGAACAGCACACCAAACGTGACACTGTTCGATCGCGACTTCCAACAGTCACGCGTGTGGCGTTCGAATCTCAGTTGGAGCGGCCCGGTGCTCGACAACCGGTTCGCGCTCGGTGTCTCGGCAGTGTATTCGTTGAACTTGAATCAACAAGACGCGCTGGATCGCAATTTAAAAGGCACGCAGCGGTTTGCGCTCGACAACGAGGGCGGGCGTCCGGTGTATGCGAATCCCACGGCGATCGATCCGCGGACCGGTGCCGTTGCCCTGCAGGATACGCGCATCACCACCGACTTTCTGCGCGTGTCCGAGGCGCGTTCGGATCTGCGTTCTGAGGCGCAACAGTATCTCGTCACGCTGCGTCCGGTGACCGCCAATCCCAGACTGCGCTGGAATGCATCGTATCAGCTGCTGGCGCTGCGCGATCAATTTCGCGGGTTCAGCAGCACCGTTGGCGACCCGTTCGGAACGCAGTGGGGACAGGGCCTCCAACCGGGACGGCACCAATTCGGGATAGGCCTCAACGACTTTCCCGTTCTTGATCTCATTTACGTCAGTTGGAACGTGGCGTTCAGCTCGGGCATCCCGTTCACGCCGTCGATTCAAGGCGACGTGAATGGCGACGGCAGCGGTTTCAATGATCGGGCGTTCGTCTTTGACCCTACCACGACCACTGATCCAGCACTGGCCGCCGATATGCGCAACGTGCTGCAGAACGGCGAGGTCGCGGGGCGCAGCTGTCTCACTCGCCAACTCGGCCAGCTCGCGTCGCGGGGCAGCTGTCGTGGACCGTGGAATACCACGGCGAGCCTGAGTTTCCGCTTCAATCCGCAAAAGATCGGATTGCCGCAGCGCGCCAGCGTCAACTTCAGCATCAACAATCCCCTTGGACTGGCCGATTTGCTCGTGAACGGTCAGGACATTCGCGGGTGGGGGCAGGCGATTGCGCCCGACCAGAGCCTCCTGTTGGTGCGCGGCTTCGATCCCACCACCAAGCGCTACAAGTACGAGGTCAATCAGCGGTTCGGCACCACGCGCCCGACGCAAACGACGCAGCGTGCACTGCCGTTGATCAGCCTCCGTGTGCAAGTGGATATTGGTGTGCCGCGTGAACGACAGGTGCTCACGCAACGGCTGGATATGGGACGCGGCCGTCCGGGTACCAAACCGACGGCGCCAGTGCTCAAGTCCCTTGGCAGCAGTACGATTCCCAATCCCATGATGTTGATTCTGCAGCAGCCGGACTCGCTCAAGCTGACGCGGAAACAAGCGGACAGCCTGGCGGCGCTCAGTCGCGCGTTTACCCAGCGCGCTGATGTCCTCTGGACGCCGGTCGCCAAGTATCTCGAAATGGTGCCCGATAGCTACAACAAGGGCGCGGCGTACGATCAATACGTCACGGCGCGCGAGAAGACGGTCGACTACCTGATGACCTTGGTCCCCGAGGTCAACCGGTTGCTGACCAAGTCACAGAAACGCAAGCTCCCCCTGCAGATCCTGAACTTCCTTGATGCGCGTGTGCTCAAGTTCATGCGAACGTCGAGCGCCGGGATCGAAACCAGCCCGTTCATCATCCGGTAGGCCCTCCGGGGCAGCTCATTCCGGGGAGACCCATTCCGGTAAAACCGGTTCTGGGGAAACCCGTTCTGGAGAAACCCGTTCTGGAGAAACCCATTTTGGGGAAACCCATTCACGTTGCTGCGGTGTCATATCACGTCGATCATGCCACACTTTCACCCTAGGCCCTCCATGCGCTTTTCCGCCGTTGTCCGATGCACGTCATATTTCGCCCTGCTTGCCGCGCCCGTCGCCGCGCAGGCCCAGAAGGCGGTCCCCGTTCGCGAACTCTCGGCGGTTGAAGCCAAGTCGTCCGAGCATTTCGGCAACATTTTCGGGGTGCGCCAACTCCGCGACGGTGGTGTCCTGATCAACGACGGCGTGCGTCGCCGACTGGTCAAACTCGACGACAAGCTCGCTAATTCCAGCGTCGTCGTTGACTCGGTGTCCGTGGGTGGAAACAGCTACGGACCTCGCGCGGCGCCGCTCATCCCGTATCTCGCCGACTCCACGTTGTTTGTCGACGGGACGTCACTCGCGCTCTTGGTGCTCGATCCACGCGGTCAGGTGTCGCACGTGATGTCTGCACCGAAGCCACAGGATCTCCGTTTCCTCGCCGGTGGAGCCAGCGGCGTCGATGCGCAAGGAAATCTCATCTATCGTGGCGCGATGGTGATGACGCAGAATCGCATGCAGGGATCGCCATCAGCATCAGGTGGCATGGCGCCCATGGCCGTGCAGCCGCCAGACTCCGCGCCGATTTTGCGCGCGAACTTCGACACACGTGGCGTGGACACGATCGGACGCGTCAAGATTCAAAGCGGCACGCGCATCAACGTGTCGCAGGGCCCAGACGGCAAGATGGCGCTCAAGTCGACCATCAATCCGCTCTCCACGGTTGACGATTGGGCGGTGCTGTCTGATGGCAGCATCGCGTTCGTGCGCGGACACGACTACCACATTGATTGGATCCGACCGGATGGCACGACGGCGTCGTCGCCCAAGTTGCCCTTCGACTGGAAACGCTTGACGGACGACGACAAGCAGAAGCTCGTAGACTCGGCACGTGCAGCCGTTGATAAAGCGGCGGCAGATGCAAAGGCGAACGCGGCGAAGCCCGGCGCAAATGCCGGCGCTGCTGACATGGAGCGAGTGGCAGCTGCGATGGGAGCAAGCATGGGCGGTGGTGGGGGCGGTGGCGGCGGCGGCGGTGGCGGGATGCAGGTGATCACCATGCGCGTCGGCGGCGATGCGAGCGGCGGTGGCGCCGGCGGCGGCGCGCCGCAGATGTTCTCCACGGGCCCGGGCGGTGGCATGGGACCGGCGCAGGTGGAGTTCGTGCCGCTGAGCGAAATCGCTGACTACTATCCCGCGATTCGGTCGGGCGCGGCGAAGGCAGATCTGGATGGCAACCTGTGGATCCTGCCCACCACATCGGCGCAAGCGAAGGCTGGCGAACTTGTCTACGACGTGGTGAACAATCGCGGTGAGCTGTGGCAACGCGTGCGGCTGCCCATCGGGCGTTCGATCGCGGGTTTCGGCAAGAACGGCGTCGTGTATCTCATGTATCGTGACGGCACGACGGGCTGGTATCTCGAGCGGACAACGATCATCAATACCGCGCGCGCCACCAACTAGCATTCGGCCCCGTACGCCCTGGCCAGCCCAACAACTAGAGTAATGAATCACTGGGTATACTGAGCCCGATAACTGCATTCATGAATCACAGAGGACACGGAGTGCACGGAGGGTAGTCGCCACACGCCTCCGCGTACTCCGTGCACTCCGTGTACTCCGTGATTCATACAATGTTTTATGAACGCAATGCAGGGTTTCGTGAAGTAGCCGAGCAGCGCATTCGTACAATCCTCATACAGGCTCGCCACTCCGCTGTATTGAATCAGGGGCTCGAGATCGCCAGCTTCCGGCGCATCCCCTTAGACTCTCCGTCTCACACACTGGTCATGCGAATAACTTCGCGCGTCGGTGGTCGCGACGCATCGTCCGGCCCGTTGCGCTGCTGGTGATTGCCCTCGCGACACTCGCCGTCGCGCCCCGGCCAAGCCAGCTCGCCAGCACCTACCACGCTGCGTCGATCACGCCTCGCTCGGCCGCCAGCCAATCCCGCACGGCGTCGGGGACTCCCTGGCTCAAGGGCGCAAGGTCCATGGCCCCATACGACTCGGCGTTTGGCACCAACCCATTTCGTGACACGACTGCCCCTTTCAAATACCCCGCGGCGTGTACCGCACCGTCCCTGGCAAACTCGAACCGCATGTAGTTCCAGTGGTGGTCGCTGGCGTCGAGCCGAAAACGCAGTTGATAGCGCTGCAGTGGCTTGAGCATCCGGCGATAACTAATGAACGAGCCGCCCGCCACCGGCCGCCACCGGCGACGTATGATGGTTGTGGCAAAGCCGAGGCGCACAAAGTATTCGACCAGCATCAAGTCGACGATGGTCAGGTATCGACCATTGTTCATATGGCCGTTAACGTCGAGATCGTTGGGCAACACGCGCAGGGTGCGCGTGATAGTGTCGCCGACCGTGAGGCGAGGAGCGCGCCAGGCACGGGCGAGAGTAAGAAACAGGCGAAGATACAGATTCATGGCTTGCTCACGCTATCGACCGCCCTGGCGCCTCAGAAAACGGGTCACCTACATCCCCACCCTTCAACGCTGGATCGATCTTCCCTCGTTCCGCTGCAATCGCATTCCATTGTCTGTCTGAAGCGATCAGGGTGCCTCTAGCGAACTCAGCCGTATCGGGTCGTCCTTGACAGCGCACCCATTTGAGGGAATACTTTGTTCGGCACGACAACAAAGTCCTTGGTTCTCGCACGAGTGATGCGGGCCGAGGATCCCGCCCGCCTCTGGGGAGTTCCTGCCCCGTCGTTCCGCCCACCGTTTCTCGAGGCAACACATGCGTCTACTTACGCGCGTTCCGCTGTCCATCTTCGCCCTGTCCGCGGCGATGCTGTTGACGGCGTGTGATTCGTCCACGACCCCTGCAGCAAAGACCGTCTCCACGATTGCCGTGTCGCCAAGCACGGCCAGCCTGATTATCGGCGGAACCCAAGCGTTGTCGGTCACCGCGACGTATAGTGACGCCTCGACGGGCGCACTCACCACCGGCGTGACCTACACGTCATCATCGACCGCCGTGGCGACGGCGAGCGGCGACGGCCTCGTGACCGCCGTTGGCGCCGGTATGGCCACGATCACCGCGTCGGCCTCTGGAAAGACGGCGACCGCCACGATCACGGTAGCGGCTCCCGCGCCGACGGTCACGTCGATCGCGCTGACCCCGACCGCGATTTCGCTCGCCCCGGCCGCCACGCAGCAGCTGACCGTTACCGGGACCTTCAGTAACGCCACCACCTCGGCGCTGACGACTGGCGTGACGTTTGTGTCGAGCGCGACCAACGTGGCGACGATCAGCGGAACCGGCTTGATCACCGCCGTCGCCGCTGGCACGACGACGATCACGGCGACGCACACGGCGTCGACCCGCACGGCCAACGTCACCGTCACGGTCGTTGCGCCGGCGACCGGTGCGACGGTCTTTTCCGACGTCTATCCGGCAGGCGTGTCGTTCGCCGACTTCGGCGGGGCGGCCAATGCTGTCACGATTGATGCCACGAACCCGAACAACGGACGCAGTTCGATCCGGGCCGTGATCACGGCGAACGGCAGCGCGTACTCAGGTGGCGCGTTCGTGGCCGCCACGCCGCGCAATCTCTCGGCGTTCAACGCGTTGACGTTCTGGGCGAAAGCCAGCGTCGCTCGCAGCACGCTCAAGGTCGGTATCGGCAACAATGCAAGCGCGTTGAACCCGATGAATGCGGAAGCGATCGGCATCCCGCTCACGACCACGTTCCAGAAGTTCGTGATTCCCATTCCGAATCCGGCCAAGTTCAACGCCGCCGATGGGTTGTTCCACTTTGCTGACGGGCCGAACAACTACACCGTCTGGTTCAACGATATTCAGTACGAAACGTTGCCCGCCTCGCAGATTGGCGCGCCAACGGGTGCCACCGTCGCGTGGCCGACCATCAACGCACCGATTGGCGCGCCGTTCACGATCAACCCAGGCCCCAACACGGTCAGCTATGCCACGCCCGTGCTGCCAAACGGTGGCAAGCTGACGGATGTGGCGTGGCGGTGGTTTACGCTCACGTCCAGCAACCCCGCCGTGGCGACCGTCAGTGTTGACGGTGTCGTGACAGGCGTGTCTGCTGGCACCGCGAACATCACCGCCACGTTGGGCGGGATTACGCTGCCGTCGTCTGCTTCGGTGACCGTGACGGCACCGCTCGCCGCACCGACCACGATTGCCCCCGCGCCAACGGCGCTCGCGGCCAACGTGATCTCGTTGTTCACCACCGCATACACGAATCGCGCGGTCGAGACGTGGCGCACCAGCTGGAGCTTTGGTGGCAATGAACTGGTCGATCCGTTTGTCGTTGCCGGCCGCAACATCAAGAAGTACACGTTGTTCAATTTCGTGGGCGTCGAGTATGGCGTCGCGACGCCGGCCAACGCCGTAGACGCGACCACGATGACGCACTTCCACGTTGACGTGTGGTCACCGAATCCGTCGTCGAATCTTGAGATCCAGTTGGTGAACGACGCTGGCGGTACCGCAGCGATCGGCAAGTTCCAGGCCGGCGCAGTGGCGGCGAATACGTGGGTCCAGTTGGATATCCCACTCGCCAACTTCACGGGTCTCACGACTCGGCCGAAATTGAATCAGCTGCTGTTCGTGGCGGCGGGCCCAAGCGTTCTCTACATCGATAACGTCTACTTCCGTCGATAGTCCCGGATCATGGGGTCCTCACTGTGTGAGGGCCCCATTTCCGTTGCTGCCATGACGTCCGTGACGCCATGTCTGCTCGCTTGACATCGCTGCACGTCGAACGCACTTTGTTGTCGCTGCGAACAAAGTAATGTCGCATCTCCCCTCGACCGCTGTTCCCGCCTTGTACACCCCATCCACCGCACTGTGGAGATGACGCTGATGAGTCCGACACGAACCTCGCCCCGCCGGTTCACGGGCGCGCGCTGGTTAGCCGTGGCGCTGTTCGCACTGCTTGCGGCCGCCCCGACCCTGCGCGCACAAGGGCCAACCATCACCGTGGTGGCCGATGCGAGTGGATCGCGCATTCAGGTGGACGGCGCTGACGTCATGTTGCGTGGCGTGAACTGGGACTACTTCCCGGTCGGGCAGAACTACGCCTACAACTTCTGGGCGCAGCCTGAGGCCACCATCAAGGCCGCGCTCGATCGTGAAATGTCGACGCTCAAATCGATGGGCGTCAACGTCATTCGGCAGTATGCGGGCGTTCCACCCCGCTGGGTGAAATACATCTACGAACAGTACGGCATCTTTACCGTCGTGAATCACGCCCTCGGTCGCTACGGGATCACGATCAACGGCATCTATACAGCGTCGACTGATTACTCCGACCCCAAGGCGCGCGCCGCGCTCACCAAGGAAGTGCTCGCATTGGTGGACGAGTTTCGTGGTACGCCGGGTGTGCTCATGTGGCTGCTCGGCAATGAGAACAACTACGGGCTGACGTGGAAGTCGGCCGCGACCGAAAACTTGCCGCAGGGTGAGCGGGACGCTGCCAAAGCCAAGTTTTTGTATTCGCTGGTTGGCGAAGTGGCGCGCGCCATCAAAACGCGTGACGCGACCCATCCGGTGGCGCTCGCGAATGGCGACCTGCAGTACATCGACATCATCGCGCAGGAAGCCAAGGGACTGGATGTCTTCGGCACCAACGTGTACCGCGGTAAATCCTTCGGCAACCTGTTCGCCGTGGTGAAAGAAAAGCTCGGTCTGCCGGTGATGTTCACGGAGTTCGGCGCCGATGCCTGGAATCAGCGCGAAATGCGCGAAGACCAGCTGTCGCAGGCGAAGTACCTGCTGGCGCAGTGGCAGGAAATCTACGAGCAGTCCAGCGGAAAGGGCGGTGTCGGCAACGCGATTGGCGGCTTCACCTTCCAGTTCACCGATGGCTGGTGGAAGTTCGGGCAGGAGACCGGTCTCAATGACCATGACACGAACGCCTCGTGGTCGAACGAAGCGTACGGTGATGATTTTGAGAAGGGCGCGAACAACATGAACGAAGAGTGGTGGGGGATTGTGGCAAAGGGCGCGCCCGATTCTCGCGGGCTGTACCAGCTCTACCCACGCGCCGCATTTTACGGATTGCAGCAGGCCTACACGCTGTCCGCCTATGCGCCCGGCACCAACGTGACGGCGATTCGCACGCACTTCGCGGCCATCGACCCCGTCGCGATGGTGCTCAAGGCCCGCGGCGATCGTGCGACGTTGACCGGTGAAGGGAACAACGCGATCCGTGTGAGTGGCATGCGTCTTGACCTCGCCACGTATAGCACTGGCGGCACGTCGATTCGTACGCCGGCCGCTGGCGCGGCCAACAACAATCTCAGCCCGTCGTTCAAGGGGTTTGATCGCATGGAGTCGTACTTCGCGTCGATCGAGGCGCGCCCCGTGGAAACGTTCCGCGCCACGCTCTCGCTGAACGTGCTGGGCAACGTGCCGTCCAATCCGATCGATGAGATTTTCTACGAAAACCGCGGACGCACGCGCATCGTGCAGACCGATTCGCTCCCCCTCCGCCTGAACGGCATCGAACGGCTGAAAGTCTACAGCGCCAGCATGGCGTGGGATTCGCGCAACTTCAAGCTCGACGCGTTCTATCGCACCGGGCACTACCACTGGGGATACGAAGGCGACTTCTTCGGTCTCTATCGCGAAGCGAACTACGGCCGGAATATCGACATCTACAACGGCGAAGCGCCGCTCGGCGTCGAGTTTACCGGCAAGCGCAAGCTGGACGGACTCAAGGTGGCTTTCGGACCCGAACTGTGGTGGGGCGCTAATCCCACGGCCCTGGCCAAGTATCGCAAGCGTTTTGGCGCGTACGACATCACGGGCATCTATCAGGAAGACATCGCCAAGCAGGGATCGACCAACAGTTCCTTCGCCGTGCCGATTCCGCAAACGCGCCGCGCGACGCTCGCACTCGCCACCGTGCGCAGCGGCGTCAATCTCGAAATGGGTGGGATCTGGGCAGGTGCCACGCGTGTCGGACAAGTGTTCCAGCTGGTCGATGGCGCACCGGGCAACTATCGCGTGCTGCAGGACAAGATCCGAGCCGCCGATGCCTTCGGTGGCAAGGCGAAAGCCTCAACAACCCGCGGCCGGTACAACATGTATGCGCAAGGCGCCATCATGGGTCTCGTTGCAGACGGCGGCCCCACGTCCGTGCAAACGTTCACGGGATGGAATCTCCGGGAGACGGGACTCAACAACCAGTGGAACGTCGTCACGGGCGTCTCGGCCATCTTTGGCAATTTCCAAATTGCGCCCAACTTTCTGTATCAGAAGCCCATCGTTGGGCCAATGCCTGCTGATGCGCCTGCACCGGGTCGTCCGCGCAACGTGATCGACGATGCCTTCTCTGTGCGGGCCAATCGCGAAACCATCGCTGGTGAATTGCTCCTCACCTTCGACCCCACGCCCGCGACGTGGATGTACCAGTGGGACAACGACGCCCGCGAGGACGCCAAGTTCGCCGGCAACCTCGGGTTCACCTACAGGAAGCTGCCCACCACACAGGACGCGGCCATCGGTATCTTCGCCAATGGGCGTACCACCTTCGCGTTTCCTGGCGCAACACCGGCTCGCTACTTGTGGGAAGCGCGCAGCCGCATGGTCGCACGCGTCGGCTCCGACATTCGGCTGATTGCCAACATCTTTGGTGGAACTGCTGAGCCGAACGGCGATGACCCACGGCTGATCAAGCGGTACGGTGGCGACGTCCGGCTCGTGAAGGGGCATCTCAAACTGCAGGGTGCCGCCAAGGTCAACGACTTTGGTCCATTCGATTACCATCGCGACTTCAATCTCACCTATCCGAAGCAGGTCATGACCGACGCGTCGTATGTGTTCGGCATGCCGTCCTGGCTGGATCTTCCCGAAACGCGCTTTGGTGTACGCGGCACGTGGCGCGCACTGGATCGGTTCTCGCCTCGCTTCTGCCCCGAGCGTGTTCCTGATCTTGTTGGTGGCGTCGTCTGCGATCCGACGTTCCCGGCCCCGAACGGCAAGGAATGGGAAGTGCGCTCGTACCTGACCGTGGCATGGTAGGGGTGCTCGATCTCTCGAGCGTGGAGGATCGCGTTGCGAGTTTGCTGCTGGAGATGACGATCGAAGAAAAGATCGGCCAGCTCCAGCAGGTGGCTGCATCGGCAGAACACGTCCCAGAAGATTTGAAACAGGCCATCCGAGACGGGCGCATCGGTTCGGTGATCAACCTCGTGGATGCGCAAACGGCCAACGATTTGCAGTGGTTGGCGTCCACGCAAAGTCGTCATGGCATTCCGTTGCTCGTCGGTCGTGATGTCGTCCACGGCTTCAAGACGGTGTTTCCGATCCCGCTCGGGCAGGCCGCCACATGGAATCCGTCGCTGGTGACCAAGGCGGCGCGAGTGGCGGCGCTCGAGGCCGCGGCCACCGGCGTGAATTGGACGTTCGCACCAATGATCGATATCGGACGCGACCCGCGGTGGGGACGTGTGGCGGAAGGCTTTGGTGAGGACCCGTATCTCACGGGCGTCCTCGGTGCGGCGATGGTGCGCGGCTTTCAAGGCGACGATCTCGCCGCCGAGGGCCATATCGCCGCCTGCGCGAAGCACTTCGCCGGCTACGGGGCCAGCGAGAGCGGGCGCGACTACAACACGACCAACATTCCCGAGAACGAACTGCGCAACGTGCATCTGGTGCCATTCAAGGCGGCCGTTGATGCCGGCGTGGCCACGATCATGACGTCGTTCAGCGAGATCGACGGCGTGCCGGCTTCGGCCAGTGAGTTCTTGTTGAAACGGGTGTTGCGCGAGGAATGGCAGTTCGACGGCATGGTGGTCAGCGACTGGGATTCCATTCGCCAGCTCGCCGTTCACGGCTTTACCGCCAACGATCGCGATTCGGCATACGAGGCGGCAAGCGCGGGTGTCGATATGGAGATGTCGAGCACCACGTATGCCGAGCATCTCGCACACCTCGTACACGACGGCGTGATTGCCATCGAGCGCATCGACACGTTGGTGGCGAATGTGCTCCGGCTCAAACTGCGCTTGGGACTGTTCGAGTCTCCCTATACCGACTCCTCGCGCTTTCCCGCGCCGCTGAACGCCGAGCATCTGCAATTGGCGCGGGACGTGGCGGTGGAGAGCGTCGTGCTGCTCAAGAACGACAATCGCACGCTGCCGCTCTCGCGTGAGGCCGTGCGTGCTATCGCCGTGGTTGGGCCGCTGGCGGATGACAAGCATGACCAGCTTGGCACATGGATTTTTGATGGCGACCACGGTCCGAGCGTGACCGTCTTGCACGCGATCACCGATCTTGTGGGGGAGCACGTCGAGATCACGTATGCGCGGGGAGTGCCCACAACGCGAAGTCGAGACGAATCGCTGATCGCCGAGGCCGTTGAGGCGGCGCAGCGTTCCGACGTGGTGGTGCTGGTCGCTGGCGAGGAATCGATCTTGTCCGGCGAGGCGCATTGTCGCTCCGACATCGGCTTGCCTGGCGCGCAGCCCGCGCTCCTTGCGGCCCTGGCCAAAACAGGGAAGCCCGTCATCATGGTCATCATGGCAGGTCGTGCGCTCGCCCTGCAGTCCGTGCTGCACGACGCGACGGCCGTGCTGTATGCGTGGCACCCCGGTGTGATGGGCGGAGCGGCCATCGCCGACCTCTTGTTCGGCGTCGGATCGCCGTCGGGGAAGTTGCCCACCTCGCTGCCGCGAACGGTCGGTCAGATCCCCATCTACTACGGGCATAAGCACACCGGCAAGCCGGCGACGGATGAAACGGTGATCCACATGGACGATATTGAGGCGCGCGCGCCGCAGCTGTCCATCGGCAACACATCGTTTCATCTGGACGTGCATCCCACACCGCTCTTTCCCTTCGGATTTGGGCTGTCCTACAGCAGCATGGAATACGCGAATATCTCCGTCAATCATCACGAGCTGGCGCGCGACGGCGTCATCGAACTGTCCGCCGACATTACGAACACCGGGACGCGCCCGGCTACCGAAGTGGCGCAGCTCTATATTCGCGACGTCGTGGCCAACGTCACGCGCCCCGTGCGCGAGCTCAAAGCGTTCGAGAAGCTCACGGTGGCGCCAGGCGAGCGCCGTACGGTGCGCTTCACGGTGACCGCAAACGATCTCGCCTTCTACGGACGCGACATGCGACGGCGGGTTGAGTCCGGGTGGTTTCACGCCTGGATCGGCGGGGACTCCACGACGCAGCTCCGCACTGAGTTTCTCCTCGTTTGACTCGTCTTCCCATCGCTTCCTTTACACCACTCCGCATGAACTCCCCGACTGCACCCGACACGCTGTCCGCCCGCGTTGAGACGTTGCTCGCTCGCCTGTCCATCGATCAGAAGCTCGGCCAGATGATCATGGCGGAACGCGCCTCGACCACGCCGGACGACGTGCGCGCGCATGGCCTTGGCTCCGTGCTCAGTGGCGGCGGCTCCACGCCCGGTGCGAATCGCACGCAGGACTGGGTGTCGATGAACGACGCGTACTGGATGGCGTCGATGGACGACAGCAACGAGCGGTTACCGATTCCGCTGCTGTACGCCATCGATGCGATTCACGGCAACGCCAACGTGCTCGGCGCGACCGTGTTGCCGCACAACATCGGGCTCGGGGCCGCGAATGATCCCGATCTGATCGAACGCGTCGCGCAGGTGTGCGCGCGCGAGGTGTTGGCGACGGGACTGGACTGGACGTTCGCACCAACGCTTGCCGTCGTGGGCAATGTGCATTGGGGCCGCACGTACGAAAGCTTCTCCGAGGACCCGGCGCTCGTGGCGCGCTACGCGGATCGGTACGTGCGCGGACTGCAAGGCGACCTTGGCTCGGACAGTGTGATTGCGTGCGTGAAGCATTGGGTGGGTGATGGCGGGACTACCAACGGCAAGGATCAGGGCAACACGACGTTGACGGAGGCGGAGCTGGAACGCGTCCACATGGCGCCGTATTATCCGGCGCTCCGCGAAGGGGTGTTGACGGTCATGGCGTCGTTCAACAGCTGGAACAAGCAGAAGTGCCACGGGCATCGCTACCTGCTGACCGACGTCCTCAAGGGGCGTTTGGGCTTTGATGGGATCATCGTGTCCGATTGGGACGGGATCGATCAGCTGTCGGAGAACTACGATGAAGCGATCGTGCTGTCGGTGAACGCCGGCATGGACATGATCATGATCTCGGTGGACTGGAAGCGGTGTCTCGACGGGCTCAAACATGCGGTCGCCGCCGGACAGATTGCCATGGAACGTATCGATGATGCGGTGCGTCGCATTTTGTCGGTGAAGATTCGCTACGGCTTGTTCGAGCGGCCGCGTCCCGCTGATCGCCCATGGTCGAACCACGCCAGCTTCGGTGGTCTCGAGCACCGCGAGGTTGCTCGCGAGGCGGTGCGGAAATCACTGGTCCTGCTCAAGAACGCGAATGCGATCCTGCCCGTGTCGAAGCAGGCACGCCTTTTGATTGCGGGTAAGAACGCCGACAATCGCGGGCATCAGTGCGGCGGCTTCACGGTGGCGTGGCAGGGCGTCTCCGGTCCGGAGCAGATCGTCGGCGGAACCTCCATTTGGGAGGGCATCCAAAAGGTCGCACCACACGCGGTGTTGAGCGTTGATGGGTCGGCGGCAGACGCCACGCAGCACGACGTCGCGATTGTAGTGATCGGCGAGACGCCCTACGCGGAAGGCATGGGTGATATTCGTACTGCCGGCCTGGTAGAGCAGGGGTCCGGTTTTGGTGGGCCCACGTCGCAACTCAAGCCATACGGCGCGACCATTGAATTGGCCCAGCTGCATCCAGACGATCTGGCAACGATTCAGGCCATCACGGAGAAGGGCATCCCCGTTGTCACGGTGCTGGTGTCGGGTCGACCCCTTGTCGTGAATCACGAACTCAACGCGTCGGCGGCCTTTGTGGCTGCGTGGTTGCCGGGGTCAGAAGGGCAGGGCGTGGCCGACGTGCTGTTCGGCGACTACGACTTCCAGGGCACGTTGTCCTTCACGTGGCCGGAGCACGCGAAGGTCAATCCGGCAGAGATTGGATGTCGGTTTGCGCGCGGGTTTGGAATGCGGATGCGCTAGGCACCACGTGTTTGTCAGCGCCTCGGGTGTGGAACACTGGATGACGCTGGTGCCTCAACATTTGGTTTAGGGAGCCGATAGGCGGCGTCAGCATATCCCTTACAAAATGTCGCGATTTGCCGACTTCCTGCTGACGTTCCCGAGGTGCATACTCGCTCTGTCGCCTGCATTTTCGTGAGTGGGTCTGGCATATCGCTATCTGCTGCATCATCGCCATCACCGGCCTCTTGGTTTCCGATGCCG
>JANOPS010000196.1:0-2339 GCA_031421995.1 Gemmatimonadaceae bacterium
TCGATCGCCGCGACATCGAACGCCGCCACCGCAAACTGATCGAAGGCGGTGACAAACATGTCTCGCGCGCGGTCAAATTCGTCTTCTGTCTGTGCCTGCTGCAGCCGACGGTGGGCCAGGACCACGGCGCCATCAGGAAGCCACGGGAACTGCGCGGCCAGGTTTTCCAGCCAGGGATCCCAGCGCTGGGGTGACGTGACACGCGTCGTCAACACGGCGATCGCCGCAGCGCCCGCAGCGGCAAGCGGATTGGCCATCTTGTCAAAGATCAGGCGCTCAATGATCCGGTAGTCATCACCCTTGATGATCAAGTCGGCGTATCCCGTACGGCCGCTCCCCAAGTAGGCGAGAAAGCCGACCAACGCCCTATCGCGTATCACGACCGTCGTGAAGGCAATTGCCCGAGGGCGCGCGCGATCGAACGACAACTCAATGAGCGTATCCGGCGCCCATGGCGTCGGGATCGTAGCCAATTCGAGCACCTGATCGACATGCACGTAGCCCCAGCGCGCCCATTCAGACGGATCACTACCGAATGCGTAGTCTGGCTCGATAAGCCACTGCAGGACGCGCCGATCGGAGTCGGTGTGCAACACCTTCTTGCGCATCGGATGCGGCTGCAGCTGGATCCCACTGCTGCGGCTGCGCCTCTCTTCCCGCATGCGCACGAAACCCGAGACCGGTGAGCTGCGCTGTTGGCCTGCGCTCGCGAGCACAGTCGGCCACATCGAACGGTCGCGCGGGATCCGCGCTTCCAGCACTTCCGGATGTGCGCCGAAACTCTCGGCGTTGACGGGCAACCGATCGAGCTCCTCCCGCTCGTACGTGGCTCGCGTGGGCACGTAACCGGAAAGCTGCTGCCATGACAGCCATTCGTGCGGCGATTCACCGAGCGTGAAGGTCACCCGCTTGAGCTCGCCCTCCACCACGTTCTGTTGTTCCGCCAGAATTCGGCCAGCCGGCGTGATCAGTTCGATCTCGTAGGTCCCGCCCGTGGGGACCTTCACGGTGGTGCCCTGTCCGCTCCCGGATACAACCGAAACCTGCCTCCGCCATCTCTCGGCATCGCCTGCATCGCTCGAGATGCGCCGAACGTTCGCAATCGCAGCCGCGGCGTTGTCGGCACCGAGCAGTGGGTCTTCCAGAAGGATCTGCAGGCCGGTCATTGTCTGCTCATACGTCGAGTTCCACCCAGCGCACGGGATGGCGCGTTTGCAACTGGTGCGTGTATGTACCGCCGGCCGGAAGCTTGGCTTCGATGGTCACCTGCTCGTTGGGCGGAAGGTCCCACTGCGCAAACGGATCCGCTCCGGCGACGGTCGGCTCGCTGACAAGATCCGCGCCACCTGCTGGCCGAAAGCAACGCAGGTGTAACTGCCCCCACATCGATGGACTCTTCGCCGTGACATAGGTGCGAACGCCGGCCGGCATAACGGTGCTGTTGATCTCGAACGAGTGCATCGCCTTGGGCTGTGGGATCTGCGTCGTGCCCCCGGCCGACTTCGGCTTGAGCGCCACCAACTTCTTCATCGCATCGGCCAATCGGCCGGTCTCGACAACCCAACTACCGGAGGAGTCGTCAGCGGCGACCAGTGACAGGCCTTCAATCAGTGCTTCGGTGAATAGGCTCGGGCGGTTCTTCGCTCCGGCGGCAGGCCGCTCATCACTTGTCGCGTAGTACGCCGCCTGCAGTCGCACGTCAGAATGCTGGCGCGCGCGCGGCGTCAGGTAGAACACCGGCGTGCCAATCACTGCCTGGCCTTCCAGCAAGTCGTCCTGGCGAGTCCTGCAGCAGTCGATAAAAAACGCCTGATAGCCGGCCGGGCAGTTTTTCATCGTCTCGATCACCTGATCAACGGAAATCGCTTCGGCGATCAGATTGTTGGAATCGCGGCCAAAGTCGCGCAACAGCATCGTCGTGTTCGAGTTCCAGGTCATTCCGTGTCCACAGAAATAGAACACGGCCATGTTGTCCTTGTTCTGTTTCAACCGATTGATCCACGTGCCTGCGGCGAGTTGGACTTGCGCATGATCGGCCACGGGTACCTCGTAGTCCACTGGCGCCGGCACGGCCAACGACGCTGGCGGGCGATACGTCGACGCGACCTGTTGCTCGGAGAGCAAAAGCGCCACGGATCCCAGTGGCCGGTCGGCGCTACGGAAGTCTCGAATGAACCAATCCGCAAGGTATCGGGCTGATACTGGCGGTGACGTTAGCTGGCCGATGTACTCGCCGTCGTCCGTCTGAGGTTCCGATCCACCTCGGCCATACCGATAGTGTCCGACACCCACGATGAACACGTGAGTCTGTGGACTCGACGGGAGCAAGGTTGCATCCG